>CACNYD010000001.1 GCA_902624635.1 uncultured Pelagibacteraceae bacterium | reverse complement strand
TGCGGGGCACACCTAAATTAATTGGTTAGATGGTTTTATTTTTTTGATAATATTTAATTAATTTACAAATTAGTACTTTTCCATAAATTTTTGGTACCCAACTAGGATTAATTTGAAAAATATTTTTTTTGAAATCTGATCTTTTTAACTTAAAATCTTTTTTTCTGTAAAATTTTTTTTCAATTTTAATATATTTTTTATAATCAAGTTTTAGATAGTTAAATGCATATTTTATCATTTGATAACCAGAATATTCTTTTCCATTAGATAAGATAAAATCATTGGGATTTTTAGACATACAATTTAAAATTAAATTGCATTGTTCTTCACACCAATTCCATTCTCTGACAACATCTAATTTCCCAAAACCTGTAATTTTATTTGAATTTTTAGCTTTGATAGCTGCTAAACATATTTTTGGAATTAAATATTTTTTTTCTCTAAAATATGACTCAGAATTAAATAGCACTAAATTATAAGTTTTTAACTTATATATTTTTCTAAATTTCTTTGTAAGATCAAATGATAATAGTTTTGATCTTCCATAAGGACTAATTGGTTTTTTTTTGCTAAAAATATTCAATTTTTTTTTTGTATCAGAAAATATTTCAGATGAACTAGAATTAAAGAATTTGGTATTCAAATTAAGATACTTTAAAAGTTCTAAAAAATTCTTACATCCTAAGTAATTACTCTCTAATGTCTGATTAATCTTTTTAAAAGATAAATCAGGAGAACTCTGTCCAGCAAAATAAAAAATGTAATCATACCTTCTTTTTAAAATTTTTAAAATTTGCTTTTTGTCTAAAATATTCAATCTAATTAATCTAACTTTTTTAAGTCCGTATTTTTTAATTTTACTTTTTGCTTTAGAAATTGATCTTGTTGTAATATCCACATTATATTTTTTTTTTTTAATGAGAATTTTACTTAAGGTGATTCCGAATTGACCTGAACCTCCTACTATTAAACATTTCATTGTTTTTTAATTAATTTCTTTTTTTAATTGTTCTAACTTTATTTTTTTTTGAAGACTTCGATTGCGGTCATACAATAAATGAAAATTTATTTTTCGATTTGTTTTAACAATTATATTCTTTGCATTTCTAACTTCTATATTGTCAGCAACTGCACTAATGGGTCTTTTTTTTGGATCAAGATTTTTAATCAAAATTTTAGATTTATCTTTAATTACTCTTCCCTTCCATCTTCTAGGTCTAAAAGGACTTATAGGTGAAATTGAGAGTTTTTTTGAATTCAAACCCAAAATTGGACCATGAACAGAAAGATTATAAGCAGTGCTTCCTGCAGGTGTTGATACCAGAACGCCATCTGAAACTAATTTTTTTATAATTAGTTTTGATCCATAATAAATAGATAAAGATGCGGCTTGCCTACTTTGTCTTAAAATTGATACCTCATTAATTGCTAAATGTTTTTTTGTTTGATTTTTACTATTTTTAACTATCATCTCTAGAGGAGAAATAGAAATCATCTTAGCTTTCTTCAAATTTTTAATTGTTTTTCTTGATGAAAACTTATTCATTAAGAAGCCATAATTTCCAGAGTTTATTCCATAAAAAATCTTCTTAACTCCTTTATTTTTTTTTAATGTTTTCAGCATAAAACCATCGCCTCCAATTATTATGACTAGGTTTAATATTTTTAAGTTATTTTTTTTTAATAATCTTAATAATGAATTTTTTATTTTTAAGGATTTTTGATTTGTATCTGAAATAATTTGTATTTTACTCATTTAATGGTGCCCTCGGCCAGACTCGAACTGGCACTCCGCAAGCGGCAAGGATTTTAAGTCCTTTGTGTCTACCAATTTCACCACGAGGGCATTAATGAATTTCATGAGTGTTTATGCTAATATTTATAATTGAACAAGATGAATAAGTAAATTTTTTTCATTTATTCCAAAATTGATCTGTAAAAAAAGCTCCAAACGCAGCACCACAAATAGCCATAAATATCATGCCACCTAAACCCATTGTAGCTCCTATAATAAATCCTGTTATACCACCCATAAAAGCAAATAATCCTAGGTTAGAATTTTTTTTTTGTTCGTCTTTTTTACTCATAAATTAATATATAAGTTAAGAGTGCTAACTCTATAATGATTAGCACTTCTAGCATCAAAACGGGAATTTATTAATTTTTTTACATTTAGATATAGATTGGGATACAACTATCGCATCTTTGCTATTTCCAAACGTATTAGCTTCTATCAAAGTCATGTTATCAACTACAATTAAATTTAAGTTTTTTTTATTTATTGTACGGTTTTCGTATAAACTTCTTTTATCAAACCATTCTCTTTTATAAAAAAGATAAGTTGCGTCTTCTTCAGATAAAACTAAAGAAGGTCGATTATTATATTTTTTTATTATATCGCAATTTCCAAGTGCACATTCACCTTTTGCTTTAGTCCGGTATCCCTTTATATACATTGTTTTAAAATCTGAGGATAAAAGATAATAAGTAAAATCAATTTCATCAGACTCATCAGCCTTTAGAGGATTATCCCAAAAATTATCATTTGTTTCTTTCCAAATACACTCTAATAAAATTTCTTTTGATAAAGCAATATTACATGAAAAAAATATTATACAAATTTTGAAAATTATAAATTTTTTCACATTAAAACTATTTAAAAATATATTTTTTAATCTCTCCATTTGCTAGTCATGTGTTGATTGTACTATAAAATTCAACACATTACTTTCTAAGTTTGATTATTCTCAAATAGTTAGTAAACTTGCCATTTTCTTCGATAGTTTCGATATTTGAAATTTTGTATCCTTGAATTAAATTTTTAATAATTTTTCCATTTTTGAGTTTTTCTAAACCGTCTGATCCAGAATTCCTAATTGTATATAGAGCTTTATTTTGATCTTCACATTTCATAAAGTCATCTGCAATTTTATTTGCAAGTATAATTTCAGATATCAAAATATTTTTATTTTTTGCTAAATTTCCATCGCCTGAAAACTCTTTATTTTTAACAATATAATTATATTCTTCACTCTCTTTATTTGTAAACCAATCAGGATCTAATTTTGAAGAAGATTTGTTTGTTTTTATTTTACAACTAGATGTAACAACTGTATTTGCACAGCTTATTAAGAAAATAAATAAGAATAAATATAAAAAATTTTTCATTTTAACTATTGTTTAAAATTCTTCTTCTAATTTTTTCTTTTTTTCTTTTCTTTTCTTTTCAATTTTTTCTTTATTTTCTTTGAAATTTGCTTCAGAATCTAAACTTGCTTTTTGAATTGGTCTAACAATATATTTTCCTTGTTGTATAGGCTCAGATAATTTATTTTCTTCACCTAAATACTTTGCTTTACTATAGCCACTTGAAACTGAGGAAATTTCGATTTTACCAACAGATGTTTCAACATTTCCAATTACCTCATTTGTGTAACTGTCAATTATTTTTTCTCCTTTTTCAAAAACTTCATACTGTTGTCCTTTTTTAAATTGCTTTCCACCTTGGCCAAGATAAATTTCTCCATTAGCAATTTTTTCGATTAGAACTGGATAAACACTAAATAAAATTTCTTCTCCTAAAATTGTTGATACTTCAGATATTGCTTTCATATCAGCTTTTTTTGCTGACTCCTTAATCGGAATTTGAAGCTCTAAAGTGTTTGAATTATTGATCTGTTTTGTTGCAACATCTAAAAGCCTATATGATAAGTAAATACTCGCTATACTCCTCTTAATTTCTTGATCTGATGATAATATTTTTGTAACTTTTTCCTCAATACTAAAATCCTCTACTGAACCTACTAATATAAAATCTGCCGAGATTTCATTACCAATTTTTGCCATTTCAATTGCTGGTGTCTTACCATCTAATATAGTTTTCTGTTCTCTAGCCACTTCCTCAATGAATGTTCTATCCAACATGGTAAATTTTTTTGTTTGTACAAAATAATCATTGATATTTTGATCTAGAAGTCTTTGAAATCTTTCTTTATCAGACTGAACCTCATAAAGTCTAAATGGAAAAACTGCGATACGTGTTCTCATTGCTTCTTTAGGTAGTCCAAAAAAAGCAACTTCCGCTTTTATTTTAACTTGATGCCAACCTTTTTTGTCTTTTGTTTTTTCTAAAATTTCATAAGACTTTATCCCGCCCTTCGTTTCATCAATTAATTCTTTAATATAGGATTGACTATATTCAGGTTTTTTTTCCTCTTTTTTTTCTGATTTTTCCTCTTTTTCTTTTGAGCTATCAGTTAATTGCACCAAAATTTTAGCAAAAAAATTTGCATTTTCGCCTTGTGATTCTGATTTTTTAGGAAGAGGTTCGCCACTTAAAACTTTAATAATTGTTTTAGTTTGAACATTTTTTCCATTAACCATTGAAATTGCCTCGGCAAAAGCATTATTAGTAGCTTCTTCTAAGGATTGGCCAACACCCGTAACAACAACTTCTTTAAATTTAATTTCTGCTATAGCTTTTGAAGTTATGAAAAAACTTAAAAATATGAATAAAAATATACTTTTAAAATTTTTTTTCATAGACATTCAGGGCTTTTTACAAGGTCAGATCATTCATAGCTTTATCTAAACTATCAGAACCCTCAATTTTTTTGGCTTTAGCACCAGTAATTACAAGCTTTGAAGTGTTTGTTAGTGTTGATATATATTTCGGTACATTTGGAATTACTTTTGAAAGCCCACCTAATTCTTTAAGAGCCATCATTGGATTAGATTGAATATTAGACACCATTGCTTGTGTTTCTGGTCTCAATCTTATCGTTCCCTTAATACCTTTTAAAAGAAAAGGTAACGATTTAGCATAATTAACTTTTCCTTCTGCTGTTAGCTTAAAACTTTCATCACCCATAGAACTTTCAATCGCTTTACTAGCATTGGTAGAGACTTTAATTGAGTTTTTCATTTTTTTTGCATCATCAACACCAGAATCTTTTGCGTAAGCGATTGCCTCTTTAACTTGTGCGGCCTCTGTATTTTTGCCGTAAGCAATTAGTAAAAATTCCTGTGCTTGCAAGTAATTATTTGATGACTCAAAAAATGTTTTTACAAGACTAGTGTTTGCATTTTTAAAATCAAATTTTTCACCTCCAGAACTATTTCCTTTCTTTTTTAAAAGATCAGCAGGATTTTTTAATTCAAAAGAGTATGAAGGAACATTTAATGAAATTGTTAATATTATAATTGTAAATATAAATGTTAGATAATTGATTTTTTTCATAGTCTTATTTTATTCCTTTCGCATTAAGTTTTTGTACCATTTGTTTTGCAACTGATTGAGCACATAACCTTATTGCATTATTGATAGCTTCATCATAAGTAGTTCCTTTACCTTTTCTTTGATTACCAGCTACTGTTGCAACAGTTTTCCAAAATTTTTTTCCCTCTCTTTTATGCATCATTTTTGCACTAACTACTGAGACATTTATCATCTTCATACCAGTTGCTGAATCAACTTCTTGACTTCCTATCTTAAAAATTCCTTGTACATAAAAAGAAATTTCTTCCGAAGCTATATTTTGTTTAATACTTTTCTGAACAGCTTTAGATAACTTACCCTGCTCCCCATAATCCATTTTCATTGTTTCAATTTGTTCTTCAAGATCAAGGTCACCACCATCAATTAATTCAAATCCGGCAGTATTTAAAATTTCAACCATGCCTGCTTCAATAGACTCATTATAAATATCCGTAACTTCATATGTTATCACTTCAGAGCTAGAAACAGTATTTCCTCCTGTGGTAGTTACATTCGTTTCAGTTGTTTCACTTGAAATTTGAGTTTCACCCTCAGTTGAAGCTTCGGTTTGCTCTACATCAACGCTCTTCTTGTTTTGGTCAACTTTTGTAACTTTATCATCTTTTTGTTTTACACTTTTTGTTTTTGCAGAGAACATAAGTATAACGATATCTGAAACTTCATCTGCACCTGCATTTGCAATAGCGGATACTTCAACAAGTGCCTGATCAATTTTATTTTCATCAATGTTTGCTTTCATTAAGATCGTAAACTTATTTTCACCAACATCTAGATTTTCATCAATTACACTATCACAAACCATGTATTGACTGTAATTGTCATTTACTTTCGATTTAATTTTTTCGTAATTCTTTTTTTTATCAATTGTAAAAGTTGATACATATTTTTGTAGCGCATTTTTACAAGCTAAAACTTTTGCATCTTTAATGATTTGATTTTTTTCCTCTTCAAAAGATTTATAATTTGCTAAATCTACAGTGCCTTTTCCATTTTCTTCAAAAGCATGGACATTCAAGTTTAAAAAAATAAAAGATAATAATACAATAAAGAATTTAAAGTTTTTATTCATACAAAAAAATCATATTAAATTTATTTTAATTTTTCCATTAATTTATTAACGGCTTGAATATTTTTATTAAAGCTTTCTGTATCGTTGGTTTTTTTAATCCATTCCTTATTTGGACTATTTATATTAAAGGAATATTCATCGAATAATTCATATGTAGCAACATAAAATTTATACCAGTCATTAATATTTTCAATTTGTGAGGGAATTGATTTCTTTATTACATTTTTTAAATTATCATTCATAAACGTTTTATTTAAATCAGGTTGAAATATATTTAAATTTATAAATGAAGCCCAGAAGAAAATATTATTCACATCAGATTTTTTTGCTAAAACTTTTTTGAAACCTCTTACACTAATCTCGATATTGAAATCAGGCTTTGGCAATTCAATATCATAAATTATATCACTATTTACAAATTGTTGTTTCATTTTAGCTCCTATAGCCATACCTTCATTATAAGGGACTAATGCAATATCATTATGAAGTGATAATCTAGAAGAAAAAAGTTGAGCAAATACATTTTTTAAGTAATTTTGATTTTTTTTAAATTTTTCAGGAATGAATGGTATTGATTTTTCCTCAAAGTTTACTTTTGTTACACCTGCTCTAAACTTATATTTTTCTTTTAAAACAAAATTATTCAGTATCTCTTCAACCATAGAGAACGCGTTTAAAGTTTTATTATCATCTACTGACTTCAATCCAGTTGTGTAAAAAGTTTTTATGTATTCTCTAATCTCACTTTCATTTAATTCTTTTTTGGTAAAGAATGGCATTGAAACATCATATGGTATAGAGGCTATTAATTTTCTAGATTTAAAATCATAAAATATTATTTGAAAAAACATTTGAATATTATTCAAATAAGTTTTTGTAATTGGCTCATACTCAGTAAAAAAATCCTCATGATCCAATACAACAGCCATCACGACTGACTCTTCAAGACCTTTTTCAATGTCAGCAAAATTATAATCAATTTTGAAACTGTTTGGATTTGCTTTTTTAACTGATTTAAGCAAACTTGAAGAAATTATATCAACTCCATTTTCATCTTTTATCTTAGTGAGCGGGTCGGTATACTTTATACCAGATGACTTATCAATATAATTACCTGAAAAAGAGAAGCCTGCGTAAAAAACTTTTTTTTCACTTGCAATGATTTGAGTAGAAAAAATTAAAAAAAATATTAAATAAAAAATAACTTTCTTCATAATATAATCCCCAAAGTCTAATCATAACTTTAAGACTGGAACAAGGATAATATCCAATTTTATCTACTGTATGCTATTTTTGTGTAGGTTTTTTAAAATTTTATTAAGCTTTTTTTTCTGATTTTATAGGTAAAGATAATACAGCAAAGATTATTAGTTTTTAAAATCTTTAAATAATTTTTTAATTCAAGTTATTTTAAGTCTTTTGTATTAACCAATTTTACCACGAGAGCATTAAAGCTTTCTTTAAATATTTTTTGTCTAATTTGCAATCTTTATATCCTTTAGTAACTACATTTAAATATCTTTCAGTTGGAAATTTAAAAGACGTTTTTTTTACCATTGTGTAAGTCATTACTTTTTTTCCATAATAAAAAAAGTAATACTTTTTATATAAGGACGGATAATCTTCATAAACATCAAGTTTTTTTTCATCACTCTTAGATATTTCAAATAAGCCACCGGGTACAATTGAATTTTTTTTTGGCTCAATATCTGCAGCACGATATTTGCTTCTAAAAGTTAATCTAAAATCTTTTAAATTTATCTTTTTTAAAAACTTACTATCCTTACACCTTCTTCTCATTTGAGAATGATGTAGATTACTTCCGTAAGCAAAATAAAGCATTTACCTCTCTACAATCTCAATATCTTTTTCTTTAATAAAATCTAAAATCTGTGAATTACATGCATCTATTTTTGATTGATTTTCAGATCTTAAAACAATCGACACACCTAACTTGCCTGCATGAAAAAATGGATAGCTCCCTATTTCAACATCTTGGTTCTGATCTTGAACTTTTGTAAGTGAGTTAGCTATTTCACTTTCGACTGTTCTTAAATTAATTGTATGACTCAAAATCGGTTCTCCACCAGCTATCTTATTTTTTAAGCCTCCTAACATAGATTTCATTATTGAGGGAACACCCGGTAAACAAAATACATTTTCAACACTAAATCCTGGAGCACCACTTGTCGGATTTAAAATTAATTCTGCATTTTCTGGCATCCATGCCATTCTTTGTCTGCCCTTATTAAATTGTCCTTTATCATAGTAGGCTTCTAATATTTTGAATGCTTCTTTATGTATTTCATATTTTCGATTAAAAGCTTTTGAAACTGACTGAGCAGTAATATCGTCATGGGTAGGACCAATTCCTCCAGTTGTAAAAACATAATTATTGGATTTTCTCAAAACATTTAGTGTATCAACGATTGTTTTTTCTATATCAGGAATAACTCTTACTTCATTCACTTTTACACCAATAGAATTTAACCATGTTGCCAACGTGCTTGTATTAGTATCTTGAGTTCTTCCAGAAAGAATTTCGTTACCGATGATTAATATCGCAGCATTTACTTTTGTGTTTTTACTCATTTTATATGTATAATTCGAATATGGAATTTACCAAGTCTTTATTAAAAGGCAAATTAATCAAAAGATATAAGCGTTTTTTTGTTGATGTAAATCTAAATAAAGAAATTGTTACTGCACATTGTCCAAATACTGGATCTATGAAAGGTTTGTTAGATGAAGGGAATGAAGTGTATTTATTCAAGCATGATGATCCAAAAAGAAAATTAAAGTATGGTCTAGAAATAATTAAAGTGAAAAAAAACTTTGTAGGAATAAATACACACAGAGCAAACAAAATCGTGCATCATGGATTAAGTAATAACAAAATTAAAGAATTAAGAAATAACGATAAGATTAATTCAGAAGTTTTTTTTAATAAAGAAACAAGATTTGATTTTTTAACTGAAAAAAAAGGTCAAAAAAGTTTTATAGAAGTAAAGAACGTTACTCTTTTTAGAGACAAAAAAACAGCTGAGTTTCCAGATGCTATTACCGCTAGAGGATCAAAACATTTACTTACCCTTATTGATGCCATAAATAAAGGTTATAAATCTTACTTAATATTTTTAGTTCAAATACAAAATATGGAATACTTTAGAATAGCAAAAGATATAGATAGCAAATATTATGAAAATTATTTGATAGCTAAAAAAGCGGGGGTAAATTTTTTAGCTTATAGATGTAATATTAGTTCTAAAAAAATATATATAGATAAAAAAATAAAAATTATAAATGAATAATTACACTGAAAAATTTGAAAAAATGAGAATAGCGGGAAATTTAGCTGCACGAACTTTGGATATGTTAACAGAGAATATTAAAGAAGGTGTTTCAACAGCTTATATTGATAAACTTGGTTATGAGTTTATCAGAGATAATGGTGGCCACTCCGCCCCCCTCTACTATCGTGGTTTTACTAAATCTTTATGTACATCTCTTAATCATGTTGTATGTCATGGCGTGCCCTCGGAGGACAGAATTTTAGTTGAAGGAGATGCTTTAAATGTTGATGTAACTGCTATAATTAATGATCATTATGGAGACACTAGTCGTATGTTTTGTATTGGACAAACTTCTGTTAAATTAAATAATCTAATTGATGCTACCTATCAATCAATGATGAAAGCTATAAAAATCTTAAAACCTGGAATTAAATTAGGTGATATAGGACATGAGATACAATCTTATATTGAGGAAAAAGGATTTTCTGTGGTTAAGGACTTTTGTGGTCATGGTATAAGCACTCAATTTCATGAACCACCAAATATTTTACATTATGGAACAAAAAACACTGGTACTGAATTAAAAACTGGAATGACTTTCACAATTGAGCCAATGATAAATGCAGGCAAATTTAATACAAAAATGCTAAATGATGGTTGGACTGCAGTCACAAAAGACAAATCTATGTCAGCACAATTTGAGCATACTGTTGGAATTACTGAAAATGGTTATGAAATATTTACAGAATCTGCTAAAGGTTATTCAAAGCCCCCATACTTATAATTAATGATTAAAAGATACTCTCGAAAAGAATTAACAGATATTTGGTCTGAAGAAAATAAATATAAAATTTGGTTAGATGTTGAAATTGCTGCAGCTCAAGCAATGGAAAAACTTGGTCAAATACCTAGAGGGGTTTCATCTATAGTTAAGAAAAAAGCTAGAATAAATGTAAAAAGAATTCATCAAATTGAAAGTAAAGTAAAACATGATGTAATTGCTTTTTTAACCTCCATTACAGAAAAAGCAGGAATTAAAGCTAGATACCTCCATCTTGGCATGACTTCATCTGATGTAGTAGATACAAGTTTTAATATTCAATTAGTTCAATCGGGAAAAATTATCTTAAAAGACATTGATCAAATTTTAAAAGTATTAAAAAAACAAGCTAGAAAATATAAATTTACTCCTTGTATTGGTCGTAGTCATGGAATTCATGCTGAGCCAATAACATTTGGATTAAAATTGGCTTCCTTTTACGAAGAGTTTAAAAGAAACAGAGAAAGATTAGTTTATGCTATAGATCATATATCAACTTGTGCAATTTCTGGAGCTGTTGGTACTTTTGCAAATGTAAACCCTAATGTTGAGAAACATGTTGCAAAAAAACTTGGACTAAAAGTTGAACCAATCTCTACTCAGATTATCCCAAGAGATAGACATGCATTTTATTTTTCAGTGTTAGGAATCATTGCAGGAAGTGTAGAAAGAATCGCAATAGAAATAAGACATTTACAAAGATCAGAAGTTTATGAATTGCAAGAATACTTTTCTAAAAGTCAAAAGGGTTCTTCTGCAATGCCCCATAAAAAAAATCCAATTTTAAGTGAAAATTTAACTGGACTTGCAAGAATGGTAAGAAGTTCTGTTGTTCCAGCACTTGAAAATATTGCTTTATGGCATGAAAGAGATATTTCACATTCAAGCGTAGAAAGAAATATTGGTCCTGACGCAAATATTACTTTAGATTTTGCGCTTGTAAGGTTAGCAGGTGTTTTAGATAATATGATCGTTTATCCAAAAAAAATGTTAGAAAATCTTAATCTTACTAAAGGGCTAATTTTTTCACAAGAAGTGATGCTAGAATTAACAAAAACCGGCATTACAAGAGAAAAATCCTATAAGTTAGTTCAAGGATATGCAAAAAAATGTTTTGCTGAAAATTTAGATTTGTTTAATGTTATCCAGTCTGACAAGTTAATAATGAGTAAAATTTCGATCAAAAAATTAAAGTCTATCTTTAGTTATTCTAAACACTTTAAAAATGTAAATCTAATTTTTAGGCGGGTTTTCAAGTAATGAAAAAAGGTAAAAAACTTTACGAGGGAAAAGCAAAGATAATTTATTCGACCTCAGATAAAAATTTGGTAATCCAATACTTTAAAGATGATGCTACAGCATTTAATAATGAAAAAAGAACTACTATTGAAGGTAAAGGAGTTTTGAATAACAGAATTTCTGAACATATACTTACAAATTTATCTCAAATTGGTATTGAAAATCATTTAGTTAAACGACTAAACATGAGAGAACAATTAATCAAATTTGTAGAGATAATTCCAATTGAATTTATTATTCGGAATGTAGCGACAGGATCATTAACTAAAAGACTTGGAATAGAAGATGGAACTGTATTAAAAGAGCCTTTAATTGAATACTGTTTAAAAGATGACAAGCTTGGTGATCCTTTAATTTCAGAAGATCATATTTACGCATTTGATTGGGCAAACAAAAAAGAAATTGAAAAGATTAAAAAAACTATTTTTAGAATTAATGATTTCATGGTTGGAATGTTCAGAGGAGTGGGAATAAAATTGATTGATTTTAAACTAGAATTTGGCAGAACTAAAATTGATGGAAGAAAAGATATAATTTTAGCTGATGAAATAAGTCCAGACACCTGTAGACTATGGGACTCCAATACTGATAAAAAACTCGATAAAGACAGGTTTAGAAAAGATTTAGGAGATTTATTACCAGCATATACTGAAGTTGCTAAAAGACTTGGAATTCTTCATGAGCAATCAAATGTTTCTGCGGTAAATGTAACTAATCTATCTTCAATTAAAAAGAAGCGAAAATGAGAGTTTCTGCAATAATAACACTGAAAAAAGATGTTTTAGATCCACAAGGCAAAGTAATTCATGAAACATTAGACGGTATGGGCTTTAATTCTGTCAGTGAGGTGAGGCAGGGAAAATATTTTGAAATTGATGTTAAAGAAAATGATCCAAAAAAAGCTAAAAATCTTGTCGAAGACATGTGTAAAAAACTTTTAGCTAATCTTGTTATTGAAAACTACAAAATCATTGAAACACAATAATTAATGAAATCATCGGTTATAACCTTTCCTGGTTCAAATTGTGATCGCGACATGGATATAGCTCTTACAAAATTTGGATTTAAAAATAAAATGGTTTGGCATAATGATCAAGAATTACCCAAAAGTGATTTAATTGTTTTGCCTGGGGGTTTTTCTTACGGTGATTATTTACGTTGCGGCAGTATGGCTTCAAAGTCAAAAATTATGCATTCAGTAATTAATTTTGCAAAAACAGGTGGATTGATTATGGGAATTTGTAATGGTTTTCAAATTTTGGTTGAGGCAGGATTAGTGCCAGGAGTATTATTAAGAAATAAATACCTTCAGTTTATTTGTAAGAATGTCCATGTAAAAGTAAACAATAAAGAAAACACTTTTTTTAAAAATCTTGATAAAAAAGTTTTGGAATTCCACATAGCCCACAATGAAGGTAATTATTTTTGTACCAACGATCAACTCAAAAAAATTGAAGATAATAATCAAATAGCAATTTATTATTGTGATCAAAATGGTAATACAAATGATCAAATAAATCCTAATGGCTCAATTAAAAATATTGCAGGTATTTTTAATAAAGAAAAAAACGTTTTAGGTATGATGCCTCACCCTGAAAGAATGATAGATCAAAGTTTGTCAGGGGAAGATGGATCAATCTTTTTTAAGAATCTTTTAAATAATATTAAATAATGCTTGTTAACGAAAAAATCGCAATTGAACATGGTTTAAAATCTGATGAATATGAAAAGATTTGTAAATTATTAAAGAGAACACCTAATATTACTGAGTTGGGTATATTTTCTGCAATGTGGAATGAACATTGCTCCTATAAATCTTCACGAATTCATTTAAAAAAATTACATACTAAAGGAAAAAAAGTAATTCAAGGACCAGGAGAAAATGCTGGAGTTATTGATATTGAAGATGGTGATGCAATAGTTTTTAAAATTGAAAGTCATAATCATCCATCATTTATTGAGCCTTATCAGGGAGCAGCTACAGGAGTTGGTGGAATTATGCGAGATGTTTTTACCATGGGTGCAAGACCCATTGCTAACTTAAATTCAATCCATTTTGGATCAACACAACATAAAAAAACAAAAAATTTATTAAGAGGTGTCGTTCATGGAATTGGTGGTTATGGTAATTGCATAGGGGTACCCACCATAGCAGGACAAACTTCTTTTGATAGATCGTACAATGGAAATATTTTGGTAAATGCAATGACTTTAGGGCTAGTTAAAAAAGATAAGATATTTTACTCCAGGGCAGCTGGTTTGAATAAACCAGTTATATATGTTGGATCAAAAACTGGTAGGGATGGAATTCATGGAGCAAGTATGGCTTCTGCAAGTTTCGACGATAAAATTGAGGAAAAAAAACCAACTGTACAAGTTGGGGATCCTTTTACTGAAAAACTTCTTTTAGAAGCGTGTTTAGAATTAATGTCTGGAGATTCTATAATTGCAATTCAAGATATGGGAGCTGCAGGTCTAACCTCTTCAAGTATTGAAATGGCATCAAAGGGAAATTTGGGAATTGAAATTAACTTAAACAAAGTCCCATGTAGAGAAACTAAAATGACACCTTACGAAATTATGTTATCAGAGAGCCAGGAACGAATGCTTATAGTTCTTGAGAGTGGCAAAGAGGAAATAGCCAAAAAAATATTTGATAAATGGAACTTAGATTTTGCTGTAATTGGAAAAACAACTAATACAAAGAATATTGAATTGTTTTTTGACAATAAACAAGTTGCTAATATTCCAGTTAATACATTAGTTGAAAATTCACCAATGTATGATCGAAAATGGAAAAAATCAAAACTACCAAAAAAAAATAAAATAGATAAAACAACATTTAAAAGTCTTAAAATTAAAGATACTTTAAAAAAAATCTTATCTAGCCCAAATGTTTGTAGCAAAGAATGGATTTGGCAACAATACGATCACACAGTCATGGGTGATACTATACAAAAACCAGGTGGAGATTCAGGCGTAGTAAGAGTTCACAAAACAGATAAAGCTATAGCTGCTACAGTTGACTCATCTGCAACTTACTGTTGGGCACATCCACTCACAGGGGGAAAGCAAGTCGTTTGTGAAACTTGGAGAAATTTAATCTCAGTAGGTGCTAAACCTTTAGCAGTTACGAATTGTTTAAATTTTGGTAGTCCAGAAAAAGAGGAAAATATGGGTGAGTTTGTCGAATGTGTTCAAGGTATCAGTGAAGCATGTAAATATTTAGATTACCCAGTCGTTTCTGGGAATGTATCTTTTTACAATGAAACTAAAGATATTGGAATTAAACCAACTCCTACGATTGGAGGTGTAGGTTTAATTAAAGATTATAAAAAAATGATCACAATGGATTTTAAGGAAATCGACAACGTCGTATTAGTGATTGGTAAAACAGAGGGTCATATAGATCAAAGTTTATTATCAAGAATAATATTAAATGAAAATAATGGACCACCACCTGAGGTAAATTTATTCAATGAAAAAAATAATGGTCTGACTCTACTAAATTTGATTGAGAAAAATTTTATTAAAAGTGCCCATGATGTATCTCTCGGTGGAATAATTACAGCAATTAGCAAAATGTGTATAAAAGGTGATAAAGGTATAAAAATCAAAAAGCCAAAATTTTTGATTAATGAAATTGAATACTTTTTTGCTGAAGATCAGGGAAGATATTTAATTGAAATTAATCCAAAAGATTTTAAAGAAGTATCAAAAATTTTAGATAAAAATTCGGTACATTATGATGATATAGGTAAAATCATCGATAAAGAGATGATAATTGATCAAAAGACGAAACTAACAATTGACGAATTAAAATCATATAATACTAATTGGCTTAAGAGTTACATGGTTTAATTATGGCAATGGATTTAAAAGAGATTGAGAAGTTTATTAAGGAAGCAATGCCAGATGCTTCAATAGAAATACAAGATTTAGCTGGAGATGGTAATCATTATTCTGCTACTGTTACATCATCTCAATTTGCTGGCAAAAGTAAAATTGAACAACACAAAATGGTTTATAATTCATTAAAAGGCAGAATGGGGAATGAATTACATGCCTTAGCTATTAAAACAAAGGAACAATAATGGATGATAAAACAAAAAATATAATTCAAAATCATATCAACACTAACGATGTATGTTTATTTATGAAGGGAACTCCAGATGCTCCACAGTGTGGATTCTCAATGGCAGTATCAAACATGCTAAAAATTTTAGAGGTAAATTTTAAAAGTATTAATGTTCTTGAAGACCAATCAATTAGAGAGGGAATTAAAATTTTTAGTGATTGGCCTACTATTCCTCAACTTTATGTAAAAAAAGAATTCGTCGGTGGATGTGATATTGTAAAAGAAATGTACGAAAGCGGTGAGTTAAAAAAAGTTTTTTCTGATAAAGGAATTAATTACAAGAAATAATTATTACCTAGAATAATATTCTATTACCAAGTTTGGTTCCATTACTATAGGATAGGGAACCTCCTCAAATTTTGGAATTCTAACAAACTTAAATTTTTTATTTTTTTGATCTAGCTGAATATATTCAGGTGCTTCTCTTTCTTTACTTGCTAAAGCTATATCAATAATTGCTAGTTGTTTAGATTTATCTCTTATTTCAATGCTATCTTCTTCTTTAACTAAGTAACTAGAAATATTTACTTTTTTTCCATTCACTTTAACATGTCCGTGGTTTATCAGTTGTCTGGCAGAAAAAATTGTTGTTGCAAATTTAGCTCTGTAAATAACTGCATCTAATCTTCTCTCTAGAAGACCAATTAAATTTTCACTAGTATCTCCCTTAAGCATTGAGGCTTTTTTATAAATATTTCTGAATTGCCTTTCATTTATATTTCCATAATAAGCTTTAAGTTTTTGTTTTGCCTGAAGTTGAATGCCATAATCTGAAGGTTTACCTTGTTTAGTTTGACCATGCTGGCCTGGTCCATAAGCTCTTTTATTAAATGGGCTTTTGGGTCTGCCCCATAGGTTAACTTTTAGTCTTCTATCTACTTTATGTTTAGAGTTAATTCTTTTTGTCATTTGATATTGGGTCTTATAAACTTACTCTTTTGTTTGTCAATCAACGTTTTTTACCTAAACTTGCAAATACTCCTGATAAAATACGTGTTTCTTTATCTGATAAGTCCATTTTATAAAAAATATTTCTTAAGTTCTCAAGCATTTTAGGTCTCTTTTCCTTAGGTCTAAAAAAATTTATTTCATCTAAATTTTTAATACAAAGACTTAACATTAATTGAATTTCTTTCTTACTAGCTGATTTAATTTTTTTTGATCTTTTAAATGGAGTATTCCTAAGCTTAATAATACTAGATACATATTGAGCAATAATGATTAGGCTATGTGATAAATTTAAAGATTTAAAATCAGGATTAGTGGGTATTTGTAACGTATAATTAGCATAACTGATTTCTTCGTTTGATAAACCTGATGCCTCTGAACCAAACAAAAAACCAATTTTCTTTTTAAAATTAATTTCTTTTAAATCATGCAAGTTAATGTGTTTGACATTTTTGTTCCTAAATCTTGCAGAAGTGGCAATAACAATATCAATTTTGCTTATTGCTTCTTCCAAATTATCGTAATTTTTGCTTTGTTTGATAATATCTTTAGCTCCTACCGATGTGGCTAAAATTTTGTCATTTGGAAAAATAGGTTTAGGGTTGATTAAAACTAATTTCTTGAAATTAAAATTTTTAATTGCTCTAGCGCAGGCACCAATATTTTCTGATAATTGAGGTTTGTGAAGAATAAACGAAACATTATTTTTGCTCATTTATTTACTTGCAGGCGCATTATCTTTAAATAATTTATAATCCAAACTGTCAATTAATGCTTTGAATGAAGCATCTATAATGTTCGTTGAAACACCAATAGTAAACCAATTCTTTCCTTGAGAGTCTGTACTTTCAATTGACACTCTTGTTACAGCCTCTGTTCCTGTATTTAAAATTCTAACTTTATAATCCACTAGCTTTAAATCTTTTAAATATTTTGAGTATTTTGCAAGTCTATCAACGTTTTGTCTAATAGCATTATCTAAAGCATTGACTGGACCATTACCCTCCCCTTCACACATAATTTTTTCTCCATCAACTTCTAATTGAGCTTTTGCCGAAGAGACTATTTTGCCAGATTTATTTTTCTTTACTGAAACGTCATATTCATTAATAGATATATACCTTGGTATTTCTCCAATAATTCTTCTAGCCAATAATTCAAATGATGCATCAGCACCATCATAACTATAACCAATGAATTCTCTGTCTTTTACTTCGTCTAATAATTTTTTAATTTTTGGATCATTTTCTTGTATATCAATTTTGATACTTTTTAATCTTGATATAATATTAGATTTTCCTGATTGATCAGAGACAACAATATTTCTTGTGTTACCAACTTCTTCAGGATTGATGTGCTCATAAGTTTTTGGATCTTTTTGCACGGCAGATACATGCAATCCCCCTTTATGTGAAAAAGCTGCAGCACCTACATAAGGTAAATGTTGATTAGGTTTCCTATTTAAAATTTCGTCTAACAGTCTTGAACAATCAGTTAGATTTTTGATATTTTTTGATTTTATTCCAATTTCAAATTGAGATGAAAAATCTTTCTTTAAAAAAAATGTTGGTATTAATGACATTAAATTTGCATTTCCACATCTTTCGCCTAACCCATTTATTGTGCCTTGAATTTGTCTAACACCAGATAATACTGCTGCTAATGAATTAGCAACTGCATTACCAGTATCATTATGTGCATGAATTCCTAAATTTTTTCCTGGAACTACTTTTGTAACTTCACCAACTATCTTTGTAACTTCATGTGGAAGTGTACCTCCATTAGTATCACAAAGTACAACCCACCTAGCACCTTGATCATATGCAGCTTTAATACAGGAAAGCGCATATTTTGGATTAGCTTTATAACCATCAAAAAAATGTTCTGCATCAAACATAAATTCCTTTTTCGCTTTAACAAAATGTTTGGCACTTTCAGAAATATTTTCTAAGTTTTCCTCATTTGTTAAACCTAAAGCAACATCAACATGAAAATCCCAAGATTTACCCACCAAACATACTGCAGAGGTATTAGAATTCATAAGTGCAGATAAACCAGTGTCATTTTCTGCACTTCGTCCCGATCTTTTAGTCATTCCAAAAGATGTTAGTTTTGAATTTTTGAAATCATGTTTCTTTTGAAAAAATTCTGTATCAGTTGGGTTAGCCCCAGGCCATCCAGCTTCTATATAATCCACACCCAAATTATCTAAAGCTAAAGCAATTTTTTCTTTATCTTCCAAAGAAAAGTCTACTCCTTGTGTTTGAGCCCCATCTCTTAAAGTTGTGTCAAATATATATAATCTTTCTTTGCTCATTTAAATTTCCAGAGTGTTTTACCATCTTTGTCTTCTATTAAAACACCTTTGTCTAGGAGCTCATCTCTAATTCTATCAGCTTCTTTAAAATTCTTATTTTCTCTAGCTTTATCTCTCAAACTGACCATATTTTCAATTTCAGACTCAGTTATAGATACTCTTTTCTTTTTAAATTCATTCCATTGCTCAATAGTTTCATTCATCAAACCAATAAATTTACATGCTGAGATAAATAAATCTATATTTTCACCTTTGCTAGCTTTTTCATATAACTTGTGAAGATTGGCGATGTATCCAGGTGTATTTAAATCTTCATATAATGGTTTTAAAATTTCATCTGAAACTTTGACAGATTTAAGATTAGATGAATACACTTTGTACCATTTGTCTAAAGTGTTTTCGCAATCTCTTAATAATTTATCGTTCCAATCTAATGGTTGTCTATAATGAGCACTCATTAAAGCTAATCTAATTATTTGGCCACTAGTCTTGTTTTTAAAATCTTTTATCTTGAGAATGTTACCTTGTGACTTTGCCATTTTTTCATTAGACAAAGTGATAAATGCATTATGAACCCAATAATTCGCAAAAACTTTTGTTTCATTGGCGCATCTAGATTGAGCTATTTCATTTTCATGGTGGGGAAAAATTAAGTCTATGCCTCCACCATGAATATCAAATTCATTACCTAAGAATTTTTTTGACATCGCTGAACATTCTAAATGCCAACCTGGTCTGCCTTTTCCCCAAGGTGAGTCCCAAGCAGGTTCATCATTATTTGATGGTTTCCATAAAACAAAGTCTTCTGAATTTTTTTTGTTTTCACTAATTTCTACTCTAGATCCAGCAACTAAATCTTCCAAATTTTTATTAGATAACTTGCCATAATCAGAAAATTTTTTAACTTCAAAATAAACATGTTTTTTATTTTCGTATGCGAATCCTTTTTTTATTAAGTCATTTATCATTTCAATCATTAGATCAATATGTTCAGTGGCTTTTGGTTGATGAGTAGGATTTTCACAATTAAGAAACTCACAATCTTCAAAAAAACTCATAGTTACTTTTTCTGTAAGCTCTTTTGTAGAAACTTTTTGCTCTTTTGAGGATTTGATTATTTTGTCGTCAATATCAGTTATATTTCTTACATATGTTACTGAGGTAAATTCATTTTTTAATAATTTAAATAAAATATCAAAAATTACTAAAGGTCTCGCATTTCCAATGTGAGGATCATCATAAACTGTAGGTCCACAAACATACATTCCCACATTATTTTTTTCTTTAGGAATAAAATGTTCTTTTTTATTACTTAAATTATTTGTTAAAAAAATATCCATATCAGTTGATTAAGAAATATACCTTATTTGATGATTTGTTAATCTAATTGATTAACTAGGAATTTTGCAAACTGGAATTGGCTCCATTTTATGCAAGTTTTGATTTCGAATTTTTTCGTATTGTTCTCTATGAGGTGAATTTGGGTTTCCCATTGCATCTTCAAGTTCTGAATATTTGAATCCTAATTGACCTTCATCTGTCCTTCCATCATCCCATAATCCATCAGTTGGTGGAGCATCAATAATTTCTTTTAATATGCCTAATTCTTTACCAAGTTCCCATACTTCACTTTTATTACAATCTGCTATAGGAGATATATCAACACCACCATCTCCATATTTTGTATAAAAACCTACTCCAAAATCCTCTACTTTGTTTCCTGTACCTACGACAATACCTTTATTTGCTGCAGCAACTTGGTAAAGTGTAGTCATTCTAAGTCTAGCTCTAGAGTTAGCGAAACCATGCTCATTATCAAATTTATTTAGTGTTGTTGAAAATGTTTCAAAAAGTTTATCTAAACTTAAAGTGTGAGCTTCAACATTTTTAAAATTTTTTACCAGCCATTGTTGATGCTTTAAACTAAGATCATGTTGATTTTCTTTTTGTTTAATTGGCATTGTTAAAACAATAGTTTTCATACCAGTCATCGCACTTAAAGTGCTTGAAACAGATGAATCTATACCACCAGATATTCCAATAACTAATGATTGTGCCTTATTTGGCATCTTATTAACATAAGATTTAATCCAGTTTGAGATAAATTTTACTTTTTCTGATGGTTTCATGACTTTAAATTTAACTATCTAAAATTTTAATGCAATAGCTTAAGATGCCGCTTGAATAGCATTTTTGGAATAGCTGGTATTCTTTTTAATCTCATCAGAAATTAAAAAGGCTAACTCCAAAGCCTGGTCAGCATTTAGTCTAGGATCACAATGAGTATGGTATCTACTTGACAAATCTTGATCCTGAATATTTTTAGCACCACCAGTGCACTCGGTAACGTTTTGTCCTGTCATTTCAATATGCAATCCACCTGCATATGAACCTTCACTTTGATGAACTGCAAACACGTCTTTAACTTCTTTTAAAACATTATTAAATCTTCTAGTTTTATAACCTGTAGTTGATTTAATAGTATTTCCATGCATTGGATCACAAGACCAAATTACATTCACACCCTCTTTTTTAATTCCTCTAATAAGTTTTGGTAAATATTTTTCAACACTATCGTGACCAAACCTTGAAATTAGAGTAATTTTACCTTTTTCATTTTTAGGATTTATAAGATTACAGATTTTAGCTATTTCATCTGGTTTGCTAGTAGGTCCACATTTAATTCCAATTGGATTTTCAATTCCTCTACAATACTCAACATGTCCACCGTCAATCTGTCTCGTTCTATCTCCAATCCAAACAAAGTGAGCAGAGGTTGCATGATGTTCCCCAGTAGTAGAGTCTATTCTAGTCATACTTTCTTCAAAAGGTAAATGTAAAGCCTCGTGAGATGTCCAAAAATTTACTGTCTTTAATCTTCTGTTAAAATCTGAATTTATTCCACAAGCATCCATGAATGCTAAAGCATCTGCAATTTTGTCTTCAAGTTCTTTAAATTTTTTTGCTTGAGGACTTTTCTTAATATATCCTAAGTTCCATAAATGAACTTTTTTTAAGTCTGCAAATCCACCATGTGAAAATGCTCTCAAAAGATTCAGGGTTGATGCTGATTGAGAGTAAGCCCTAAAAAGTCTTTTTGGATCGTATTTTCTTGCCTTCTCACTAAATTCTATTCCATTTACATTATCACCAAGATAACTAGGAAGTTCTACTTCACCTTTTTTTTCCATTGGTGCACTTCTTGGTTTAGCAAACTGACCAGCAATTCTCCCAAGTTTAATTACCGGAAGCGATGCAGAATAAGTTAATACCAATGACATCTGTAAAATAACTTTAAAAGTATCCCTTATATTATCCGGATTAAATTCAGCAAAACTTTCTGCACAATCTCCACCTTGAAGTAAAAAAGCTTTACCATCCACCACCTCAGCTAATTGTTGTTTTAGGTGCCGTGTTTCACCAGCAAAAACTAGAGGCGGAAAAGTTTTAATTTTATTTAAAACTTGATCTAATTCTTTTTTATCCGGATATTCAGGGATGTGTTTTACCGGATATTTTCTCCAACTATTTATTTTCCAATTTTTCATGTTCAACTCAGGATTGTTGTATCAGAGTTTATCTATTATTCAACGGTTACTGACTTAGCCAAATTTCGAGGCTTATCTATATCAAAACCTTTTTTAAGAGCTGAATAATAAGCTAATTTTTGTAGGGGTATTGTTAAAAGAAAAGGTAAAAGATCCTCATTGGCACTTTCAACTTCTATTTTTTCCCAGATATTTTCAGAAACCACTTCATCACGACTTTTATTTGTTATTAATAAAACTTTTGCTCCTCTTGCAATAACTTCCTGCATATTCGAAATAGTTTTTTTATAATAATTATCTCTTGGTGCCAATACAACAACTGGCATTCCTTCCTCGATAAGAGCTAGCGGACCATGTTTCATCTCACCAGCTGGATAACCTTCAGCATGAATATAAGATAGTTCTTTCAATTTTAATGCACCCTCTAATGCTATTGGAAAGGAAAAACCTCTTCCTAAAAACATTGAACCTTTAGCCTCGTTAAAAGTATTTGATATTGCCTGTATCTTATTATCGGTCAATAAAGTCTTTTCAGCTAATTTAGGAAGAGATTTAAGATCTTTAAGTTTTTCATTAAAAAGCTCTTTTTTTAAATCTTCTCTTAATAATCCAAGTTTTAAAGCTAGAATATACAGAATTAGAATTTGACCCAAAAAAGCTTTAGTAGATGCAACTCCTATCTCAGTCCCACAATGTATTGGTAAAACAAATTTAGAGTCTCTTGCTATAGAACTTTCAATAACATTTACAACAGCACATGTTTTCATATCATTTTGATTACACAAATCTAGTGCTGCGTAAGTATCTGCAGTTTCACCTGATTGAGATACAAATATATATAAAGTTTCTTTCTTAAATCTATTTTTTCTGTATCTAAACTCAGAAGCAATATCTACATTAACATCTAATGAGGTTAATTCTTCAAACCAGTATTTTGCAAGTAGACAAGAATGATAAGCTGTTCCACAACCAATTAAAGTTACTGAGGAAATTTCATTAGTTTTCCAAGGGAAATTATAAATATTAATATCGTTATTTGATGTATCTACATATTCATTAATCCCATTTTTCAATGTTGTCGGTTGTTCTTCTATTTCTTTAGCCATGAAATGTTTGTAATCCCCTTTGTCATATTTTTCATCCTCAAGTGATAATTCTAAAACTTTTTTATTTATCTTATCTCCATCTTCATTAAAAAATTCGACATGATCTTTTTTTATAATACAAAATTCACCGTCGTTTAGGTAAGTAATCTTATTCGTCATTGCTTTCAGTGCGTATGAATCTGAACCTAAGTAATTTTCATTAGGTCCATATCCAACAGCTAATGGCGATCCTCTTCTTGCGCCAACTATTAAATCAGGTTGATCTTTAAATATAATGCCTAGCGCAAAACTACCATGAAGAGATTTAAGAGTTTTTTTAATTGAATTAACAATATCCTCAGTTTTTAAATTTTCTGTAATCAAATGTACGATCACTTCAGTATCGGTTTGTGACTTAAATTTATGACCCTTACTTACCAAAAATTTTTTTAATAATGTAGAATTTTCAATTATTCCATTATGAACTACAGAAACATTTTGCGAAGAGTGAGGGTGAGCATTAATACTATTAGGTAAACCATGTGTTGCCCAACGAACATGTCCTATGCCAATGGTTCCTTCCATTTTTTGAACTAGAAGATTATTTTCTAAATTATCAACTCTTCCTTCTGATTTAACTTCGTTGATTATATTGTTTGAGAGCGTTGCTATACCGGCTGAATCATATCCTCTGTATTCTAATTTTTTTAAAGAGCTGATAATTGTTG
Organism: uncultured Pelagibacteraceae bacterium; assembly: GCA_902624635.1. Taxonomy (GTDB): domain Bacteria; phylum Pseudomonadota; class Alphaproteobacteria; order Pelagibacterales; family Pelagibacteraceae; genus Pelagibacter. Next base: position 447,248 of record CACNYD010000001.1, on the reverse strand, counting down.
ATGAAACAGGTCTATTGCTATTTATTCCAATTATTCCACACATAATTATTTAGACTTTTTTTTATAATTTTTTACCTCTAGTTGTTGACTTCTAGTTAAAGCTAGAGATTTTTTACTCACATTTCTAGTAATTACCGATCCTGCTCCAATTATACTATTATCTGCAAGTGTAATTGGGGCTACTAAAGAAGAATTAGAACCAATAAAAACATTATCTTTTATTTTAGTTTTGTTTTTTTTAACTCCATCATAATTGCAAGTGATTGTTCCCGCTCCAACATTAACAGATTTACCAATTGAGGCGTCACCAATATAAGTTAAATGATTTACCTTAGATTTTTTTCCAAGAGTGCTTTTTTTAATTTCAACAAAATTACCAATCTTAGACCCTTCCTTTAAAGTGGTACCAGGTCTTATTCTTGCGTAGGGACCTATTTCAACTTTATTTTCAATTTTACAATTCTCTAAATGACTGAAAGATTTTATAGTAACATCGTTACCAATCTTCACTTTTGACCCAATAACTACATATGGTTCTATAATCACATTTTTTCCAATTTTAGTATCTTCAGAAAAATAGATTGTTTCTGGAGCTATCATGTTTACTTTGGATTTTAAGAATTTATTTCTCAGTGAATTTTGGAACTTGTCTATTTTTAATTGTTTCATCTAGAAAATTACTTACATTAAGTATATATCTTTCTTAATTCACAAAATATTTCTTAAAAATACTTTTATTTATGAAACAAATTTACACAATTCTTTTTGATTTAGATGGAACTTTGGTAGATACAGCTCCTGACTTAATGAGGGCCCATAATCATGTAATGAATAAATTTGGATATCCTACCAGATCTACCGATGAAATAAGAAATTTAGTAGGTCAAGGTGCTGGTGCAATGCTTGGTAGATCTATTTGGGGTCAGGCTAAAAAAGAATTTGGAAAAGTTCAAGATGAAAAGATCAAAAAAGAAATGGTTAAAGAATTTGTAGATTATTATGGAAAAAATATTGTCAATGAAAGTAAACTAATTGATGGAGTAAAAGATTTTTTAATATGGTCAAAAGAAAAAAAAATTTCAATGGGTGTTTGTACAAATAAACAAGAACATCTAGCGATTGATCTTTTAAAAAAAATTGGAATTTATGATTTTTTTGAGTACGTTGCTGGTCATAATACTTTTGATTATTGTAAGCCCGACCCAAGACACTTAATATCTGTAGTTGAAATTTTAGATGGGGATCTTAAAAAAACTTTGATGATTGGTGATAGCGAAACTGATGCTAATGCGGCAAAAGCTGCGGGGATTCCAGTCATTTTGCTGGAGGATGGTTACACAGAAAAAAATACAACTGAAATTTACCATAATCACCTTATAAAAGACTTTGTTGGTATTGAAAAAATCGTAACAAAATATCTTTAATATTGATTATTTTTTTTTAACTATTAGAACAGTTTTTTATTAGGAGTTATTTTGATCATACATAACGTTAAAGTTTTCCCATCTAAAGTCCACTTACCCAAAAAAAAACAACTGGCTTGGAAAATCGCAGAGATAGCTAGTGACAATGCAAAATTAGATAAAGAAGCAATAGAAATGGTAATTAATAGAATTATTGATAATGCTTCGGTTGCAATAGCTTCTTTAAATAGACGTCCAGTTATTTCGTCACGAGAAATGGCTTTAAAACATTCGAGAAGAAATGGTGCAACATTATTTGGAGTTGATAATAAATTAAAATTTGATTGTGAATGGGCGGCATGGAGCAATGGAACAGCTGTGAGAGAACTTGATTTTCATGACACATTTTTAGCAGCCGATTATAGTCATCCTGGTGATAATATTCCTCCTCTTATCAGCGTTGCACAACAAAATAAAAAAAGTGGGCTTGATCTTTTAAGAGGAATAATTACTGCCTACGAGGTGCAGGTTAATCTAGTAAAAGGAATTTGTTTACATAAACATAAAGTAGACCACATCGCTCACTTAGGACCAAGTGTTGCTGCTGGAATTGGATCGATGTTAAGATTAAATACAGAAACGATCTATCAAGCTGTTCAGCAAGCTTTGCATACAACTATTTCAACCAGACAGTCCAGAAAAGGTGAAATCTCCAGTTGGAAAGCTTATGCACCAGCGCATGCAGGTAAACTTGCAATTGAGGCAGTTGATAGAGTTATGCGCGGTGAAGGTGCTCCAAGTCCAATTTATGAAGGTGAAGATAGTGTTATAGCTAGAATTTTAGATGGAAAAAAAGCATTATATAAAGTCCCGCTTCCAAAAAAAAATGAAGCTAAAAAAGCTATACTAGAAACTTACACTAAAGAATATTCTGCTGAATATCAATCTCAAGCGTTAATTGATTTAGCAAAAAAACTTAAAAAAAAAGTTTCAAATTTTAATCAGATAAAAAAAATAGATATCTACACTAGTCATCATACCCATTATGTAATTGGTACTGGTGCGAACGATCCTCAAAAAATGGATCCAAATGCAAGCAGAGAAACTCTAGATCACTCAATAATGTATATTTTTGCTGTAGCTTTAGAGGATGGTAATTGGCACCATGTTAAGTCATATTCAAAGGCCAGAGCAAAAAGAAAAAGCACAATTAGAATTTGGAGATTAATCAAAACTCATGAGGATAAAAAATGGACCAAAAGATACCATGATCCAAACCCCAAAAAAAAAGCTTTTGGGGCTAAAGTTGTAATAACTCTTAAAAACGGAAAAAAAATAACTGAAGAGCAAGGGGTTGCTGATGCTCATCCTTATGGTTCAAGACCATTTAAAAGAAAAAACTATATAAACAAGTTTTTAACTCTAACCGAAAATATATTAGATAAAAAAGAAATAGATAGATTTTTAAAAATAGCACAAAATTTAAAAAGATTGAAATCAGGTCAATTAGATAGATTAAATATTACCGTTAAAAAAAGTAAAATTAAGAGAAATTTAAAAAAAGGAATTTTTTAATGCACTTTATTGAAAAAGAACCAATTCAAAAAAGACGAGATTTTTCAGAAAAATTAAAATCACAAAAAATATTGAGAGTGCCTGGTGCTTATAATCCTTTAACAGCAAAATTGATAGAGGAAATAGGATTTGATGCTATTTATGTTTCAGGAGGTGTTATGGCTAATGATCTTGGTTTTCCAGATATTGGCTTAACTACTTTGCAGGATGTTAGTACACGGTCATATTTAATCTCAAGAGTTACGAACCTTCCTACAATTGTTGATATAGATACAGGATTTAAATCTTGTAAAGAAACTATAGAAACTTTTGAAGAGTTTGGAATTACAGGAGTTCATATAGAAGATCAAATTGAAAAAAAAAGATGTGGTCACCTGGATAATAAAGAATTGATATCAACTGATGCAATGGTAAAAAAAATTAAAGAATGTGTGTCAGCAAAAAAAGATGAGAATTTTAAGATAATTGCAAGGTCTGATGCAAAAAGTGTAGAAGGAATAGATAAAATGATACAAAGATGTAAAGCTTATATTGATGCTGGTGCAGAAATTGTTTTCCCTGAAGCACTTCATGATGAAAAAGATTTTGAAAAAGTTAGGAAAGAACTTTCGTGTTATTTATTGGCTAACATGACTGAATTCGGTAAAACCAAATTATTAAGTTATAAAAAGCTAGAAGAACTTGGTTACAATATAGTTATTTATCCTGTTACAACTCAAAGATTAGCAATGAAAAATGTTGAGGATGGTTTAAGAGACATTTATACAAATGGACACCAAAACAATATTATTGATAAAATGCAAACCAGAAAACGATTATATGATCTTGTAGAATACGAGAAATATAATAGTTTGGACGAAAAAATTTATAACTTTAATACTGACGGTCATGAATAATGAGTGATGAAATTAAAAAAGGTTTATTAGGTATTGTTGTAGACGAGACTGAGGTCTCAAAAGTAATGCCCGAAATAAATTCTCTTACTTACAGAGGCTATGCTGCTCAAGATTTATGTGCAAAATGTAAATTTGAAGAAGTTGCTTATCTAATTCTTAATGGTGAATTGCCAAACAAAAAACAATTAAAAGATTTTGAGAGACAAGAACGAAAAGAGAGGAAACTCTCAAAAACTCTGCTAGAGGATATTAAGAAATTTCCTAAAAAAGCTCATCCTATGGATGTAGCAAGAACAGTTGTTAGCATAATGGGTCTGGAGGATAAAGAAACAAAAGATAATTCACCTAAAGCTAATATGAGAAAAGTAATGAGAATTTTTGCAAAAACTCCAGTAGCTTTAGCTGCTTTTTATAGAGCTAGAAAAGGAAAAAAGATTATACCCCCAAAAAGCAATCTTTCTTTCTCAGAGAACTTTTTTCATATGTGTTTTGGTGAAGTTCCAAATAAAGATATCGTAAAAGCTTTTGATGTTTCTCTAATTTTATATGCTGAACATAGCTTTAATGTTTCAACTTTTACTGCAAGAACAATAACAAGTAGTTTATCAGATATTCATGGAGCAATAACTGGTGCAATAGCAAGCTTAAAAGGTCCTTTGCATGGTGGTGCTAATGAGGAAGTAATGCACATGATGAATAAAATAAAAAAACCAGAAAATGCGCTGAGATGGATAAATAAAGCTCTAGATAACAAAGATGTAGTAATGGGTTTTGGTCATAGAGTCTATAAAAGTGGAGACTCTAGAGTACCAACAATGAGAGAATATTTTGGAAAAGTTGCTAAAATTAAAAAAGATAAAAAATTTGAAAAAATTTACAACATTGTTGAAAAGGTAATGATTGATAGAAAAAATATCCATCCAAATGTAGACTACCCTACTGGACCCACTTATCATTTAATGGGTTTTGACACAGATTTTTTTACACCAATTTTTGTAATTTCGAGGATTACAGGTTGGTCAGCTCATGTCATTGAGCAACATGCAGCAAATAAATTGATCAGACCACTTGCAAGCTACAAAGGAAGCAAGCACAGAAAAGTTTTACAATTAAATCAAAGATAATTAACTAAAAGCTTCAACCCAAGTCCCTTGTGTAGATGCTTTAGAATACTCAGTTGCACGACCTTCAAAGAAGTTCATATGTTCAACTGCATTTAACATTGTATCTAACCATCCAAGAGGATTTTTTTGTACATCGTAAATTGGTTCCAAGCCTAGTTGAACTAATCTTCTGTTACCAATAAATCTAATATAATCTTTTACCTCTTTTGCAGTTAATCCTTCCATTGGACCCATTTCAAAAGCCAAATCTATGAAGGCATCCTCATGTTCAATAATAGTTCTGCAAGCCTCATATAATTCTTTTTTTAATTTTGGAGTCCAAATTTCTGGATTCTCTTTGATGAATTCTTTAAAAATTCTAATCATAGAATTACAGTGCAGAGTTTCATCTCTTACTGACCAAGTAACTATTTGTCCCATTCCTTTCATCTTGTTGTGTCTTGGAAAATTCAGAAGGATAGCGAAACTTGCAAATAATTGTAGACCTTCAGTGAAAGCACTGAATACCGCAACAGTTTTAGCAATGTCCTCTTTTGAATTAACATTGAATCCTTGCATGTAATCATACTTGTCTTTCATTTCTTTGTACTTCATGAATGCAGAGTATTCTGACTCTGGCATTCCAATTGTATCTAATAAATGAGAATAAGCAGCTACATGAACTGTTTCCATTGAAGCAAAAGCCGTCATCATCATTAAAACTTCAGTTGGTTTAAAAACAGTTGTGTAGTGTCTTAGGTAACAGTTGTTAACCTCAACATCTGCTTGTGTAAAAAATCTAAAGATTTGAGTTAAAAGATTTTTTTCAGGTTGCGATAAGTTTTTTTGCCAATCTCTTACATCATCACCAAGTGGAACCTCTTCAGGTAACCAATGAATTCTTTGTTGCGTCAGCCATGCATCATAACACCAAGGATATCTAAATGGTTTATAAACTGGATTTTCAACTAAAAGACCCATCTTTTTTGGTTGAATAATTTCTTTTTTTTCTACTTTAACTTTCTCTGCTACTGACATGATAAACACTCCTCGTATTCTGGTTCTTTGTTAGTTTGTTGATTTTTAGATTTATATACATTGGCTGTAATATCTGTTGATTGTGCATTGTTGATATTTTCAGCTCTTTGGATTGATTTTGACCTACAGTAATAAAGGCTTTTCAGACCTTTTTTCCATGCATCAAAATGAATTCTATGTAATTCTTTTTTATGAACGTCTGCTGGTAAAAATAAGTTGACTGATTGTGCTTGAGAAATAAATGGCGTTCTATCACCACTTAACTCGATAATCCATTTTTGATTTAATTCAAAAGCAGTTTTAAAAACATCTTTTTCTAAATCAGTTAAAAAATCTAAGTGTGAAACAGAGCCTTGGTTTGTAGTTATAGTTGACCATGTTTCATCATCATTTTTACCATGACTTTCTAAAATTTCCTCAAGATACCTATTTCTAACGTTAAAAGATCCTGACAAAGTTTTGTGGGTATAACTATTGGCAGCAATTGGTTCTACTCCTGGGGATGCTCCTCCACATATTATTGAAATAGATGCGGTTGGTGCTATTGCAGTTTTGTTAGAGAATCTTTCTTTAAAACCATATTCTGCAGCATCTGGACATGCACCTCTTTCTTCGGCTAAATCTTTTGAGGCTTGGTTTACTTTTTCATGAATATTTTTAAAGATCTTTTTATTCCAAGACTTAGACATTACAGACTCTAGTGGAATTCTTTTTTTTTGTAAGAAAGAATGAAAGCCCATCACCCCTAATCCAACACTTCTTTCTCTCTCAGCAGAATACTTTGCATCTTTAAATTGCTCAGGTGCTTTATTAATGAAATCAGACAAGACATTATCTAAAAATCTCATTACATCTCCAATCATGTCTGGGTCATCTTTCCACTCATCATATTTTTCTAAATTTAGTGAAGATAAACAACAAACAGCTGTTCTATCTCTTCCGTCTTTGTCAATACCTGTAGGTAAAGTTATCTCACTGCAAAGGTTTGACGTTTTAACTGTGAGGTTTGCTAACTTATGATGTTGTGGAATTTGTCTGTTAACAGTATCGATATAAATAATATAAGGTTCTCCTGTTTCAATTCTTGCAGTCAACAATCTAATCCATAAATTTCTTGCCGATATAGTTTGCTGAATAGTTCCGTCAGCTGGACTTTTCAATGCCCATTGCTCATCATTTTCTACAGCTCGCATGAACGCATCTGAAACTAAAACACCATGATGTAAGTTTAATGCTTTCCTATTTGGATCGCCGCCAGTTGGTCTTCTCATTTCCATAAATTCTTCTATTTCAGGATGATCAATTGGAAGATAACATGCTGCAGATCCTCTTCTTAATGAACCTTGACTAATTGCCATAGTCAAAGAGTCCATAACTTTGATAAACGGAATAATCCCAGAAGTTTTTCCAACTTTACCTATCTTCTCACCTATTGATCTTAAGTTGCCCCAATAGCTTCCAATACCTCCGCCCTTTGCAGCTAACCAAACATTTTCACTCCAAAGATCTAGAATGCCACCCAAGCTATCTGAAGCTTCATTTAAAAAACATGAAATTGGTAATCCTCTTTTTGTTCCGCCATTAGATAAAACAGGTGTAGCAGGCATGAACCAAAGGTTGCTTATATAATTATAAATTCTTTGTGCATGCAAATTATCATCTGCGTATGTGCTAGCTACTCTCGCAAATAAATCTTGAAAAGACTCGTTATGACCAAGATATCTATCTTTTAAAGTTGCCTTACCAAAATCAGTTAGGTTTGTATCCTTTGATCGGTCAATTTTGATTATTATGCCTTTGTCATTTTGAAATAGCTCAGTTTCATTATTTAGTGAGAATAAATCTGGTCTGTTACTTTTTTGGACTTCTTTGACCTCTGGGCTATATTCAGAGACAGCTTTCTTTAATGCCTGTGATAGTATTTTATTCATTTTTTGTTAATATATCTTGTTGTTATAGCGAAAACAACTATATGTTGTGTGCGCCGAGTATTAATATACTAAATATTATGTAAATCAACAGAACATTTATAGAACAGTGAAAAAATAATTCAACTATAAAAATGAAAAAAATGTAAGTAATTAACAGCATGAATCAATCAATAAAAATAGACCCCTTCGGCTTTAGGGAATATGACGCACGATGGATTTACAAGAAAGATATTAACGAAGAAGGAATCACGAATCTTGGAAAGGGCCTTGGTACGCAAATTAAACAGCATACAAAAAAGAAAAACCCAAGAGTGATCGTCGGACATGATTATAGATCATATAGTGAAAAAATTAAGTCAGCTCTAAAAAAAGGTTTAGTTTCAACTGGATGTTTTATTGAAGATGTTGGCTTATCTTTATCACCAATGGTTTATTTTGCACAATTTAATTTAGATGCTGATGCAGTTGCAATGGTAACAGCTAGTCATAATGAAAATGGCTGGACAGGAGTAAAAATGGGTATCAAAAAAGGATTAACACATGCCCCTGAAGAAATGAAAGAATTAAAAGAAATTACCTTAAACCAAAATTTTACTAAAGGTAACGGTAGTGAAAAACAAATTAAAGATTTTGATAAAGTCTATAAAGAGGATTTAATTAGTAAGAATAAGTTAAAAAAGAAAATAAAAGCTGTTGTTGCTTGTGGTAATGGTACAGCAGGAATTTTTGCTCCTGATATACTAAGAGGAATTGGATGTGAAGTAGTAGAATTAGACTGTAATTTAGATTGGAATTTCCCAAAATATAATCCAAACCCTGAAGATTTAGAAATGCTCCATGCAATTGTTAAATCAGTAAAAGAAAACAATGCTGATATTGGTTTTGGTTTTGATGGAGATGGTGATCGTGTTGGTGTAATTGATAACGAGGGAAACGAAATTTTTTCTGATAAAATAGGCTTATTGATCGCTAGAAATTTATCTAATTCGCATAAAAATTCAAAGTTTATTGTAGATGTAAAATCTACTGGTCTTTACTCAACTGACAAAATTTTAAATAAAAATCAATGTGAAACTTTATATTGGAAAACAGGTCATTCTCACATCAAAAGAAAAGTGTATAATGAAAAAGCTTTAGCTGGATTTGAAAAAAGTGGACACTTTTTTTTTAACCAACCATTAGGTTATGGTTATGATGATGGAATTAATTCAGCAATTCAAGTTTGTCACTTAATTAATAACCAAGATAAAAAAATGAGTGAAATAATAAAAGAACTTCCTATTACTTACCAATCACCAACAATGGCACCATTTTGTAAAGATGAAGAAAAATATAATGTTGTTGATGAAATGATAAGAGAGTTTAAAAAAATTAAAGACGATAAAATAAAGATAGATAATCAAGAAATAAAAGAAATAATAACTGTTAATGGAGTTAGATTTTCTTTTGAAGATGGTTCTTGGGGTTTGATTAGAGCATCATCAAATAAACCCTCTTTAGTTGTAGTTACTGAAAGCCCAACATCAGATGAAAGAAAATTAAATATTTTTAAGTTTATTGATAGAACATTAATGAAAACTGGTAAAATTGGAGAATACGACCAGAAAATTTAATCAATTTTTTTCTCTTTGTCTTCATCATCATTAATCTTATCTTCTTCTTTTAATGGTGTTGAATTATCACTGTAAAATTTTTTAATTAATTCTTCTTCTCTAGCTCTTTGTTCTTGATCAAATTTATCTTCCCATTCTTTTATTCTACGATTTTCCTCTCTAATTCTATCTTCTTCCTCATCTTTTTCTCTCAATAACTTTGCTCTCTCCTCGTCAATAAGTCTTTGTTTTTCTTGTTCTTTTCTTATTTCTTCAACTCTTTCTCTCTCCTCTTTTTCTTTTAATAATTTCTCAGCCTCTTCTTCCTTTATTTGTTGTTCTCTTTCTCTTAGTTCTTCCTCTTTTGCTCTCTGTTCTGCTTGTTCTTCTAGAATTTGTCTTTCTAGCTCTTGTTTTCTATCTAATTCAAGTTGTCTTAATCTATTTTCAGTTTCTCTTAATTTTTCTTCTTCATATTTTAATTTTCTGGCAGCTTCTCTTAATTTTTGCTCCTCATCCAATCTTTTTTGCCTTTCTAAATCTCTCAATCTATTTCTTTCCTGTCTCTCCCTCTCCTTTTCTTCTCTTCGATTTTGAGCCTCTAATTCTTTAGATTTTATTTTCTCCAATTTAATTCTGTTTTTTTCTTCTCTAATTTTTTGTCTTTCTAGTATTTTAATTCTTAGCTCTTCCTCTTTTAGTTTTCTTGCGTCCTCTCTTAATTTTTTAGATTCCTCATCCTTAATTTTTTGTTGTTCAATTTTTAATCTTTTCTCCTCAATTTTTTTCCTTTTTTCCTCATTTTTTTGAATTTGTTTCTCATTTTCTGTAATTAATTTTTTTTGGGCTAATATTTGAATCCTCTCTTCTTTGGCTCTGTTTATTTTGTCTTTCTGAGCTTGCTTCTTTTGTTGTTGAATTTCTTTTTTTTCTTGTATTTTTTTTTCTTTTTCTATTCTTAATTTATTTTTTTCTCTATCTTTTTTTAGGTTTTGGAAAAAATTTCCAATATTTTTTTTTGTTCCATCAATAATATTCTCTGGAGAAAATTTAAAAATTTTTAAATTACTTTGAGTATTTTTTTTAATCTTTTTTTTACTCATTCTATAAAATACCAATTTTTTACGTTTAATGCATACTAAAGTTGTGGTTAAATTGAGTACAATCTTTGAGTGAAAACTTTGATATAATAAATAAATTGAAACTATTAACACTTAAATTCAACTATTAAGTGTTTATAAAAATTTAAAGAATCAATTAAATTAAATTTGTGAGGTGATGGAGGGAGACTGAAGTCACCTCTTTTTTTTTATGGCAGATAATAAAGTTAGATCAATTGCAAAAACTTTTTCTTGGAGATTTATCATTTTTGTTTATTGGGTAATTTTTGGATACGTTTATACTGGAACATTCACGGGCGCAGGTGTACTAGGTGTAGGATCGATAATTCCACTTTTTTTTTATTACTTTCATGAAAGAGCTTGGAGCAAAGTTAAGTGGGGAACCGATTAAATATTAATTTTAAGTTATAGATAAGTATTCAAAAAAAGACCTAATCGAAACAATAATCAAAAATATTCCAAAGATTTTACTTAATATATTTTTATCTATTTTGTAAACTGCTTTTGCGCCCACTCTAGCCATTATCATTGTTACCGGTACAAATACTAAAAATCCAAGTAAATTTACATATCCAAAACTATAAGGTGTGCTTACGTTGTCCACAATCTTTCCCCCGGTAATCATTGTAATTGTTCCAAAAACTGCGATTAAAAACCCAACACCTGCAGCAGTGCCTATCGATCTTCTTATATCGTAACCAAAAGTTCTCATAAAAGGAACCATCAATGAACCACCACCAATACCTAGTAATACAGATATGAAACCTATAATAACTCCAGAAACATTTTTAGCAGAGTCAGAAATCATTTTTGGATTTTTTAAAAGTTGTTCTCTAAAAAAAATAAAGAATAAACCAACAATAAAAGCCATAACTGAAAAGAATAAAACAAAAGTTGGTGTTTTTAAGTTTACTGCTAAAAATGTTCCACTAATTACACCAAGTAAAATAAATATACCAAAAGATTTTATTAATTTGAAATCAACTGCATCATGCTCCGTGTGAGTTTTTGTTGATATGATAGAAGTTGGAATTATAATTGCTAATGACGTCCCAACTGAAAGATGCATTCTTGTTGCAATATCAAAATCTAAAACAGTAAAAGCGTAATAAAGTGCCGGTACTATTATAATTCCACCACCGACACCTAATAAACCTGCCATAAAACCAGCAACTGAGGCCGCTATAGATAAAACAAACAATAAATTTACAATTTCATTAATGTCCAAAGTGTCCATTATGAATTAGCCTGAATTGCTTTCTCATTATTCTGAACAATAGTCATGATATGTTTTGCTTTTTGAAAATCAGAATCTCTTGCCATCATATTATCGCTTAAATATCTTTTCCATTCTTTAGAACCAACTTGTCCATGATATAAACCTACCGTATGTCTCATAATATGATTTATTTTTGTGCCTAATTTTACTTCTTTATCAGCATATTCTAAAAGTTTTTCTACCACTTGTTCCCTGGTTGGACTATTCTTTGTCTTAAATATTTCCTTTTCAATTTCAATTAAAGAATATGGATTTTGGTATATTGATCTTCCTATCATTACACCATCACAAAATTGTAAATGATCATTAATTTCGCCAACCTTTGTAATTCCACCATTTATAATTATTTCTAAATTAGGATTTTCTTTTTTAATATCGTAAACCATTTTATAATTTAGTTTTGGGATATTTAAATTTTGTTTTGGAGACAAACCTGTCAATATTGCTTTTCTTGCATGCAAAATAAATGTTTTTGAACCTGCATCTCTCATTTTATGAATAAAATTATTTAAATAATCAAACTCTTCTGTATCATCGAAACCAATTCTTGTTTTAGCTGTAACAGGAATCTTACATGCATTTACCATTGAATTAATACATTCAGCAACCAAATCAGGTTCTTTAATTAAACATGCACCAAATTTATTTTTTTGAACTTTTTTGCTAGGGCAACCAAGATTAATATTAATTTCATCATAACCCATGTCCTCTGCAATTTTAGCTACCTCTGCTAACTCCTCTTTATTAGATCCACCTACTTGTAGAGCTAATGGTTTTTCTTCAGGACTAAATGATAAAATTTTTTTTTTATCGCCATGAATTGCAGATTTTGTTGCAACCATCTCGGTATATAGCATTACATTTTTGCTCATCAGTCTTAAAAAGAAACGATCATGCCTATCAGTACAATCCATCATTGGAGCAACTGATATTTTTCTGTTTATTTCTTTTTTAGAATCCAAGGTCTTTACCCATTATTTTATCAGGTAACCATGTAACAATCTCAGGAAAAATACATAAAATTACTATAGCTAAAGCCATAATTATCATAAATGGTATAGATCCTTTTAAAATTTCTGACAAACTAACGTCTGGGGTAATTCCTTTTATAATATAAAGATTTAATCCAACTGGTGGTGTAATTAAGCCAATCTCCATATTTATTGTAAATACTATTGCAAACCAATATGGATCAAAACCTAAAGTAGTGATAACTGGTAATAATATAGCTGATGTCATTACAATAACTGCGACTGGTGGTAAAAAGAAACCAGCTATTAAAAGAAATATGTTTATTAGAATGAACACAACCCATTTGTTAGAGCTTAATTCGACCATGCTCTGTGCTAATGACTGAGTTACATAAAGTTGTGATAGAGTGAATGCAAAAAGATATGAAGCAGCAATAATGAACATTATCATTACACTTTCTTTCATTGAAACTTTAACAATATTCCAAATCTTACTTGGCTGATAAATTTTATATACAACAGCAATTAAAACAAAAACTAAGAATGCTCCTACTCCAGATGCCTCAGATGGTGTTGCAACTCCTCCATAAAGTACATACAGAACTCCTGCTATAATTGCTAAGAACGGAAGTATTCTTGGTAAAACCTCTAATTTTTCTTTTAAAGTTGGTCTTACTCTATTTCTTAAAGCTTTTGCTGCATCCTTATCAATAAAATAACTATGTATTAGAGCCCATATTGCAAACATGCCTGCCAACATGAAGCCTGGTACAAGACCACATAAAAATAATCTTCCAATTGATGTTCCTGTTGCTATTCCATAAACAATTAAAACAATACTTGGGGGAATTAAAACTCCTAAAGTTCCACCAGCTGCAATAGTTCCTGTTGCGATTTGATCGGAGTAACCTCTTTTTCTCATTTCAGGTATCCCCATTGTTCCTATCGCAGCACAAGTTGCAGGACTAGACCCACTCAAAGCTGCAAAAATCGAACAAGCTCCAATATTTGAAATCACCAATCCACCTGGTACTCTCCAAAGCCATCTATCTAATCCTGTGTATAAGTCTTTTCCCGCAGGAGAATTAGCAACAGCCATTCCCATTAGAATAAACATTGGTATTGAAAGTAAAACAAATGAGTTTAAACCTGCAAAAAATGTTTCAGCAAAGACATCAAGCATTTGAAAACCTTCAAAGGTTACTAGCAGAGCTATCGAAACAAAACTCAAACCAAAAGCAATTGGAATTCCAGAAAAAAGAACTAATAAAGTAAAAACTGCAACAATTACTGCTATAATCAGGGGATCCATTTAATTAAAATCCTTTTCATCAGTTAGTTTTATAATTTCTGCTATATACTGTAATATCATTAATAAAGCTCCCAACATCATTGATGAATATGGTATCCATAGTGGCGGATCCCAGACAGTTCCTGTTGAATAATTTTTAGTAAATGCTTCTTCAAACATTAAAAATCCAAAGTAAAATAAAATAAGGAAAAATAATAAACTTACAGAAGATGTAAAAATTTTTAATCTAATTATATTTTTTTTTGATAAAAAATCGTAAATCCATTCCATACTAACATGAGCTTTTTCACTTAGAACGTACACGCTCCCTATAAAAGTTGAAGCGACTAATAACATCGTGACAAGTTCTGTTTGCCATGTGATTGCTCTTTGAAAAAAATATCTTTCAAAAACAAGCTCAACAATTACCAAAATTGATAAGAGCAATGCCAATACAGCAAAAGCACCACATGCTTTAGCTATTAAATCACAAAATTGAAGATATTTTTTTTTCATAAAAAAACCCCTATTTAATAAGAATAAATAGGGGTTCTTTATATATTATTTTATTTAACTGCTAAAGCCATTTCCATCAGCTTGTCGCCACCTGGAACTTTTTCAGCAAATGCCTTATGAGAAGATTTTTTTGCAATCTCTACCCATGCAGCGTGGTCTTTTGCATCCATGTACACTAATTTTACACCTGCAGCTTTATAAGCATCCTCAAACTTTTTGTCTAAGTTTTCTACTTGAGCTGTCATGTATTTCTCAGCAACTTTTCCAGCTTTCATTAAAGCCTTTTGTTGCTTAGAATTTAGAGCATCGAAAGATTTTTTCGACATCAAAATTGGTTCATACATAAACCATAGACCAAATTTACCTGGAGGAGTTGCGCATGAAACTTGTTCATAAATTTTGTAACTTACAAAACTTCCTGAACTTGTGTTAGCACCTGTTAATACACCAGTTTGTAAACCTGTGTAAATTTCAGATGATGGCATACTTTGTATACCAGCTCCTGCTGCTTCTAGCATTTGGTTAAATGCTTTACCTGCAGCTCTCATAACTTGACCTTTTGCATCGCTAGGATTTTTTATACATTTTGTTTTTGAAGCAAAACCACCACCTAACCAAGCATCAGATAAAACTACAACACCTGCATCGTTAATGATTTTTTTAATTTCAGTCATCATTGGACCTTTATTAAATCTTAACGCATGGTCGTGATTTTTTACTGTTCCAGGCATTAAAGTTGCATCAAATTCTGGATGGAATTTAGAAGCATATGCTAATGGAAAAGCAGAAATATCTAATTGACCAGTTGTCATAGGTTTCCACTGTTCTTTAGGTTTGTATAATGATTTAGCTGGATAAATTCTGATATCTATTCCAACATTTGCTTTTTTAACCTCGTCTGCAATGATTTGAACCATTTCATGACGTGGGTCATAAGATCCATCAGCTCTTTGTGTACCAGGCCATTGGTGACTTGCTTTCAGTGTAACTGCATAAGCAGAACCAATAGTAGTAAAAGCAAAAACTAATGAAGTTAAATATAAAGATATTCTTTTTAACATTATTATTTCCCTCTATTGTTATTTTTAATAATTCAATTAAAGTGAACTTATTAATAAGAGTCAAGTCGACAAAAACTCAAATTAGATAGAAATTATGGATGGACCGTTAAAAAACCTACTAGTAGTTGATTTAACAAGAGTATTGGTTGGTCCTTACTGTACAATGATACTATCAGATCTCGGTGCAAGGGTAATTAAAGTTGAAGCCCCGGAAATCGGAGATGACTCTAGAAAATTTGGACCATTCATTAAAGATTACTCAGCCTATTTTATGTCGTTGAATAGAGGTAAAGAAAGTATTGCACTTAATTTAAAAAATACTGATGACAAAAAAATTTTTGATAAAATTTTATCTAGAGCAGATATTTTGGTTGAAAATTTTAAACCAGGAACTCTAGAAAAAATGGGGTTACGGTTGGAAAGATGTAAATAAAAAATATCCTAAATTAATTTATGCATCTGCTTCAGGATTTGGGCAAACAGGTCCTCTAAAAGAATTGCCTGCTTACGATATGGTTGTACAAGGTATGGGTGGTTTAATGAGTGTAACTGGACAACCTAATTCTGAGCCAACTAGAGTTGGAACATCAATTGGAGACATCACTGCTGGTTTGTTCACAGCAATCGGAATTAATGCTGCTCTCTATGATAGACAAAAAACTGGTAAAGGAATGTTCATAGATGTTTCAATGCTTGATTGTCAAATAGCAATTTTAGAAAATGCTATAGCTCGTTACTTAGCAAAAAATGAGATACCAAAACCAATGGGGTCGCGTCATCCTTCAATTGCACCCTTTGAGGCTTTTAAAACTAAAGACAGTTATATTATTATAGCTGCTGGAAATGATAGATTATTTGAAAAACTTTGTGATCTATTGGCAATGCCTGAGATTAACAAAGATCCGAAGTTTTCTAATAATTCATCAAGAGCAAAAAATATGGATGAGCTTAAAATAATTCTTGAAAAAAAATTGTCATCTAAAACTACCAATGAATGGGTTAAAGATATGGAAAAAGATAAAATTCCATGTGGTCCTATATTCAATATAAAAGAAGCTGTAGAAAATCCTCAAGTAGAAGCTAGAAATATGATCGTTAAAGCCTTTCACAAAAAAATTGGAGATTTTAAATTAGCAGGTAATCCAATTAAGATGTCTGCTTATAAAGATGAAAAAACTAGAGGTGATATCCCTGATTTAGATGAACATAGGGAAAAAATTTTAAAAGAATTTTCTTAATTACTGATTGTTTTCAGTCTCGTTAGTAGTTTCTTGCTCTGAAGCTTGGTTTTCAGTTTCAGTTACTTCATCTAATGAAACGTCTCCTTGTTCATCGCCCGTTTCATCTGTTGCTGCTGTATCAACGTCTGGCTTAGCAGTTTGAGATAATTCTGCTAAATCTTCATTTGTAACTTGTATTTTTTCTGGTGTTTTTCTAGCTCTTTTTGATGGCAAAATAGGTGTTCCACTTTTTGAGATTTCACCTTTGTATAAACTCTCAAAATCATCACCTACATCTTCGTCATCTTCTGCACCATCATCGACTTGCTCAACATGCTTTCTTAATTTGTAAACTGCACTATCAGTAAGTTCATTTACTTTTATGTTTTCCTCTGCAATTTCTCTTAAAGCAATAACAGTATTTTTGTCATTATCTCTGTCTAAGGTTGGTTCAATCCCTGTATTTAGTTGAGTTGCTCTTTCTTTAGCAACTAATACTAATTCATAAGGACTTTCTACTTTATCGATGCAATCTTCTACTGTAACTCTAGCCATTCGAAGTATCTACACAGTGAACTTTTAAAAATCAAGGAGAATTTTATAAATACTGTGGATTTAGCTTATTTCTCACAAAAAATAACAAGGCTGTAGCTATAGCAATATAAATAAATGATACTAGAGCAACCTGTTCTATTGAAAAACCCGTATCAATTAAAAGTCCAAATAATGCAGTACCAAAAGCAGTAGAAAAGACCATCAAAGCAGTTGTTAAAGCTTTTATAGAGCCGATGTGCCTAACACCGTAAATTTCTGCCCATGTTGAAGAACCCAATACATTGGCAAGTCCATTGGAGATACCAATTAAACCTAAAAATATAAAAGCTGAAAATGAAATATCAAAATACATCAAAACTATAGTTGAAATTAATAATGGAATATTCATAAAAATGAGTAATTTTCTGCTTGTAAATTTGTCAATCAAAAACCCTGCAACTAGTAAAGTTATTACTGATAGAACAGAATAAACCATAAAAGATTGGGCAATCACATAAGTACCCCACCCTTTAGACTCTGTGATAAAAGATTGATAAACAAATACACCTGTTGCAATCCATGGCATCGCCAACATATTCAAACAAACAATATAAAAACGATAATCTTTAAGAACTTCAACTCTTTTCCATTGTTTTATGTTTTCATTAAATTCTTGTTGACTTGTTTCCTCTCTAGAATCAAAGTTTAAACTCTTAACTAAAATAAAGGAAGTTATAGGAAGAAATATCAAAACTAATATTGAAATATATATCCATAAATTTTGCCAAGAAGTAATGGTTAGTAAATATACAATTAAAACAGGTAGTATGAATTCTGCAGTGGAAAGACCAAACCAACTTGTGCTCAAAGCTTTTCCTCTAGATTTTGTAAAAAATCTTGAAATAGTTGTTGTAGCGGTGTGAGACATCATACCTTGGCCTGAGAATCTCATTAAAAAAATTGCAATAAATAAAAAAGTTATTGAGGAAATTTTTGAAAAGAAAAAACATGAAAAAGATAAAAGTATTGTTACAAAAAATGCAAATTTGAAAATATTTATATCATCTATTTTTTTTCCAACCCAAATTAATAAAAAACTACTTAGTAAAGTTGCAGATGCGTAAATTGTTCCAAATTGTCCCTGGGTGATGGATAATGTATCCCTTATGCTAGAATTAAAAAAACCAAGAAAAAAACTCTGTCCAAAACTAGAAAAAAATGTAAATATAAATCCAAATATAATTACTTTTAAACTTAAACTTTTAAACATATTAAAAAATTATGAGTTGTAACGTTGCTTTCATAGGTCTTGGTGTCATGGGCTATCCAATGGCTGGTTATATATCAAAAGGTGGACACAATGTAACTGTTTTTAACAGAACAAAATCCAAAGCTGAAAAATGGATTAAAGAATACAATGGTAAAATGGCTGATACTCCAGCTGAAGCTGCAAAAGATGCTGAATACATATTTACATGTGTTGGAAATGATAATGATTTAAGAGAAGTAACCTTTGGAGATAACGGTGCATTTAAAACAATTAAAAAAGGTGCTGTATATACTGATAACACAACTGCTTCTGCAACGATTGCGAGAGAGATACATGCTTATGCAAAGAAAAATGGATTTGGTGCATTAGATGCACCAGTGTCAGGAGGACAAGCTGGTGCAGAGAATGGCGCTTTAACAGTCATGATTGGTGGTGATCAAGCTGACTTTGATAAAGCAAAAGATAAAATTGATTGTTACAGCAAAAAAATGAAATTACTCGGTGGCCCTGGAAATGGACAGCTTGCAAAAATGGTTAATCAAATTTGTATTGCAGGTTTAGTTCAAGGTTTATCAGAAGCCATAAATTTTGGAATGAAGGCTGGATTAAACATGGAAGATGTAATTGAAGTTATTTCAAAAGGTGCGGCACAATCTTGGCAAATGGAGAATAGATATAAAACAATGATTGATGACAAGTTTGATTTTGGTTTTGCAGTAGACTGGATGAGAAAAGATTTAAAGATTGCAATGGATGAAGCTAAAAATAATGGCTCATTATTACCTGTCACTGAGCTTGTTGATAAATATTATGGTGAAGTGCAAGAAATGGGAGGTAATCGTTGGGATACTTCAAGTTTAATAAAAAGATTTAGAAAGTAAAGTATGCAGCCAGCATACTACGAAGATTTTGTAGAAATCCAAAATAAATATTGGTCTATGTTAGATGATGCTGTGACTAACAGGAGCTCACCTTTTAGAATTCCAGTTTTTATTTGTGCTCATCAAAGCGAAGTTGATGGGAGGATTGTTGTTTTGCGTAAATCAGATAGAGAAAATAATTTATTACAATTTCATACTGATTTAAGATCTCCAAAAGTGAATATTTTAAAGAAAAATAAAAACGCTTCTTTAGTTTTCTACGATAAAGAGGAAAAAATACAATTAAGAGTAAAAGTTGAGTGTGAAGTAAATAACCAAAATTCTACAACAGAAGAATCTTGGAAAAAAACTCAACATATAAGCAGGAGATGTTACTTAACCGATAGTCCTCCTGGAACAACATCAGAAAATCCAACCTCCGGAATGATATCTAAATTGGAAGATTTCGATTACACTATGGAGCAAAGTGAAGAAGGTTATAAAAATTTTACAGTTATAAAATGTAAAATTAAATCAATTGAATGGTTATATCTTGCAGCTAAAGGACATAGAAGAGCAAAGTTTGATTTAAAGAACAAAAAAGAAAGTTGGCTAGTTCCATAATGAAAAAATATGAAGCAATGGTTTTATCCTGTATGGATCCACGATTTCAGCCAAAAGTTTATAAATATCTAAAAACAAAAAAACTCACAGGCAAATATAGTGCTTTTACAATAGCTGGAGCTGCAATTGGTGTAACTCATAAAAAATTTAAGAAATGGCATTCAACTTTTTGGGATAATCTTGAAACTTCAATAAAGTTACATAAAATAAGTAAATTAATTGTTTTAAATCATGAAGATTGTGGAGCAGCTAAAATAGCTTATAACGGTAAAAAATTTAACTCGTTAATTGAGAATAAAATACATAAAGAGTCTTTCAAAAATATTAAGAAATTATTAAAGAGAAAACACCCATATTTGAAAGTATCTTTTAAAACCTTATCCAAAAAATAATTAATTAAATACTTGAAAAAATTATCATTAAATAATCTTTTAATTTAAAGGAATTGAAATTAATCTCACTTTGTATTATATTCATATTTTCATGTATGTTTCATAAAATTAAAAAATTGTTTTTTTATACATTCATCTTATTTTTTACTTTTTTTAATTATTCTTTAGCAAAAGAAAAAATGTATTATTGCATAGAAATTGAAAAAACTGGATTTGCTCCAAAAGAAAATTTCAAGAGATATGGTTATAATACTGAAAGATTTAAAGCAAAAATAGATTTTGAAAATAACTTTTATTCTAGCAAAGACAGGTCTGACTCAATAACAAATTGCAGACGGATGGTAGGAACTTTTTCGCATATAATGCAATGTCACACAATTTATGGAACAATGTTTGCCATAAATACTAAAAATTTAAGATTTGCTGTAACAGATCTGATTGGTATTAATGGTAGTGATGATTTAGTGCTATCTCATGGCACTTGTGAGGAATTTTAATTAGTAATTAAAAGATTGATTTAGAATATCTCTTCCAATTATCTTGATAATGCTTTGTGTTTTCTATAATAGCTTTTTTTTCATCTTCAGTAATTTCTCTTACCACCTTACCAGGTGAGCCAATCACTAAAGAGTTATCTGGGATTTCTTTATTTTCTGTAATTAATGCTTTTGCACCAACTAAACAGTTTTTTCCAATCTTAGCATTATTCAAAATTACTGCTCCAATACCAATCAAACTATTATCCCCTATTGTACAGCCATGAAGCATAACCATATGCCCTATCGTAACATTCTTTCCAACTTTTAATGGATAGCCAGGGTCAGTGTGTAGAACACTTCCATCTTGAACATTAGAACCTTCACCAATATGAATATTTTCTACATCTCCTCTTAAGGTTGCATTGAACCAAATACTTGAATTTTTTTCTAAAGTAACATCACCTATTACAGTTGCATTAGGAGCTACCCAATTTTCGCCAGAGTTTTTTGGTTTTTTATCTTTTAAATCGTAAAACATAATTTATATATTATTACATTATGCCCATACAAACTCCAATATGTGATTTTGGTCAAAAAGCTCATGACTTTAAGCTTAAATCAACAGAAGGTAAAATTCTTTCATTAGCAGATGTAAAAGGTGAAAAAGGAACATTAATTATGTTCATCTGTAATCACTGTCCATATGTTAAAGCAGTAACAAAAGATATTGTTGATGATTGTAAAAAATTGAAAGACATCGGTATTAACTCTGTTGCTATTTGTGCCAATGATGCAGAAAATTATCCTGAGGACTCGTTTGAAAATATGATTAAATTTTCAAAAGAAAATCAATTCGGTTTTCCTTATTTAGTTGATGAAACTCAGGAAATTGCAAAAACTTATGATGCAGTATGTACTCCAGATTTCTTTGGTTATAACAAAAATCTAGAACTCCAATATAGAGGTAGGGTAAGAGAGCTAAAAAAATTAATTCCAGTGAGAGACGGGGATAGTGATCTTTTAAAAGCCATGAAACAAATTGCTGAAACTAATAAAGGACCTGAGAACCAAATTCCTAGTGCTGGATGTGGTATCAAGTGGAAAACTAATTAATGTATCTTATTGTAACAAGAGCATTTCCACCTGAATTAGGTGGAATGCAAAGTTTGATGTGGGGTTTATCTCGTGAAATGTCAAAAAATTTCATGATTAAAGTTTTTGCAGATTATTATCAAAATCATAAAGATTTTGATGAACAAGCAAGTTTTTCAATTGATAGAGTTGGTGGAATAAAATTTCTTAGGAAAATAAGAAAAGCTCAATTAATTAATGAGTTTTTAAAAGAAAATAAAGTTGAAGGCGTCATCGCTGATCACTGGAAAAGTTTAGAATTAATTAAAACTGATAAAAAAAAATATTGTTTAATTCATGGTAAGGAGATCAACCATCCACAAGGAAGCTCATTAAATAAAAGAGTTATAAAAGTTCTTAATAATGTGGAAAAAGTAATTGCAAATTCTGAGTATACAAAGAATTTAGCAATAAATAATGGTGTTAAACAAGATAAGGTTATTGTTATTAATCCTGGAGCTGACCCAGTTCAAGAATTAAATAAAAAATCTTTGGAGAAAGTTGAAAGTTTATTAAAAGTAAAAACACCAAGACTAATTACTGTTTCTAGATTTGATAAAAGAAAAAATCATGAAAAGGTAATTATGGCACTAAGAAATTTAAAACAATTATACCCTGATATTGTTTATATTTGTATTGGTTATGGTGATGAGGAGGAAAATATAAAAAAATTAGTTGAAGAATTAGATCTAACCTCACAAGTAATGTTTTTTAAAGATATAAGCAATGATTTAAAAAATGCACTAGTGGCTAAATCAAATATCTTTGTCATGCCATCTATAATACATAAAACTTCTGTTGAAGGTTTTGGAATAGCCTATATAGAGGCTGCACAATATGGAATTCCCTCACTAGGGGGGAAAGATGGTGGTGCATCAGATGCCATTGATCACGATAAAACTGGGTTAATTTGTGATGGGAACAATCTTGATGATATTTATTCATCATTAAATTCAATGATTGAAAATAAAAAATATATTGAACTTGGAAAAAATGCCAAAGAGCATGTTTCAAAGTTTCAATGGTATAAAACTTTAGAAGAGTACAAAAAAATTCTTAATTAATTTAAAGAATTAACTAATCTTTCAAAAACTTTTTCTGCACTTAAATTATTTAAATCTGTTACTTCAATTGCTTTAAAATTTTCTCTTTCAATACTAACTTTGTAAGCAGTTGTGTGTTTTCCAAATAAAGTTAAACCTTTAGCTCCCACATGAGCTGCAATATGTGCTGGTCCAGTATCATTTGCAATAACAAACGAACTGTCTTTAATTAAAGAGGTTAATTGAGAAATATTAAGGGCTTTACCATTGTCCATTAGAGCTTCGGCATTAATTTGCTTAGCATCATTTATTTCTGTGGGTCCTGGAGCTGTAACAATTTTATATTCATTATCAAATTTTTCTGAAATAAATTTTATTAAATCATTATAATAAGGCCATTTTTTGATACTTAGATGTGGCGAGCAAAAAGGAAATAACAAAATAAATTTATTTAATTTAAAGTTATTTTTAATTTTACTAACATCAGAACAAGCCCAACTAAAATCAGGATTTAATGTGTGAGATGTTTTCATTCCTGAAGTTTGTAATTGATGATTAAATCTGTCTAAAACTGAATGTTTATCAAATTCTTTTTTATTTATCACTTCAGGCATAGTTGTAATTGAACTAGACCAGATTTCTTTTTTTGCTTTTGGAAAAAGAATATTCTTATAAAAATTTGTTCTAGAAGAATTTTGAAGATCAAAAACTTTTGAAAAATTACGTTTCTTAAGTTCCCTCATTAAGAAATATAAGTATATGAGATTATATCTTGGTAATCTTTTATCTAGAATTACTTCATGTATAAATGGATTTTTTTTAAAAACTTCTAAATAAGCTTTTGTTGTAAGCAAATAAATTCGATCATTTTTGTGATTTTCAGATATGTCTTGAATTGCACCACTTGCTTGAGCTATATCTCCTAATGATCCGTGTTTAATAATTAAAATATTAGACATATTTAAAACAAGATAACACAGTATTAAATTTTATGAATAAAATTATAGTGGAAGTCTCAATTGGCGAACTTTTGGATAAAATTTCTATTTTAGAAATCAAACAAGTAAAAATTAAAGATGTTGAAAAACTGAAGTTTATTAATAATGAACATACTATTTTGAAAAAACAATTAGAAAAAAATATTAAGTCTGATGATAAACTTGATAATCTTTTTCAGTCTTTGAAAGAAATAAATGGTAAACTTTGGATTATCGAAGATAATAAAAGACAGTGTGAAAAAGATAAAGATTTTGGGGAAAAATTTATAAAACTTTCAAGAGATGTTCATTTTTTAAATGATGATAGAGCAAAAATTAAATTGGAGATCAATAATCATACAGGATCAAGTATTAAAGAAATAAAAGAATATACAAATTACTAAAAAAGATGCATTCAAATATTCTTGAGAAAAACGTTCCGAATTGGTTATATAAAAAACTTAATTTTTTAAATGATTTTTCCTCTCTTTATAAGACTAGACCAATAAAAAATAATAAAGGTGGGATGTTATTTACTCACATGTTTTATTTTTATTTAATACTTAAAAATTTAAAACCTGAATTAGTTATCGAGAGCGGAGTATATAAGGGTCAATCTACTTGGTTAATAGAAAACACTCTGCCAAATTCAAAAATAATTTCAATCGATATAGACTTAAATAAAAGAGAGTATTTTTCAAAAAAATCTGAATATAGATCCTTAGACTTCAAATACAATGAATTTAAGAATTTACCAGATAATACATTAGTTTTTTTTGACGATCACGTAGACCATGTAGAAAGAATAAAACAATCAAATTTTTTTGGTATCAAAAATATTGTCTTAGAAGATAATTACCCAACTAACGAGGGAGACTTTCAAACTTTAAAACAAATTTCTAACAATTTCAATTTTAATCACAAACCAGGATTTTTAAGTCTTACTAAAACTTATTATCAATTTACTAAAATTATAATTAAAAAAATATTTTTATCTAAATATAACTCTAATATTGACCTTAATAATATTAATCAAAGAATAAGAGATGCCTTACATAATAAAGAAACTACAAGTCATCTCAATGATTTGTTTGAAACTTATTATGAGTTTCCACCACTAATAAGTAATTATCAGATTAATGAGATGTATAAATCACCTTTATTGCAAGAGACACCCAAGGATATTCTTGAATATTCAGATGAACTTTTGGATTATAACTTTATCACTTATAT
Source organism: uncultured Pelagibacteraceae bacterium (assembly GCA_902624635.1). Lineage (GTDB taxonomy): Bacteria > Pseudomonadota > Alphaproteobacteria > Pelagibacterales > Pelagibacteraceae > Pelagibacter. The sequence goes on along the minus strand of CACNYD010000001.1, from coordinate 421,708 downwards.
AAAATTAAAATAATATTTTAAGATTACAGAATGGCTTTGCATTTTTCAAAAGAAGAGTTTTCTAACAGAAAAACTAAAGTATTAAATTCTATGCAGGAGCAAAATCTTGATGCTCTTTTAATGTTTAGACAAGAGTCTATGTATTGGTTGACTGGTTACGACACATTTGGTTATGTTTTTTTTCAGACATTAGTTTTAGATAAAAGTGGAAATATAATACTGCTCACAAGAACTCCTGATTTAAGACAGGCTCAAAATACATCAAACATAGAAGATATCAGAATTTGGGTTGATAAAGATGGATCAAATCCAACTAATAACCTTAAGGTTATTTTGGATGAATTAAATCTTAAAGGGAAAAAATTAGGAGTAGAATATGAGGCATACGGTTTAACTGGATATAATGCTATTCGGTTAAACAAGTCCTTAAAAAATTATTGTTCACTTGAGGATAAATCAGACCTAATATCAAAATTACGAGTAGTAAAATCTAATGAAGAAATAGTTTATGTTAAAAAAGCCGCAGAGCTTGCGGATAAAGCTTTAGACGAAGTTTGGAAACATGCAAAAGCTGGTATTAGTGAATCTAAGATATTAGCAGAAATGAACAGAGTTATATTTGAAGGTGGCGGAGATTATCCAGCAAATGAATTTATAATTGGTTCTGGTAAAAATGCACTGCTTTGTCGTTATCAAGCAGAAAAACAAATTTTAAATAAACAAGATCAATTAACTATTGAGTGGGCTGGTACTTATAGACATTACCATTCTGCAATGTTTAGAACTATTCCTATTGGTAAAGCGGATCCTAAACATCATAAAATGCATGAAGCGTGTGTTGAAGCTCTTAAAAACTGTGAAAATAAATTAAAACCTGGAAATAAGGTTGGAGAAGTTTTTGATATTCATGCAAAAACGTTTGACGACCTTGGTTTTAAAAAAGCTCGAATGAACGCTTGTGGTTACTCATTAGGAAATACTTTTTCTCCAAACTGGATGGATTGGCCAATGCTATATACAAACAATCCTTATGTAATTCAGCCTGGAAACGTTTTTTTTATGCATATGATATTAATGGACTCTGAAAATCAATTAGCCATGAACCTAGGTGAAACCTATTTAGTTACAGGAGATGGTAATGAAAGACTTGGTAAACAAAAGTTAGATTTAGTAATACTTTAATTAAAACTATATTTTTTCTCTAAAAATTTAATTACGTTGTGAATAATAAAAGTCATAAATAGATAAATTCCACCAGCAACTATAAATACTTCAATTGGTTTAAAAGTTGTTGAAATTATATATTTTGCAACACCTGTTAGGTCCATTATGGTGACTGTGCTAGCTAAAGAAGTTCCTTTCATCATTAGGATAATTTCGTTTCCATAGGCTGGTAAAGATTGTCTGATAGCGATAGGAATTTGAATTTTATAAAAGATTACTTTATTAGAAATTCCTAAACTTTTACCTGCCTCTATTATTCCAGGTTTGATTGTTTGAAATGCTGACCTTAATATCTCTGAAGTGTAAGCACCCGTGTTTAGAGCAAAAGCAATAATCGCACACCAATATGGTTCTTTCAAAATTACCCATAAAACTGTCGATCTTAAATATTCAATCTGGCCTAATCCAAAATAAATTATAAAAATTTGAACTAAAAGAGGTGTGCCTCTAAAAATATAAGAATATCCATAAGCAAATCTATTGATAAATAGATTTTTATTTAATCTAAGTATTGAGAAAAATAATCCTATGAATAGTCCAATTATTAAGGAAACCGAAAGAAGTTTTAAAGTAATTACAGCAGCACTAAGTAGCTTTGGGAAACTATTAATCATTAAATCAAGATCCATTAATACCCCCTACTATATTTGACTTCTAATCTATTGATTAATTTCATGCTCGCAAAAGTAAGTAGTAAATACAAAACTGCAGCAAATGAATAAAAGAATAATGGATCTCTTGTTGATCCAGCAGCAATATAAGATTGTCTCATGATTTCAACTAAACCAGTAACTGAGATTAAAGAAGTATCTTTGAGTGTTATTTGCCAAACGTTACTTAGATTTGGAATAGCTAATCTTAATGTTTGAGGTAAGATAATTCTAAAAAATTTTCCAAATTTATTGAGACCTAATACATTGGCAGCTTCGAACTGGCCTTTATCAATTGATTGTATTGCTCCTCTAAAAACTTCTGTCGAATAAGCGCCAGAGATTATCCCAATTGCAAATGCACCTGTGATAAATGCATTTATTTCAATATATTCATTATAGCCAAATATTGATGCAACATACATTACTGCGCCAGTTCCACCAAAAAAGAAAAGATAAATTACTAATAATTCTGGAACACCTCTTATTATAGTTGTGTAAGAATTTGCGATAAAATTTAAAAACTTATTTTTTGATAATTTTAATGGAGTAAAGATTAAAGCAAAAAGAAAACCTATAAACATTGCTGTTATCGAAACAGCTATGGTCATCAGGGTTGCATAAAATAATTCATCACCCCAACCAGTATCTCCAAATGCTAGAAGTTCCATACAGATTGGCGACTATACATTATAGTCGCCAAATCTAAAATTTAATTACATAGAAGCGTCGAAACCAAACCACTTAGTAGCAATTCTACTAATGTCTCCGTTTTTTCTCGCTTTATTGATAGCGGCGTTAAACTTTTTCAAAAGTTCAGTATCATCTTTTCTAATACCTACTCCAACACCGTTTCCAAATGCACCACCAGAGAAAGTTGGTCCAGTTAGAACAACTGGCTTACCAGATTTTTCTGCATAATCGCTGAATGCAACAGCAGCAGCTAATGCAGCATCGCATCTTCCCGATGCTAAATCTAAGTTAACTTCGTCTTGTGTTTTGTAAGTTCTTACATTTACTTTTCCAACGTCACCAGAGTCTAAAAAGTTTTGGTGAATTGTAGCAGTTTGTACACAAACAGTTTTACCTGCTAATGCAGCTGTAAGTGTTTTAAGAGCTTTTTTAGCTGCAGCATTTGGTTTTGTAAGATTTATCCCAGCAGGTGTATCTAAACCTTCCAAGCTAGATCCTTTCATGACTGCTAAAGATGCAACTTCATCTGCATAACCTTGAGAAAAGCTTATAGCTTTTTGCCTTTCTGCAGTTATTGACATACCTGCCATTATTGCATCAAACTTTCTCATGATTAAAGCTGGTATCATTCCATCCCAGTCTTGTTCAACTATCACACATTGTTGCCCAATGTATCTGCATAGCGTGTAAGCTAATTCAACTTCAAATCCGATTAACTTACCTGCCTCATTTTTTGAGTTCCATGGAGGATAAGCACCCTCTGTTCCAATTCTTATTTTATCAGCATTAACATTTCCCATTACCAATAGAGAAAGTAAAACTGAAAAAATAGTTTTCTTGAATATATTCATTGTTATCTCCTTTAATAAAAAAAATAGTATTTCACAAATTGTGGATATTAAAAAGAAAAAATTAATGATTTATTGAAGAAGAAAAATTCCAAGAACAATCAAAACTAGGTATGTAAACTCTTGATAAATTAGTATTTCCAAAATGATGATTAAATACATTCAACCAATTTTCAACTTGAAGAGGTTTTTTATCCTGACTTCCTACTTGTGCGGTAATAACTCCTTTTGGTTTAAGTATTTTAACTAAAGAATCCATATTTTTAGCAGCAAGATCTATACAAAACTGATCATCATTTAGATCAACAAAAATATGATCATATGTATCTTCGTTTACTGTCTTTATACTTTCAAAAGCATCACCCCATACACATTTTACTGAGTTTTTTTCTGTAGATTTTTTTCCAATATCACCAAGATGTTTGTTACAAACTTCCACAACTTCTGGATCTAATTCATACCAATCAATAAAATTAAATTTTTTTGAAATACACTCTCTAGCAACACCGCCGTCACCACCTCCTATTATTGCAGCTCTTTCATTTTTTTTATTTAATTTTAAGCCTGCTCCAACAAAAGTTGAACTATATAAATGTTCATCTGAAGCAGCAACTTGTATTTCACTATCTATAAATAAAGACTTTCCAAATTGTTCTAATTCTAAGATTTCAATGTGTTGACCAACTTTTGATTTAAAATCCTCTAGAACTTCATTTACAACATATGATTTTTGTAATCCTGGTGAACTATAAATATCGTGGTAAAGAGATCTGGTATCTCTGTTAAATTCTTTTTTTACAATTCTTTTATGTTCAAATTCTTTTTTGACAATATCAATTGCTACTGATGGGCTTATTTTTCCGCAGGTAAAAAAATCAAAACTAATTATTCCATTTTCTGGAAATGTATGAAAACTGATATGACTTTCAGCTAATAAAGCTAAAATAGTAAAACCCTGGGGTTCAAATTTATATTTTGAAATATTTAAAATAGTTACATTAGCTACTTTAGCTATTTTATGTATAACTCTTTCATAAACTGTGGGATCGTACTCTTTTGTAGTACCTATAATATCTAAAGTAATATGCTCCCCGACTTTAATCATCTTACCCTTTTTTATAATTCTTGGTCTTATCTAAAACTTTTTTCATCTCTTCATATGAAAGAATCTTAGGCTGTCCTAACTTTAGAGCAATAGTGTATTGATGACAAATATTTTCTATCTCTTGTGCAAGTTCAAATGCATTTTCTAAATCCTTACCAAAAGCAACCTGGCCGTGATTAGACATTAAACATGCAGATCTATTTTTTAAGGCTTTGATAACATTGTTAGATAACTCTTCAGTTCCAAAAGTAGCGTATTCAGCACATTTAATGTCATCTCCTCCTGCAAGTGCAATCATATAGTGGAATGGTGGAATAGGTTTTCCATGTGAAGATACAGCTGTTGCGTGTGGAGAATGAGCATGAACAATGGCGTGTGCCTCTTTTTTATTTATATAAATATCACGATGAAATCTCCATTCAGATGAAGGTTTATTGACTGAATCGTTTTTTTCTTCTTCATCATTCAAACCCATAAAAACAATATCTTCAGGTTTTAGCGTTTCATATCTTTTTCCTGATGGAGTAATCAAGTATCCCTCTTCATCATCTTCCGTTCCTCTCAAAGATATATTGCCTGATCTAAGAGGTGAAAGGTTTGTAGAATTTAATTTTAATGAATACTCAATAATTTGATTTCTTTGATCTAAATTCTTCATTTAAATAAATCTTTAAGTCCTTTTTCCGATGCTTCACACACACCTTTTTCAGTAATTAAGGCTGTAACATATTTTGCTGGTGTTACATCAAAAGCTAAGTTCATAGCTTTACTTTTTTTTGGATAAATTCGTATTTTCTTTATATCTCCTTTTTCATCTAAACCTGCTACATGAGATAATTCCTCTGAATTTCTCTCTTCAATTGGAATATCTTTATGATTTTTTAAATTCCAATCAATTGTTGAACTTGGTAATGCAACATAAAATGGAATCTTATTATCATGGGCCGCGAGTGCTTTAAGATAAGTTCCAACTTTATTACAAACATCTCCATTAGCTAAAGTTCTGTCTGTTCCAACAATACATATATCAACTTCACCTCTTTGCATTAATACACCACCTGTATTATCTGCAATGATTGTGTTTTTAATTCCCTCTTCATTTAATTCATAAGAGGTAAGATTTGCTCCTTGATTTCTCGGTCTAGTCTCATCTGCCCAAACGTGAACTGGAATTCCTTTTTTATGTGCATGATAAATTGGTGAAGTTGCAGTCCCCCAATTTATTGTTGCAAGCCAACCTGCATTACAATGAGTTAATATATTGACTGTATCTTTTTTTTTATTGTAAATTTCTTCAATAATTTTTAGTCCATTTAAACCTATATTTTCACAAAATTTTACATCTTCTTCACATATATTTTTTGCTTCATTCAAAGCTATTTCTAAGATTTTATCAGTATTCACACCTGATAACTTATTTATCATTCTATCAACAGCCCACTTTAGATTTATTGCTGTTGGTCTTGAACTAATTAAATCTTCTGCAGATTTTTTTAAAAATGATTGATCATTATTTTCTATAATTGCTAAAACCAATCCATAAGCTGCTGTCGCTCCTATTAAAGGAGCACCTCTTACTTCCATTACTTTAATTGCATTTATTGCATCCTTGACTGTTTTAAGATCTTTTATTGTAAATTGGTGTGGAAGTTTTGTTTGATCAATAATTTTTACAACATTATTTTCACACCATATAGTCCGATATTCTTTTCCCTCTATTCTCATTTATTCAAAACTCTGCCAGCAACAGTATTTAATTTTTCTATAGTTTTTTTCGTTCTTTTTTCAGGTGAAGTAATAATAGCTACATCTAAACAATTATTTGTTGGATCTTTAGGATCAATATGACTTTCAAAATTTTCTATCAAATTTTTAATCATATTTTTTGCCTTAGCTGCATTACCTAATAAAACTTTTACTACTTGTTGAACATCAACGTTTTCATGATCTGGATGCCAGCAATCATAATCTGTAACCATTGAGACAGAGGCATATCTAATTTCTGCCTCTCTTGCTAATTTTGCTTCAGGCATGTTGGTCATCCCTATTACATCTGCTTTCCAAGATCTATATAAGTTTGATTCTGCTAATGTTGAAAATTGAGGTCCTTCCATAACAACGTATGTTCCATTTCTTTGATAATCAATTTTTTCTTCTTTTATTGCCTCTTCACACGCATTCATTAAACCATTTGATGTTGGATGTGCCATAGAAACATGAGCAACAATTTCATCATCAAAAAATGTTTTTTTTCTTGTAAATGTTCTATCAATGAACTGGTCAATAATTACAAATTTTCCTGGTGGCAAATCTTCTTTTAGAGATCCAACTGCCGATACTGATACAATATCTGTAACTCCTAATTGTTTAAGAGCATCGATATTTGCTCGAAAATTTATTTTCGAAGGAGAAACAACATGACCTCTCCCATGTCTTGGTAGAAAGTAAACTTCCTTATTATTGTAGTTTGTTTTTAATATTTGATCTGAGGGTTTTCCCCAGGGTGTAGTTAAATCTAATAATTCCCTATTTTTGAATTCTTCAACATCATAAAGGCCGCTACCACCAATAATTGCTAATTTATTTATTGTCATGTTTAAAAATTAATTTATTTATACTTTTATAATTTACTCTTATGAATTTAAAAGACTTTATTAGATCTATCCCAGATTATCCAAAAAAAGGTATTTTGTTCAGAGATATTACAACTCTTATTAAAAATGAAAAAGCTTTTTCAGAAACAATTGATCAAATTGTAGAAAGATCAAAAAATATGAAATTTAATAAAGTCGCTGCAATTGAGTCGAGAGGATTTGTTTTTGCATCAGCAGTTTCCTACATTTTAAAAAAACCATTTATAATGTTAAGAAAAAAAGATAAATTGCCAGCTGATGTGCACTCTGTTGATTTTGAATTAGAGTATGGAAAAGCTACTATAGAAGTTCATAAAGATTCAATAATTGAGGGAGATTCTATTTTAATTATTGACGATTTAATTGCAACTGGTGGTACAGCTGATGCAGCAGCAAAACTTGTAGAAATTTCTAAAGGAAAAGTTGCTGGATTCATATTTGTAATAAATCTTTTTGATCTTAATGGCTCAGATGCTTTAGTTAAAAAAGGCTATAAAGTAGAAAACTTAATTGAATTTCCCGGCCATTGATTTTTAAATTTTAGGTCTGTAATGAGAATTTTTTCCTGTCATTGAACTAATAAGCCCTAATAATCTCATCTGATAAATTTTTCTTTTGAAAGTATTAAGTGTTATTAAATAAAAGAAAAATTTTAACTTGGCTGAAATTAAATTCTTAAAAATCTTAAATATAGCCATCAGATAACCATAATGTTTTTTATTGAAATAAAATTTTGACCACATCCAATGCCAATTTCTTAAATACTCAATTTCATTTTGGTATTTTGGATCAACAGCCTTTCCTCCTAGATGATGAATTTTCGATTTTGGAACTATATAAATATCTTCATTATTTTTTTCTAATCGTTTACATAAATCTTCATTTTCAAGATATAAAAAAAAATTTTCATCGAAAAAATAAAAATTTTCTAATTTCTTTAATTTTTTTAGATTTAACAACATTGCATATCCATCAACACTTTCGACTTTAAAGGGTTTTGTTGGACTAAAATTATGACCTTTTTTTAAGGTATAATTTGGATATTCATTTTTATCTGAGAGAGGAGCAATAATTCCAAAGTTATTAATTTCTTTTGATGACATAATCATCTCATCAATAGAACTTTTCTCTAAAATTATATCTGGATTTAATATTAATACATAATCTTTATTTACATTTTTAATACCTAAATTATTTCCTGCACCCATACCTAGATTTTCTTTTGACAAAATACATTTGACATTTTTATACTTAGTTTCAATTTTTTCTTTTAGTTGGTAATCACCGTAATTATCGATAACTAATATTTCAATTTCATTATCAATAGAGTTGATACAATTTTCAATTACATGCTCACTTTTGTAACTAACTATTATCACCGAAAGATTTTGCCTAGTTATTGACATAATATATATATACTCGACTATACTAAAATTTATTTTTAATGTAAAAATCAAAAAATGAAAAAAATCATTGTTACTGGAGGATTAGGATTTATAGGAAGTAATCTTATAGAACTATTGTTAAAAAAAAATTTTTACATCATCAATATAGACAAAGGTACCTATTCTTCAAATTTTTACAATACTAAAGATTTTAAGAAATCTAAAAAATATAAATTCATAAAACTTGATATCGCAAACAACAAGATAAGAAAAATATTTATGAAGTATAAACCTTCAGGAATTTTTAATTTAGCTGCTGAAACACATGTTGACAGATCAATTGATAATCCTGGAAATTTTATACAAAGCAATGTCGTGGGTGTATATAATTTACTTGAATCTTTTAAGGATTTTTCAAAAAAAAATAAGTCAAAATTAATTCATATTTCAACTGACGAGGTTTATGGTGATGTTCTAAAAGGAAGGACCAGCGAAACGTACCCCTATCAACCAAGTTCCCCATATGCAGCAAGTAAAGCCGCATCTGATCATTTAGTTCGCGCATACATAAAAACTTATAAGTTACCCGCAATAATTACAAATTGTTCAAATAATTATGGCCCTAAACAACATCCAGAGAAATTAATTCCCAAACTTATTTATAATATAATAAATAATAGAGCTTTACCAATATATGGAAAAGGGCAAAATTCAAGAGAATGGATATACGTAAAAGATCACTGTGAGGCATTAATTAAAGTTTTCTCTAAAGGTAAGATCGGAGAATCTTATAATATTGGTTCAAACAAAAACTTGAATAATTTACAAGTCACCAAAGAAATTTTAAAAAATTCAAAAAAAATTATAAAGTTGGGTAAAAAAGTAAAAATTAATTTTGTTAAAGATCGTCCTGGCCATGATATCAGATATGCACTAAATAGTGATAAAATTAAAAAAAAACTTAATTGGTATCCAAAAATAAATTTTTCACAAGGAATACGATTAACACTTAATTGGTATTTTGAAAACAAGTCATACTTTAAATCACTTTCAAAAAGAGATATTTTAAATAGATTAGGTAAATAATGATAAAAAAAGGGATTATTTTGGCTGGTGGAATGGGCACTAGAATGAGCCCACTAACTAAGGCGGTAAATAAACAACTATTACCAATCTATGATAAGCCTCTGATCTATTATCCTTTATCAATACTAATGTTAGCAAAAATAAGAGATATTTTGATTATCGTAAATAAAGGTCAATTAAACCAGTATAAAAAGTTGTTTCCAAATAAAAAAAATTTTGGAGTAAATATTACTTTTAAAGAGCAAAGCGAACCAAGAGGTTTGCCAGATGCATTCTTGATTGGAAAAGATTTTATTAAGAATTCAGGAGTTGCTATGATTTTGGGGGATAACTTTTTTTACGGACAAAATTTATCAGGACTTCTGGCTAATTGTGTCAAATTAAAAAGTGGAGCGAGAATAGTCCTACATAGTGTAAAAAATCCAGAAGCTTTTGGTGTTGCAAAAATAAATTTTAAAAATAAAAAAATTCTTAAAATTAAAGAGAAACCAAAAAAATTTATATCGAATTATGCAATCACAGGTCTTTATTTTTTTGATAAGAATGTTGTAGATTATGCAAAGAGTTTAAAACCCTCAAAAAGAGGTGAACTTGAAATCATTGACTTAATTAATAAATATAAACTTAAGAATAAACTTTCAGCAGAATTTCTTGGAAGAGGTGGTGCTTGGTTAGACACAGGTTCTATTAGTGATTATTACAAAACATCAATTTTTGTTCAGGCGGTTGAAAATAGGCAAGGTTTTAAGATTGCGTGTCTCGAAGAAATAGCATTATTAAATAACTGGATTAATAGTAAAGATATAAAAAAAGCAATAAAGTTTTATGGAAATTGTGAATACTCTTCCTATCTTAAAAAATTAATCTAATGATTAAAAAATCAAAATTTAAGGATCTTGTAATCATAAATAATACCGCTTTTAAAGATAAAAGAGGTTATTTTAAAGAATTACTCAGAGAAAAAAAACTAAAAAAAAGATTTCCATTTCTAGTAATGTCATTTTCAAAAAAAAATGTAATTAGAGGTCTTCACTTACAAAAAAAAAATTCCCAGGGAAAATTTATTAGCGTTATAAAAGGCAAAATATTTGATGTTGTGGTTGATTTAAGAAAAAATTCAAAAACTTATGGAAAATATTTATCCACAATATTAAGTGAAAAAAATTCGAAATCTATTTTTATACCACCTGGCTTTGCCCATGGTTTTTGTGCATTATCAAATGAAAATTATGTAGTTTATAGTTGTACAAAATATAGAGATGAAAAAAGTGAGATAGGTATTAAGTTTGATGACAAGGACCTTAAAATTAATTGGCCAATTAAAAAACCAATAATTTCAAATAAAGATAAAAATAACTTAAGTCTAAAAGATTTTAAAAAACTTAAGAAAAGATTTTAAAAAAATTGAAAATTTTTAAATTAGGTTTTTTGTCCGAGCCAGAATTTATTTTATTGATATTTTTTAAATTTTTCACATAATATTCGTAATTTTCTAAAAGTATATCCCTGCTAGATTTATTCAAATCTAATTTTAATATGTTAAAAATTTTTTTTGTGTTTAAAACTATATTTTTTGTAAGTAACACTTTGTGATAATAATTTAAATCGATTAAATTAAAAAAAATTAATATATTTAAAGCTAAATTTCCAAAATAATAATTTACATTAAAAATTTTAGACTTAGATTTAGATTTTTTAATTATGTAAGATAAATTTTCTTTAAATGTGAAAGATTTTTTTGTACCAACATTAAATATATTGGTCTTTTTTAGACCTAAACATTTTTTTATAATTAAACATAGATCATCAACTTGGATAAACTGTATTTTATTGTTCCCATCGCCAATCAAAAATAATGGAAAATTATTTCTAATCATCTCAAAAAGAATTCCCATTCTGTGGCTTCTAGATTTTCCAACAACTATGGGAACTCTAAGAATAGTATAATTCTTTAATTTAGATTCTTTCAAAATTGTCTCTACTTGATATTTAGATTTACCATATAAATTTTTAGCACTGGGATTTTCTTTTTCTAATATTGGTTTGATATAATTTTTCTCATAAATAGAAAAAGTGGATGTAAAGATAAAATTCTTGATTTTATATTTTTCGGCCATCAAAATTAAGTTTCTAGATGTTGTTACATTAAAATCATAAACATTTTTATCATCATCAAATATTTCTGATGCAAGATGTATAATTGCTGATATTTTTTGTTTTTTGAATATTTTCTCAAGATTATCTAATTTCAGCAAATTTATTTGATAAAAATTTTTTTGTTTTGATAAATTTTTTTTTTTATCAATTAATATCAATTTATTAATATTTTTGAATTCATTGACTAATATTTTTCCGATAAATCCTTGAGAACCAGTAATTAAAATTTTTGATTTCATATTTCTATTAACTGTATTAAACAAATTATAATGAATAAGATTAATATAAATTTTTTATATTATTCAGTACTTATATTTATAACAATTCTCTTCAGGTTATATAACATAAATTATGATGATTTTTGGATCGACGAAATTATAAGCTTTTATATATCTGATCCATCTATAACTTTAAATGAATTTTACTATAGGCATAAAACTTTGGAGAATTCTCCTTTTTTATTTAATTTTATTTTAAGAAATTATTTTGACATATTTGGATATGACACTTTAATAGCAAGATACCTGCCATCAATTCTAAATTGTTTATCTATATTCTTTTTAGTTTATTTTTATAAAAATAAGCTAAATGGAAAATCGCCATTAGTGTTTTTCATACTCCTTGCTTTCAATATTTATTTAATCAAATATTCTCAAGAACTTAGATTATACTCATGGTATTTATTTATTTTTGTAATTAATATTTTTTATTTCCATAAATTGATTAACTCTGAAAATATCAAATCAAATTCAGATTTTTTATTATTTTTTTTAACCAGTATTCTTTTGATAATTACTCATCCTTTTGCTTTAATCATAATTTTTTCGTATTCAGCATTTTTAATATATAAATACTTTTCAAAAAAAGTTATTGAGATGAAGCTTTTTAAACTTCTAATCTTTATTAATTGTTTTTCAGTAATATTCATTATATTTTTTATTATAAATACAACACATCAGCCAATCTGGATCGAAAATATAGACTGGAAATTTTTTACAAATTTTTTCTTTTCAAAATTTTTTGGATCAAGACTAGTTGGTGGAATTTATCTTTTAATATTCATTTATCTGATTATTAAATATATAAAAATTATTTTATTTGAGTCAAAATTTGAAATGTTTTTATTAATTTCAATTTTATTTTCCTATTCAATACCAATAATATATTCTTATATTTTTAATCCAGCTGTTGTTGATAGGTATTTGATATACCTAATTTTAATGGTAATTTTATCAATAATAAGCTTGATTGATAAGATAGAGTCAAAAAAACACAGATTATTCCTCTGCAGTCTTTTAATAATTTTTACAATTGGAAATTTTTTTACTGAAACAACATTTAATCAATTTTTTAAAGAGAGAACTGTACATAAACCAGATTTGAAATCTGTATTGCTGGAAATAAATAAATCACCAAATATTAATGTAACTCTCAATTTAGAGAAAACATACCTTTTAAAAAGTGAAATTTCAAAGGCATTTGAAAATTATTTAAAAAATTATTCTAAAATTAATAATTTAGAAATAGAATTTTTTAATTATTTAGTTAAAGATCAAAAGAATTATTCTCAAAAAGTTTGGATTATTTGTTTAAATGACTTAAATGGTGATAATTGTGAAATACCTGGAAAATTTAATAATTTTAAAACAATTAAAGAAAATTCATTCAATAGTATTAATCTTAAGTTGATTGAAAAAGTGATTTAAGTGGTAGCGGGAAGTGGGATCGAACCACTGACCTCGGGCTTATGAGTCCCGCGCTCTAACCAACTGAGCTACCCCGCCTTTTAACTTTGTTGATTTATAATTATTATAAATTTTGATTCAATATTTATTAATCATTAAATTAATGTAATTTTTGAATAATTGTTTAATTTTAGCTGAAAACTATCAGTCCAAATAAAATCAAGCCTGTGGAAGCTGCAGCAGAGAAATAAAACTTTTTTCTAACTTCTTGTTTTCTATCTAATTTTACTCTATTCAGAAGAACATTAATATCTGTGCTTTTATGATTATACTGTGAACTTTCAGATACTTTATACTTTGCAGTAAGTTTCTCCTTAACAGCGTTAGCTAAATTTTTCATGTGGCGTAATAAAGCATCCTTTTTAATTATTAGCAAATAAAATTATAAAGATAGAAATATTCCGATTGAGCCTAACAGCAAAACGCAAAATGAAAAAATAAAAATATTTTTTCTTAACTCTTTTCCTTGTTGAGCTTCCAATTTTGACTTTAGAACATTGATGTCAACCCTTCCGGAACTAATTTTCTTCTGATTTAAAGGCTTTTCAGAAACATTAATATCATTTGGGGTCTCGATATTATTGGTATTATCTGTAAAGCCTTTAGTAGTCATTTTTATTATTAAAACATATTTAATGTTACGAACAATTTAATGAAAGTTCAATTTGGGTCACTATTAAATTGACAACTGTTCAATTTGGGTTTCTACTAACAATGTCAAACTTATGAGCATTCAAGAAATAGATTTTTCAAAAACCCTAACAGACGATCAGGTCTTTGAGACCATTATGACAAATTACTCTGATTTAAGTAAAGATTGGATTTCTCATCAATGGCAGTGGATGAACAATGTTTATGGACCATTTAAAGATCACTATAAATACCTAATTATAATTTCATTAATTGAAAAAACTCTACAATTTTATGATCAGATGAATATTCAATATAGTTACGATGATTATTATTCGAAATCAAACCTACAAATTGAAAAATTTAGTATTACAGAACTTTGTGAAAAATTAGATTTACCAAAAGAAACTGTTAGAAGAAAAGTTTTAGAACTTGAAACAGAAGGAGTAATAAATCGTAATAAAAAAAAAATTTTAATTGATAGAAAAGCTTTTCCTTTTGTTAAACCAGAACAACAAATTAAAAATTCTTCGAAATATATATACCGAGTTTACCAAGCTTTGGAAAAAAATAAAATTTATTCTAAAAAACTTGATCAAAAAACAATTGAAAACATCATAAAAAAAAGGTTCACATTATGTTGGCGTTGGTTTTATCGAATGCAAATACCACTAATTATTGGTTACCATAAATTTATGAATGATTTAACAACATTTCATATTTGGGGTACAGTATCAATGAATCAGGTGTTAAACGTTTCAAAACATTTGGATACTGGTGATGATAAACCCTCTTTAGATTATTTTACTTCTAATAGTATTTTATTAGATAATGTTGGGACAGACTCGGGAATAAGTGCAATGTCAATTTCAGATATGACTAATATTCCTAGGGCCACAATTATTAGAAAATGTAAATATTTATTAGAAAAAGATTTACTTAAGATTAATAAAAAAAAACAATACACATTAAGTCAATTAAATTTTAGAAAAATTTTGCCTTATCAAACAGAAATGTTTAAGTTTAAAGCGAAGTTTATCCGTAAAGTTTTGAATCTTCTTGTAATTTCGTAAAACTTTAATAAATTAAATTTGTTGCAATATTACACAGAGGGGTCATGGGTATAGTAACGACAATAGCGCCATTTGCGCTAGCATTAATTATGTTAGGGCTCGGTGCATCTTTAACTGTAAAAGATTTTACAAGAGTATTTCAGCATCCGAAAGAATTTTTTGTCGGTTTAATTTGTCAATTAATAGTTCTTCCAATTATTGGTTATTTATTAATAATTATTTTAAAAACTCCAATTGAGCTAGCGTTAGGGGTAATGTTGATTGCAGCCGCACCTGGTGGAGTAACATCAAATGTGCTAACTAAATTTGCAGATGGAGATATTGCGCTATCTATATCTCTTACTGCTTTTACCAGTTTAATAAGTATTGTCTCGGTCCCTTATATAGTTTTTTTATCAATTGATTTATTTGATATTACTTATGTTGAAAAAGAAGTTTCGATGCTTGGTATATCATTGAAGATGTTTTTTGTGGTTACGGTACCTGTAATAATTGGAATGATTATTAGAAAATTTTTTAGTGATTTTATAGAAAATAATATGAAAATTATTGAAAGAATATCTATAGGATTATTTTCAATTGTTTTTATTGCTATCTATATTCAGGAATGGGACAGTATTATAATGTTCCTCAGTACAGCTGGAACTATTGCTTTAATCTTAAATATTTCCATGATGATTATAGGATTCTATGTTGCTAAATTTTTTGCATCAGGTGTTGCCCAACAAAGATGTATATCTCTTGAGTGTGGATTACAAAATGGAACATTAGCTGTTTTTGTTGGAACTCAATTGTTTGGGCAAAATATGACTTACATGGTTCCAACAGCAGCTTATGCTTTGATTATGATGATGACTTCTGTTCTTTTTGTATTATTCTTAAGAAATAGAACTTAATTATTTTTAAAATTAGTTTGTTTTAAAGGTTTGTTAATTATTTCAATTGGATATTTTTTTTTCTCAACTTCAATAAATAAATCTTTTTTGTGAAGTTCGTCATTTGAAATATCGCTATTAATATAACCAAATGCTAAATTTTTCTTAAAATTAAAGGAATAATTCCCAGATGTTGATCTACCAATAATGTTATTTTCTAAATAAATAGGCTCATCATGAAGTAACAATGGTTCACCTGGTTTAGTATTTTTTAAAGTAAACATTGCAAATCTACTTTTAATTTTTTCTTTTTTAATCTTCTCTAAAGCTTTTTTACCAATAAATTCGTCCTCTTTTTTAGAACTTATTGTGAAAGATAAACCTGCTTGATATTGATTTTCCTCTGGTGAAATATCGTGTCCCCAATGTAAAAATCCACTCTCCATTCGCATAATATCCATAGCGTGCATACCACAATTCGAGAGATTAAAATCTTTTCCTTTATTAACTAATAATTCATAAATTTTTTTAGCTTCCTTAGATTTCACATATAACTCGTAGCCTAATTCCCCGACATAAGACAATCTTTGAGTCCAAATTTTAGTTCCTTCAATTGTTATGTATTTTGCTGTGCCGAATCTAAAATTATCATTTTCGAAATTATCTTTTGAAATTGATTTCATTAAAGCTCGGCTCTTTGGTCCAAAAACACCGAATACACAAAAATCATCCGTAACATCTTTCAACTCAACATCTTTTGCCAGGTGTTTTTTTATATGAAATTTATCTCTTTCTCTTGTTGCAGCCGAACTAATTATTCTAAAATAATCTTTATCAATACAAACAACTGTTAAATCTGTTTCAATTCCACCATCAGAGTTTAACATATGTGTATAAATACATTTTCCAGCCTCATTCTGAATGTTGGCTGTGCAAATTTTCTGCAATTCCTTGTGAGCTTTATCGGATTTAATCTCAAATTTAGAAAAAGGAGTTAAATCAAATAATCCAACATTTTTTATAGTATTATTTGTTTCATACTCTGCTGAAGGGTACCAATTTTGGTAATTATAACTATATTCGTAATCCGTTTTTTCTCCATCTAATGCAAACCACATTGGTCTCTCGTATCCTCCAGAAACACCAAAACAAGCACCAAAACTTTTTAACTCATCGTGATATGGAAGTGTTTTTATATTTCTTGATGTTTTGTGTTGTTTAAACGGCCAATGCATTCCATATAAATCTCCTAAAGATTCCGTAATTCTTTTTTTAATAAAACCTAGCTCAGAGTGAAATTTTTGAAATCTTTTGATGTCATAGCAAAAAATATCTTCATTAATATGTCCATTTATTAACCATTCGGCGGTAACTTTACCAACACCTCCCCCACTTCCAATTCCAATACTATTTAAACCACAACATACAAAAAAGTTTTTTATTTCAGGTACTTCTCCTAGTAATGTATTTGTATCTGGAGTAAATGACTCTGGACCTGAAAAAAATTTTCTAATTCCTGCTTTTTCTAGAACTGGAAATCTTTTTATTGCAGTGGCTAAATAAGGTTCAAAATGCTCAAAATTTTCTTGAAATTCTCCAAATGAAAAATCCTCTGGAACTTTATTAATTTTATCCCAAGCTGGAATAGATTGAGACTCAAATATACCAACTAATATTTTTCCAGCATCTTCTTTTATATAAGTTCTATTATCAAAATCTCTTATCACTGGTAAAGTTTTTGAAAGATTTTCAATCGGCTGTGTAATAATATAAAAATGTTCTGCTGGATAAAGAGGTATACTTACTCCAGCTTTTTCTCCAATTTGGCGTGACCACATTCCGGAAGCTAAAACAATATACTCACAATCAATTTTTTGACCATTTACTTTTACTCCAGAAATTTTGCCATTCTTAGTTAAAATTTCGTCGACAGGAGATTTTTCAAAAATCTTTGCTCCTTCCATCCTGGCTGCTTTTGCTAACATATGTGTTACTCCTGATGGATCTGCAGCACCATCACCAGGCATCAAAATTCCACCTAAAACTTCATTGGTATTTATGATTGGATAATCCTTTTTAATTTGATCTTTATCTAAAATTCTTACATCAACATCAAAAAGCTGGGCTGTTGTTGCTTGTCTTTGAAGTTCTTGCCATCTACCTTTATTCTCAGCAATTGAAAGTGCACCGTTCAATCTTAATCCAGCTGAATGATCAACTTTTTTTTCGAGTTCTTTATAAAGATCTAAAGTATATTTTCTAATTTTAGTAATTGCTGCAGATGGACCTAATTGACTGACCAATCCAGCTGCATGCCAAGTTGTGCCTGATGTTAACTGATCTCTTTCTAAAAGAATTGTATCTTTCCATCCAAATTTAGCTAAATGGTATGCCACCGAACAACCTACCACTCCACCTCCTATAACAACAACTTTAGTGTTACTTGGAAGTTTTTTTTCCATTTAATTAATTTTTGATTGCATCTCCAGGTTTAACATATTCATGTCCAAAAACATCTGCAACAGCTTTATAAGTCACATGGCCTTTACAAACATTTAATCCTGCTAAAAAGTTTTTATCTTCACCAAGAGCTTTTTGATAACCTTTGTTTGCTAATTTCACTAGAAAAGGAAGGGTTGCTTGATTTAAAGCAAAAGTAGAAGTTCTAGGAACTCCACCAGGCATATTTGCTACACAATAATGAACTACGTCATCGACTATATATGTTGGATTTCCGTGTGTTGTAGGTTTACTTGTTTCAACACACCCACCCTGATCAATTGCAACATCCACAATGACTGATCCTCTTTTCATTAGTTTTAACATATCTTTGGTTACTAATTTTGGTGCTTCTGCACCAGGTATTAATACTCCACCCACTAATAAATCTGCTTCAGCAACCAATTTATTTAAATCTATTTTGTCACTTTGTTGTGGAATAATTTTATCACCAAACATCTCAACTAACTGTTTTAATCTTTCTTCAGATTTATCTACAATATGAACTTTAGCTCTCATACCAGTAGCTATTATTGCAGCATTCTCACCTACTACTCCACCACCAAGAATCAATACATTTGCTGGTTCACCTCCTGGCGCTCCTCCTAATAGAACTCCTCTACCCTTTTGATTTTTTTCTAAACAATGAGCTCCAGCCTGAACTGACATTCGTCCAGCTACCGCACTCATTGGTGCAAGTAATGGAAGTCTGCCATTATCATCAGTCACAGTTTCATAAGCAATATTTATACTTTTAGATTTAATTAAACCTTCCGTTAGTTCTTTTGCAGCAGCTAGATGTAAATAAGTATATACGATCTGATTTTCTTTAATCATCTCAACCTCAACTTTTTGAGGTTCTTTAACTTTTACAATTATTTCAGCGTCATTAAAAATATCAGCAGCTTTTTCAATAATTTTAGCACCAGCATTTTTGTACTGATCATTATCGAAACCTGCTTCAAAGCCTCCGTTGTCTTCGACTAATACCTCATGACCTTCAGAGACAAGGGTTTTTACACTATCTGGTGTTAAGCCTATTCTGTTTTCCTGAGGTTTAATTTCTTTAGGTACGCCAATTCTCATTAACGAAATTTAATTCTTTTTACTCTTTGCGTAATTAGTTATTCCGGTTCTTAGTTTCTCTATAATTTCATCAATGTGTTTTTTTTCACAAATAAACATTGGTGCTATAATTAAACAGTCACCAGTCGCTTTGAAATTTACTCCAGCATCATAACAATGTTTAAAAGTAGCTAAGCCTGCCTTGCCAGGTCTTCCATCAGTTTTTATGTCTATACCACCCATCATTCCATAACCTCTAATATTATCCACCACATCAATATCTTTTAGAGAAAACAAACCTTCTTGGAAGTAAGGAGCTAATTCTTTTGCTCTATTAAAAATATCTTCTTTTTCAAAAATATCTTGGACTGCTAATGCTGCTGCAACAGAAATTGGTATTCCTGAATAAGTGTAACCATGAAATAATTCAATTGCACCTTTTGGAGAATTATCCATGACTGCATCATAAATTTCCTCTTTACAAGCAACCACTCCAAAAGGAACTATTCCATTTGTTGTTGCTTTAGCCATGGTCATTATGTCAGGTGTTACGCCAAATTCTTGAGCTCCAAAAGCTGAACCAGTTCTTCCCCAACCTGTAATTACTTCATCAAAGATTAAAAGTATTTTATGTTTGTCACAAAGTTCTCTCAATCTTTGTAAATATCCAACTGGTGGAACTAAAGTTCCTGTTGAACCAGCAATTGGTTCAACAATACATGCTGCAATATTTTCTGAACCAAAATTAGTACAAATTCTTTCTAGGTCATTTGCAATTTCTGCACCTGTTTCAGGTTGACCTGATATAAATTTATGTTCATCTAAATGTGTATGTCTCATATGAACAACACCTGGCATCAATACACTTGCATATGCTTTGACATTATTGATCATGCCACCAACTGATGTTGCTCCAATATTCATCCCATGATAAGCACGTTCTCTTCCAACAAATCTGAATCTTTGTCCTTCACCTCTTGCTTTATGATAAGCAATACTAATTTTAATCGCTGTTTCAACTGCAGTAGATCCACAAATTGTGTAAAAAATTTTATTTAAGTTTCCTGGTGTGTGTTTTGAAATTCTAGTTGCTAATTCAAAAGATCCGCCAAATCCTTGTTGGAAGGGTTGGCAATAATCTAAAGTCTGTAATTGATTTGTTATTGCTTCAATAATTTCTTTTCTGCCGTGTCCTAAAGGATTGCAGAATAATCCTGAGCTAGCATCAATTTGCGTTTTACCTTGGTGATTTTTTAAATATACACCTTTTGCTTCCACTATAAGTTTTGGATTTTCTTTAAAATCTTTATTAGAAGTAAATGGCATCCAGTGTTCATTTAAAGAATTTGGTACAGATGTTCTTTTTTCTGAGCTCATATTAAATTTTATAATTGGTTAATTAATGAATCCTTAGACTAATTAAGTGCAATAAACCACCAAAATAATTGTCACAACTTAAAGTTGTGTAACTAGAATGAGCATTTTTTTGTTTTACATATAGGTCAAATTAATCTTAAAATTGAAACATATAAATAAACAAGGAAGAGGAAAAATGAAAAAAATAATTAGTTTTATTCTTGGATGTTTTGTAGCTCTTAATCTTTCAATTTCAGTTGCTAATTCAGCAGCTAATGAAGTTAGAGTTGCATACTTCTTAGAGTGGCCAAGCCCAAATTTAGAAGACATGATGAAGAAAAACTTCGCAAAAGCTCTTGGGGTTCCTGTTAAGTGGACTAACTTTACTAATGGTGGTGCAATGACTGATGCTATGTTAGCAGGAGATATTGATATCTCTTACTCTCAAGGTTTAGTTCCATTCATTAATGCTGTTAAATCAAAAGCTCCTATCAAACTTGTAGATATAGCAATGGAATACGGAATGGGTGGTACGACATGTGTAACATCAAATGCGTCAGGTATAACAAAAGCTAACGCTACAGAACTTGAGGGTAAAAAAGTTGCTGTTCCACTAGGTACAATGGCTGAATATGTTTTTGACGAAAGTATGAAAGTTGTTGGTGCGGACAGAAAAAAAATGGATATCATACAAATGGACCCTGAAGAAGGTGCTGCTGCTTTAGTAAGTGGTGATGTTGTAATGGCATGTTTATTTGGTGGTAACTCAATTAAAGCTGCGACTGCAGTCGGATCTAGATTACTTACAGTTCAAGAAGCTAGAGACGCAGGTATCTTAGGTATTGATATCACTTCAGTGACTACTAAGTTTATGAAGGAAAATCCAGGTATGCTAAGAACTTTTATTGAAGTAACTCATGAAGCTAATGCGAGATATAGAGCTGGTAAAAGCGATATGAACTCAATGTCAAAAGCTTCTGAAATGAAAGTTGCTGATATGAAAGAAACTTTAAGTGGCTTTAAATTTCTAACACCAGAGGAAACTAAACAATCTATGGAAAGTGGAAATCTTGATGCATTCTTAAAAGGAATGGGAACACCAAGAGGAAACGTAGATACTAGTTTCTTACCTTTATAATCTAAGGGTAATTTAAATTTTAATAGGCGCCAATTGTAATAAATTGGTGCCTATTTTTTTATTAAAAATTCAAATATAAAGCTTCTTTATGAGTGATTTAATCTCACAAAATCTAAACATGATTTTCAAAACTCCTAAAGGAGAAACTATTCATGCGTTAAAAGATTTAAATTTCACTCTTAAAAAAGGAGAACTTCTTACTGTTCTTGGACCATCTGGTTGTGGAAAGACTACGTTATTAAATATTGCTGCAGGATTTATTAGACCAACTTCAGGAAGTATTACCCTTAATAATAAAGAAATAGATGGACCCGGTGTTGAACGGGGAATGGTTTTTCAGCAGGGTGCTTTATTTGAATGGCTAACAGTTGCTGAAAATGTCAACTTTGGATTAAGAATGAAAAAAGAAGATTCAGTTAGAACTCAAAAAAAAGTTGATGAATGGTTGGAGATTGTTGGATTAAAAGGCTTTGGAAACACTCCGACTTATCAATTATCTGGAGGAATGCAGCAAAGAGTTGCTCTTGCAAGATGTCTAATCAATAACCCAGATTTGATTTTAATGGATGAACCATTAGGAGCTCTAGATGCTCTAACTAGAGAAAAAATGCAGTCCCTAGTTTTAAAAATTTGGAAAGAAACTGGCAAAACAATTATTCTGATTACTCATTCAGTTGAAGAAGCCTTGCTTCTTGGAGAAAGATTATATGTGATGGCTCCAAGACCAGGAAGGATACATAAAGAATATAATCTACCATTTGCTTCAATGGGATTAAAAGAAGATTTAAGAGAGATTAAAAAAAACAAAGAGTTTTCTCAAAAACGAGAGGAAATCCTTGAAATGATATGGAACATGGAAGAGGAAATTATGGGAAAAGATAATTAAATGATAACTCAAATATTAACTTTTCTGATATTCTTCGCTGTAGTCGGCTGTATTCTTTATGGAAGAAGATTAATAAGAACTGAAAAAGTAGATGCAGTATTTGGAAATCCTGAAAGGGCATTAGGTGGTACTCACTGGGTAATTGTTGGAAGTAGTTTTTTACTTTTAATTTGGCTTTATTATTCTTGGGATATTGCTAAAGGATTTTATCCAAAATCTGCCAATGAGCTATGTCAAGTTGCAAAAGTGAATGACTCTTTACTTGGATTAAAATATCAATTTCCAATAGAGGAAAGAGAGTTCAAAAGTACTTCACAAATAAAAAAAGAAAACAAAAACTTAAAATTAATTCAAAGTGAAATTCAAAATTCTGAAGAACTAAATAGTCAACAAAAAACAATATTAATTAGTTATATTAGCAAAACTGCTCAGCTTATCCCTTTACTAACAAATGAAGACCTATTAGAGATTGAGACACAACAAAAAATAGATGATATTACGGGAAAAATAAATCTTTTAACTGAAAATTTCCAAAAACCTGATTATCCATTTGAAAATGAGCAGGAACTCAATGAACGACTTAAAGCAGTAGAGGAAGAAGGTGGTTGGGGTATAACTAAAGTCGATGCAGGCTCAGGTTCTATCGAAAATACATTGGAGGTACCTTTGGTGCCTGCAACATATAAAGGTTTAAAGTTTCACGCTGCCGCACAAGAATTGAATTTAATAAGTGATGAATTTTTCAAGTTAAGAAATCATAATCCTCAATTTAAAAATAAGATTAGAGATTTAAAAGAGGAAATTAAATCTTATAGAAAAAATTTAAGTGATAGTGAGGAAGTGGCTTCAACATATGCAAAAAATATTCTTAAGATTGCTAGAAGAATAGAATTTGCGAGTATCTACCCTCCTAATGCACTAGATAAGATGCAATCAGCAATTATTAAATTTGATAATGCTCAAAAAAAAGAACAAGGTGGATTGAGATTAATTGATATTTTCTTATTTCCTGCAGGAACAATCGTTGCTAGTGGTCCGAGTTGTTCAGAACAAGGTTCGGGTAGATGGTTACCTAAACCATCTGATACTCTCAATAAATTCATATTAATGTCAAAACCTAGCGTAGGTTATAAAGATATTCCTTTATTATGGATACAAATGGTTGATGTTAGCAAAATGATTGGCTTTATTTTGCCAGACTGGATTGCAGATATTTTGCCAGGTGAATATCCTGTTCATACTAAAGATGGCATAGTAAAACAGAACTTCAAGGGTGGAGTTTTAAAAATTGTAACTGGTGATTTTGATTTATTTAAAGTGCCCGTACCTTACGGACATATTTGGGACTCTTTTTTAAGAGTTTTTCTTGGTTTAGTTTTTGGAATATTAATTGGTGTACCTCTTGGTCTATTTATGGGATTAAATAGATTTGCAAAAGGTTTTTTTGATCCTTTGATAGAACTTTATAGACCTGTGCCGCCTCTTGCATGGGCTCCTCTTATTATCTCTGTTTTGGGAATTGATAATACTGGAAAAGTGTTTTTATTATTCATGGTTTCATTATCGATAATGATAATTTCAGCTCGAGCAGGAGCATCTGGAACTCAACTATCAAAAATTCATGCTGCTCACTCATTAGGAGCATCAAAAAGACAAATATTAAGATATGTTATTTTTCCAAACTCCTTACCAGAGATACTTACTGGTATTAGAGTTGCAGTAGGTATGTGTTGGGGAACCTTGGTAGCTGCAGAATTTTTAGCTGGCACTACTGGTATTGGATTTGTTGAAAATGTGGCTAAGAAATATTTTCAATATGAGGTTATTTGGATAACAATTTTTATTATGGGAATGCTTGGATTATTATTTGATATAACGCTAAGAAAAATTATTGATAAAACAATACCATGGCGTGGAAAAGGTTAAGTTGAAAATGAAGATTATGAATATAAAAGATAATAAATGAATCTAAAAAAAATTAAAATTTCAAAGAATATAAAAAGAATATGAGATCATAAAAAATTAGTTATGCTGTCAAATAAAGAAATTATTGTTCCAAATAATCTATTAAATGCAGCTCATAAAAATAAAGGTGTTAAAGCGGGTATTGTTAATGCTGGCAAACCTTTACCAATGCAATCTGTTCAGGATGCGGTAAATGAAAATTTAATAGAGCCAATTTTTATTGGAGATAAGAAAGAAATTCTTAAATGTGCTCAAGATTTAAAATGGGATATCTCTAAATATCAAATAATTCATGAACAAATTGAAAATGATACTGCGTCAATAGCTGCAAAACTAGCTAGTGAGAAAAAAATTAAAATTATAGTTAAAGGTCATATTCATACAGATGTTTTAATGAAAGAAGTGCTTAAAAGAGAATATAACTTACTAGGTAAAACTAGATTAAGTCATATATGGCATATGACATTACATAAAGAAGATAAACCTCTTATAATTACAGATGGTGCATTGAATGTTTTACCAAACATTAAAACTAAAATGCATATATTAAAGAATGTAATTAACTTTTCTCATAGAATTGGAATTAAGAGACCAAAAATTGCAGTATTGTCTGCTACAGAAGAAGTTTTAGATAGTATCCCTAGTTCTAAAGAAGCTGAGGAAATAACTAATCTTGCTAAGAAAGAAAATTTAAATGCAGATGTATTTGGACCTCTAGCGTTTGATAATAGTATATCAAAAAAATCTGCGGCTATAAAAGGAATAAAAAATGATGTTGCAGGTATTGCTGATGTTTTGTTAGTGCCTAGTGTTGAGACGGGAAATTCTTTAGTAAAGATGTTGATTTATTTTAGTGGTGCATGTGCTGCAGGTGTAGTTGTAGGAGGTAAAGTACCTGTGGTAATAACTAGTCGTTCAGATGAAGCTCCGGCTAGACTAGCCTCAATAGCTGCTGCTGTTGTTGCGTTAGATTAAATGTTTCATTGCAATAAAATCTAATTTACTTTAAATAAACCTGAAACAATTATTGAAATTATGGCTATTAAATATTTAAAAAAATCCCCTAAAACTCCATCTACTGATGACACAAAAACAGCAGAAATTGTTAAGAAATTATTAAAAGAAATAGAAGTTTCAAAAGAAGAGGCATGTATAAATCTTACTAAAAAGTTTGATGATTATGATGGTGAAATCATTGTTACTAAAGAGAAAATAGAGAAAATTTCAAAAGAATTAGACCAAAAAACAAAAGATGATATCCAATTTTCACATGAAAGAGTAAAAAAATTTGCTGAAGCACAACTAAAAAATTATGGTCAAGATTTTGAAGTTGAACTTTCACCTGGCTTATATGCTGGACAAAAATTAATACCTGTTAACACAGCTGGCTGTTATATACCCGGAGGTAGATATGCTCACATTGCATCTGCAGTTATGAGCGTTACAACTGCTAAGGTTGCTGGAGTCAAGAATATCATTGCGTGCAGTCCACCAAAAAAAAATATAGGAGCACATCCTGCTATTGTTTACACAGCTAATTTATGTGGAGCGGATATTATTTTAAATTTAGGTGGTGTTCCAGGAATTGCAGCTATGACAAACGGTTTATTTAATAACCCACCAGCAGATATATTAGTAGGTCCAGGAAACCAATTTGTTGCAGAAGCTAAAAGAATTTTATTTGGAAAAGTTGGAATTGATTTATTTGCAGGTCCAACAGAGATTGCAGTTATTGCAGATGATAAAGCTGATGCTGAGATGGTAGCAGTAGACTTAGTGGGTCAAGCAGAACATGGTTATAATTCACCTGCCTGGTTATACACTACAAGTAAAAGAGTTGCTGAAGAGGTTATAAAAAGAGTTCCAGAATTAATTGCTGAGCTTCCTGAAATACCTAGAAACAGTGCAGAAGCTGCTTGGAGAGATTATGGTGAGGTAATTTTATGTGACACAGATGAAGAAATGGCAACTATTAGTGATGAATATGCACCTGAACACTTAGAGGTTCAAACACAAAATCTGGAATGGTTTCACAAAAGATTAAAGAATTACGGATCGCTATTTATTGGTGAGGAAACAACTGTTGCTTATGGTGATAAATGCTCTGGAACTAATCATATATTGCCAACCAAAGGTGCGGGTAGATATACAGGTGGTTTATTCGTTGGTAAATTCATAAAAACTCTAAGTTTTCAGAGAATGACAAAGGAATCAACTAAATCAGTTGGTGCAGCTTGTGCTCGGATCTCAAGATATGAGGGAATGGAAGCTCATGCTAGAACAGGAGACGTGCGTCTTAGAAAATATGGGTTTTCAAATTAATTCTCAGGTCTAAAGATTAGACACAAACCATTATTACAAAATCTTTTTCCCGTGGATGAAGGTCCATCATCAAAAACATGTCCATGATGAACTCCACAATTTGCGCAATGATATTCAATTCTTTTCATACCAAAAGAATAGTCAATCTTTGTTTTAAATGCTCCAGGCAATGCCTCAGTAAATGAGGGCCAACCTGTGCCGCTATCAAATTTTGCATTTGAAGCAAATAACTTTGCACCACAATTAGCACAATGGTAAAAACCAACTCTTTTTTCATCTAAAAGTTTGCTTGTAAAAGGTCTTTCAGTGCCCTCGTTGAACATTATATCCTTCTGCTTATTTGTAAGCTCAGGATTAATAATTTTTTTTGCCGCTGAATATAGATATTTATAAGGTAAAAGAAGTAATGAAATAAAAGATGTACCTAGAAGTTTAAGTGTTTGACGTTTATTAAACATTTTTAGATTTTAATTTTATCTAAAAAATTATTACCCCAGTTTTCAGATCCCTCATCAGAACCATCACAGTCTTGTCTATCTAGTATCTTTTGAGCACCTAATAGACTTAATTTTTCGTCAACTTTTTTTCCAGCTCCACAAAAAATATCATGACCCCTATCACCTAAAGCACATACACTATACTTAAGGTTATTGAAATTTTTGTCAGAATTTTTAAGATCATCCCAAAAATCCTCACCATTTGTAGGTAAATCACCTTCGCCAGTAGTAGAGGTAACTATTGCTACATTTTTCATTAATGAAAGATCATTCATTGTAACTTGATTTAATTCTAATTGATTAGTGTCGAAACCCATTAATTTTGCTTTTTCATTTAATTTATTCGCCACATTTTCAGCTGTTCCAGACATTGATGCCCAAAGAATATTTAATTTATTTTCCATAATAACCTTCTATTTGTTTGAGAAATTTTTTTCTTTATTAGAAATATTTTCTTTTTCTGAGGCAATTTCATTTTCCTCATTATACTTTTTAGAATTAACTCTGTTATCAATGACATTTGCAAAGTTATGATTTACATCTCTATGTCCTGCTTCATCATCCCTTATAACTCTAACCACATCTTTTAAAGTTGAGTGTAAAGGAAGATTCCAATAATTAATCGCAACTTCTGGAGCTGGTTCGTCAGGTATCGCACCACTTTCTAACTCGTGAAGATATTCTGTATAACTAATCACAGCTTCCTCTTCAAAGTATCCAACAATTCGATGCGCTGTTCTTTGAGAAATTAGGTAAATTATTGCATAGGTAATAATAAAAATAAACTGTGCAAAAAGAATAATTAGTCTTTCTATAAAAGTTGGCTTAGCGACATGTATAAAAGTCATTAAATGCATTCTTTCATTCTCTGCCTCATCCAATAAAGTTTTAATCCAACCTCTATCATCTTCCATTTTTCTAAGAGATTTTAAGTGCAGTATCATACCTGCAACCATACCAGGAACTGCTGCTATTGTTTCCAGGACAACAGCCCTATGACCATATCTTTTTTTAAAAAAAGTATCAGCTAAAAATCTTAAAAATTTTGTAAAAGACAATGCAACCTTGTCACTTAAATTTTTAGGTTCAAAATGTTTACTTAAGTTATCCATGCAGGACTTAGATAGCTATTTTATACGAAATTACTATGCGCTAAAGTTGTCTTAAAAAATTGTTATTTTTCAAAGTAAATATAGTGTCTCTCTTACAATATAGACTGATAAAGCACTCATAAAAACAATTATGAATAAATTTATGTATTTCCAAGTTTTACTGCTTTGAGCGTATGTTGAAAAGTAATTAGACAAATACCCTAATCCAAAAAAGAAAATAAAAGATGCAATTGATGCTCCAATTCCAAAGTAAATTTTTTCATCTAAAAGAAAATTTTTTGAAAAATTTCCAAGAAAGAAAACAGTGTCTGAATAAACGTGTGCATTTAGATAGGTGAAACCAAGAGTTTTAAGAAATATTTCTAATTTTGTAAAATCTTTTACGTTGCTATTTAAATTTATATTTTGTTGAAAAACTTTTACTTTTGATAAGACAAAATAAATCAAAAAAATAATTAATAGTACATTTAAAACAATCTCTACAAATATATTGAAATATTGATGAAAAAAATGAAATAAAAATATACCTAAAAAAATTAATAAAAAATCGGAGATTGAGCAGGTAATACAAACCAAAAATACATATTGTTTTTTTAATCCCTGCTCTATTACAAAAATATTTTGAGCACCTATTGCAAGTATTAAACTTAGTCCTGTTAAAAACCCTAAAACTAGATATTCCATCTAATACGTTTTAAGATCTTTTTAATTTAAATTTAATCAGCGTTTGCAGTTAGAGTCTTAATCTCTAAAACATTTTCATTAGGATCTTTTATGAAAAAAGTTTCTTGCTCATATTTTGTGCCCTTGAATCTTAAATAAGGC
Source organism: uncultured Pelagibacteraceae bacterium (assembly GCA_902624635.1). Classification (GTDB taxonomy): domain Bacteria; phylum Pseudomonadota; class Alphaproteobacteria; order Pelagibacterales; family Pelagibacteraceae; genus Pelagibacter. Next base: position 391,939 of record CACNYD010000001.1, on the reverse strand, counting down.
TCGTCATAATATTTAGCACCTTTTTCCTTCAATCTATTTTTAAGAGTATCAAAATCCTTTCTTGATAAATGAACACCAAAATGTGGAACTGAAACATTTCCCATATCTACATCGTGTCTTTCATTATCAAGCTTATGTTCGCTAGCATGTAATGTTAACTCATTCCCCCAAAAATCAACATCAGCCCATTCTTGAGCTGAATTGTCTAATCTGCATCCAAGCGTTTCACTATAAAACTTTTTTGCAGTCTCTAAATCTCCACATGGTATGGCTAAATGAAAACAATTAGTATTTCTGTACATAATAAATCCTTTAAAAAGTTAATAAAATAACTATATATCCATCAACTTTTGATATCAAGCTTACAAATTTTATGAATGATTATCTACAATCTATAATTGACCGAGACCCTGCGGCAAAGTCTAAATTGAGTTTAATTTTAACTTATCCTGGAGTTAAAGCTATTTTTTTTCATAAGATTGCAAATTTTTTTGCAATAGCAAAATTTGATTTGATTGCAAGAGTCATTTCACAATTTTCAAGATTTTTAACAGGGATTGAGATTCATCCAAAAGCAAAGATTGGAAAAAATTTATTTATAGATCATGGCATGGGAGTTGTAATTGGTGAAACATCCGATATCGGGAATAACGTTACTATTTATCACAACGTTACATTAGGAGGAATTGCTCCGAGTATAAATACTAATGATCAAAGAAATACTAAAAGACACCCAACTTTAGAGGACAATGTTGTTATTGGATCTGGTGCTCAAATTTTAGGGCCAATAACAATTGGAAAAAATTCTTTAATTGGAGCTAATGCAGTTGTAACAAAAGATGTGCCAGAAAAATCTATAATGATTGGAATTCCAGCTAAAAGAGTTGGTGATGCTACTAAAGGATTTAAACCTTACGCTGTTACTGATAAAGAAGAGTAATGTCTGACATTAGAAATACTTTTATAGACTCTATTGGTAATACTCCACTTATAAAACTAAAGGCTGCTTCAGAAATAACAGGATGTAATATTTATGGTAAAGCAGAATTTATGAATCCTGGTGGCTCTGTAAAAGATAGAGCTGCACTTGCTTTGCTTAGAGACGCTCAACAAAAAAAACTTATTGCAAAAGGTGGTATTGTTGTTGAGGGTACTGCTGGTAATACAGGTATTGGTTTAGGACTATTAGGAAATTCATTAGGGTATAAAACAATAATTGTAATGAACGATAATCAAACTCAAGAAAAAAAAGATACAATTAGAAACTTGGGGGCAGAATTAAGATTAGTTCCAGCTAAGCCTTATAAAGATGAAAATAATTTCGTTAAAATTGCAGGACGTTTAGCAGATGAATTAAGACCTACAAACAACAATGGTGTTGTTTGGGCAAATCAATTTGACAATACCGCAAATGCAAAAGGACACTATGAAGGAACAGGAAAAGAAATCTGGGAACAGACTGACGGAAAAGTTGATGGATTTGTTTGTTCATCAGGCACAGGAGGAACTATTTCAGGTGTAAGTAACGCTCTAAAAGAAAAAAATAAAGATGTAAAAATTTATCTGTCAGATCCAAAAGGGTCAGCACTCTTCAATTATATTAAAAATGGCGAGTTAAAATCTGAAGGAGGTTCTATTACTGAAGGAATAGGATCTAGTCGAATAACAAAAAATTTTGAAAATGCAAAAATTGATGATGCATATTCAATTGACGACCATGAGGCATTACCTATTCTTTATGATTTAATTCAAAATGAAGGTTTAAGCTTGGGAACTAGTTGTGGAATTAATATTGCTGGAGCAATTAGATTAGGAAAAGAACTTGGTCCAGGAAAAACAATTGTAACAATCCTGTGTGATAAGTCAGACAAATACAACTCAAAGATGTTTAACAAATCATTTTTAAAAGAAAAGAATCTACCTATTCCTAGCTGGCTATAATATCGCATATATCTTAACACTTAAAAGAGTTAAAATTCGTAATGAAAAAATTTTTAATAATTCTTTTTTTTATATCTATGAATAACATTGCATTCGCAGGAATGAGTAATAGCGATAGATCTAAAGCATGGGAATGCAGCGGTATTTATATGGCAAACTACTTTTTGCCATCTGGTGAACAATTCGAATACAGCATGAAAGAGAAATCAATGGCTTCAGTTAAAGTAATGAAAGCCTACGCTCTTGAAACAGGAGTGCCAGAAAAAGAGTGGGACGATGGTGTTAATAAAGCTGTAGATAAATACTATGGCTCTAAATATGACAAAGCAAAAACCGACGCATGTCATTCATTTATTGAAAGTTCAATCCCTAATGGCGCTGAAAGAGTAAAGAAAGTAATTCAAACCTTATATTAATTTTTTGAAAAAAATTTTTACAACTTTAATATTTATAGCAATTTGCAACGCAGCTTATGCTGGTATGAGTGATAACAATAAAGCAAAAACAATTGAATGTACTGGAATTTATTATGCAAATAGCATGATACCTCAGGGAGAGCTTAAATTAGAAAAAATTGTGCACTCTTTTGCAGCAAAAAAATTTTTAAGTTCTTATTTGGTAAAAGAGGGCTTGAAAGAAGACAAGCTTAATAAAGAATTATTGAAAGTTGTGGATGTTCGTTATGGCAAACCATATGAAGAAGAGACAACAAAAGCCTGTGATAATTTTATATATAAACTAATTTCTGGGTCTGAAAGTGAAATAAAAAAAATAGCAGAGTCAGGGATCTATTAAACAAAAGGAGAAAAAAATGAAAAAGATAATAATTACATTATGTTTAGTACTATTTACTAGCTCAGCTTATGCTGGTTCTTGCCCTATGATGGCAAAGAATATTGATGACAAAATTAAAAAGGCTCAAGAGTTAAGAGATCAGGGTATGGATGCTCACAACGCAGGTGACCATGCTAAATCTGAGGAGCTTTTAGGTAAAGCTCTAGATCTATTCAAAAGCTAATTAAAAAATAAATTTATTACAAAAAGGAAATAACAAATGAAAAACTATATGGTCACTCACACATTTAAATCTAAAGAAGCTAAAGCAAAAATGATGGAAATGGTTGGGTCAATGAAAATGGAGGATATTGTTAAATCAATGACTGGCGATAACGCGAAATGTCAAATGACATGGAATACTCCCGGTGACACTTTAACAATGTTTTGTTGGTGGAAAGGAACAGATACTGATGCAATTAACAAGCAATTAGGTCAAATGAATGATTTCTTTGAACCTCATAATTTTGTTGAATGTGAAGACAATGTAATGGATTATAACGCCTAAGGATGAAAGTAATCTATACAAGAACCATCGGTGTTTATGATAATAAACTTAATGAAGCTATGGAAATTTCTAAGGGACTAGCTGAAGTAAGAAAGAAGCATTATCCTGATCATGAGGTTTATTTTTCATTTCAAGTCGGTGGAAATCCTAGAACAGTGAGAGAAACTCTTATTGGTGAACAATTTACAGATAAAGCATTTCAGAATGATCAAAATATGTCTGCAGATCCTAAGTTTATAGAACTTCAAAAAAAGATGAAGGATGTTTTTAAAGAAGGAACTATTCAGGACGAAATGAGAGTTATATTTAACGATTAAGGAGGGACAATGGCCGGAGTAGAAGTAAAAACTTTTGATAAAGCAGATGAAGTTAATGAAAAATTTAATAATGCAAAGATCGAGGCAGTCAAAGTTGGAAACCAAAGAGTAATGAAACTTACTTTGCAACCTGGATGGAAATGGTCAAAAGATATCAAACCTACAGTTGGTGGTGATAGCTGTCAGGCAACACATTTAGGTGTAATTGTTTCAGGGGCTGTTTGTGCAAAACATAATGATGGAACTGAACTTACTTATAAAGCTGGGGATGCTTATTCAATTCAGCCTGGACATGATGGTTGGGTAGTAGGAAATGAGCCAGCTGTTGTTTATGAGTTTCACGGAATGTGGGGAGAATAAATGTCTTTAATAAAAAGATATACTGATGCTATTGATAAGAAAGATGAAGCAACAATGAATGAACTTTTACATGATGATTTTAAGTTCACAATGCACAAATCTGGAAATTCTTTAGGAAAAGCAGATGTTATTAAATGGGCAATGAGTGGTGATATTAACCAGGATAAGACAAGAGTTGTATATGAAAATGATGAAGTGGGCGTACACCATTCATTAGTTACATTTAATGATGGAAATGTTGAAGCTGTGATGGCAGTCTATAGATATAAAGATGGAAAAATTGTTAGTTTAGAAACTGGCGCTACTCCTATATCTAAGTAAGTGAAAAAAATTTCATTTATTTTATTATTTTTTATATTTTCATCATCATTATTCGCTGATGATAATCACCAAAGAGAGATTGATAAATTATTTATACAATTAAAAAGTGCTAATGACTTTGAAAATTCAAAAAAGATAGAAGATAAAATTTGGGATCTTTGGATTACTCATCCATCTAAAAATAGTTTAACAAAGTTATTAGCAGATGGCTCGTCTGCTATGATGGATAATAAACTTGATACTGCGTACAATAAATTTACTGAAGTTATTAAACTGGATCCAAATTGGGCAGAGGCTTGGAATAAAAGAGCAACTGTTTTATATCTAATGGGTAAATACAAACTATCTCAAGCCGACATTGATAAAGTGCTTGCCATTGAAGAAAGGCACTTTGGTGCACTGACAGGTCAAGGTTTGGTTCAAACTGCCCTAAAAAATTATCAAAAAGCTATTGATAGTTATATTGAAGCTCATAAAGTTCATCCATTTATGAAGTCTCCTATGATTATGATAGAAAAGCTTCAAATTGAATTACAAAAACAAAGTATATGAAAAATATAGATTTTTATTTTTCAATAGGCAGTACCTATACTTTTTTATCGGTAACAAGAATTCTTGATGTTGAAAAAAAACACCAGGTTAAATTCAATTGGAAACCATTTAGTGTAAGAGCAATCATGAAGGAAATGAATAATATTCCCTTCCCAAAAGATAAAATTAATAAAGTGAATTATATGTGGAGAGACATTGAGCGAAGAGCTGAAGGATATGGTTTTTTTGCAAAAACTCCTGTGCCCTATCCATTGTCAGAGTTTGATTTGGCTAATCAATTAGCAATTCTTGGTTTAGAAAAGGACTGGGGGATTGATTATATCAGACTCACTTACAAAAAATGGTTTCAAGAAGGTAAAGAACCCGCTATAGACCCTGGAATTTCAGAGATATGCAATGAACTTAATCTAAATAAAGACGAAATAATCTCACAAGCTAAAACAAAAGACATTGAGGAAAAATATCATTCTAATACAAATTTTGCTCGAGATAAGAAAATCTTTGGTAGTCCATCGTTTATCATAGATAATGAAATTTTTTGGGGAGATGACAGGATGGAAGATGCTATCAAGTGGCTAAAAAAAAATGTTTCCTAAAAAATACTCAAATATTTTATTTATACTTGTAATGGGTTTTGGCATGAGTTTACTTATGACATTAATTATTACTTATATAAATACTGGTATGGATGAAGAGTATATTGATAGGTTTTTTAAAGCCTGGTCAATAAGTTTACCCATCGCAATAATCGCTGCTCTTCTTGTAGGCCCACCAATTAAAAAAATTGTAGATAAAATCACTAAATAAGAATATCTTAAATTTGTGAGCAACATTATAGCTTTTCTTATTCTCATACTTGCTGTCATCCTAGGAACTACAGCAAATAGTTTTGCTAAAAGTGCTAATGGTTTTACACTTTTGATTCCAAGTTTAATCACAGCAATAACAATTATTGGATGTATGTTTACACTTTCTATTGTTATGAAAACTATACCAGTTGGTATCACCTATGCATCGTTTGCAGGTTTGTGTATTGTAGCTACTTCTATTGTTGGAATATATAGATTTAATCAAATGCCAGACCTTTTTACAATTATAGGATTAGTATTAATTATTTCAGGTGTATTGATAGTAAATCTACTTGGCAAGACAGGGTGAGCTAATGATAAATTTATCCGGCTATATTTTTTTGGCTCTAGCAATTATACTTGGGATAACAGCTAATGGTTTTTTAAAATCAACAGATGGATTTGCTAATATAGAGCCAACAATTCTCTGTGTAATTTCAATAGTTGCATGTATTTTTTGTTTATCAAAAGCAATGAATGTAATCCCAGTTGGATTCACTTATGCAACATATGGTGGGCTTACAATCACCGCTGTAACATTGTTTGGTGTTTTTAAATACAATCAAATTCCTAATCTTTATGGCATTATTGGAATTACTTTAATTGTTATTGGGGTTATTTTGTTAAATACTCTAGGTAAAACTAGTTAGAAACTGGTTTTAAAATTTTAAGCATTTTCTTATGTAGTTTCATATTTGCAGAACAAATTATATTTCCAGCTTTTATTGCATCATCATTTTTCCAAGTTGAAACAGTTCCTTTAGCAGCTTTAATAATTGGAATTAGGGCATGAATATCCCAAATTTTATTTCCACATTGGATAACAACATCAAGTTTACCTTCAGCAAAATGTGAATAACTTAAAGCATCCGAGCAGGGAAATTGCATTCTCTTTAAAATCTGAGGAATTTTTTTTTGTTTATCTAATGATAAACTACCGTGAAAAGCTGCAGACAATTTCATATTTGAATAAGTAGCTTTTCTATTAACAATAATTTTCTTTTTTTTTCCATTATCTGAAACATACGCAAAATTATTAGAGCTATTAAAATAATATTTTCTAAGTACTGGAAAATTTGCAAGACCCAGGACTGGAGTGCCTTTGTAATTAAGAGATATTAAGTTACTCCATGTTGGATTTCCTATAACAAATGATCTGGTTCCATCAATAGGGTCAATAACCCAAGAATAATCACTTTTGCTTTTTTTATGACCAAATTCTTCACCTATAATTTGGTGACTTGGAAACTTTTTTCTAATCTCATTTCTGATAAATCTTTCAAAGGCTTTATCTGCAGTTGTCACAGGGTCATAACCGCCTCTGAGTTTATTCGATACTTTAAAAGGTTTGTTTAATTTATTGTAATAAAATCTTGTTAATTTATTAGCTAAATTCTCAATAAATTTAGAATAAAGTTTATAATCTGATGATTTTAAAATTTGCACAACGATCTAATACTATTTTATTACTATTGATTAAAGTTAAATTTTAAATAATGATTTAAAATAAATGAAATTAGAATTAAAAGATAACAAGGTATTTTTTGAAAGTAACGGCCAAAAAAAAGAAATTCACCCGTTTTGGCTGAGGGAAAGAGTAAACGGAGAAAATTTTGTTGATAAGTCTACTCAACAGAGATTATTTGATCCAACTCAATTAGAGGAAAATATTAAAATTAAAGATTTAAGTTTATCCAGTGATTTTTTACAAATAAAATTTGATGATGGGGTATCAACAAAAATTGCCGTAATTGATATTTTTAAAGAATTCTCAAATATCAACGAAGTAAGACAAATCGATAAAATAAAATGGGACTCTTCATTTAAAGATAAAAATACTTTCGAATTTAAAGAAAATTTATTTGAAACAGATGAAATGTACAAAGCCCTAATTAATTTTTATCAATATGGTTTTGTAATCTTTAAAAATGTACCCACAAAAAATAACTTTATTGTAAATTTTGCAAATTCAATAGGGAGTGTGAGACGTACAAACTTCGGTGAGTTTTTTAATGTAAAATCTAAACCAAATCCAAATGACTTAGCTTACACATCTTTACCTTTAGCTCCTCATACAGATAATCCTTATAGAAATCCTGTGCCATGTATTCAAATACTTCATTGTATTGAAAATGAAGTCACTGGTGGTTTATCAACATTAGTTGACGGTTATACTGTTTCAGAAAAATTAAAAAAAGATTTTCCAGAATATTTTAAAATTTTAACTGAAGTTAAAATACGATTTCAATTTATAGATGAAAGCGTAATTTTAGAGGATTGGGCAGAGATGATACAGTTAGATGAAAATGGAAATTTCAAACAAGTTCGTTTTAGTCCGAGATTAGATTTTGTCCCATTAATAGATAAAGAAAAATTAGATCTATTTTATTCTGCGAGAAAAAAAATATCAGAACTCTATAATTCTGAAAGTTACAGAATAGAGTTTAAACTTCTACCTGGTGACCTTTTAATGATGGATAATTACAGATTATTACATGGAAGAACCACTTATGATGCAAATGAGGGTAATCGTTTTCTTCAAGGTTGTTATATTGATTATGATAGCACAGAAGGAAGGCTTAAGCATTTGAAAAGAAAATTTAATTACTAAGATAAATTTTCTATTTGTTTCTCAGCATCTCTTATTGATTTTTCATAATCTAGAGACATTTGGTCAGCACTTACTACTTCTACTTTTTCTATACCAAAAAAATTTAAAATAAATTTTAACCATGGGGTAAGAAAATCCTCATTGCTATTTAGTTTTGTTCCACCTGAAGTAATTACTAAATAAGCTTTTTTATTCTTTAATAACCCTTCTCTTCTCCCGTTAGGTTTAAATCTAAAAGTTTCACCTACTCTTGCAGCAAGATCTGACCATGCTTTTAAAGTTGCTGGAGGTCCATAATTATAAATTGGAGCTGATATGATTATAACATCACTTTCCTTCAATTCTTTTACAAGTGTATCTGATAGTTGAAACATTTTTTTGTGTGTCTCTGTTTGATCCTTTGGATCAATTTTCATTCCAGACTCTGTTAAATTGGATACAAAGACCATCTCATCATTTAGATCTCTATAAATAACTTCATCCCCAGTTTTTTTTATCTTATCCAAAAGTTTTTTTGCCAAAGCTCTTGATGTTGAACCATCTTTTCTAGCACTAGAGTCTATTTGATAAATTTTCATAATCTAATTTAACCAAAATTTTGTAAGAATGGAAAAATATTTAATAAATAATATCCCAAAGCTTGTAGTTGATTAGTTAATATCAAAATACCAGTTATTAAGAGAATTACTCCTCCTATTTTTGATACTAAATTAATATTTTTTCTGAAGTTTTTAGAAAAAATAAGGAATCTTTGTATTAAATAACCTGACAAAATAAATGGGATTGCTAATCCAATAGAGTAAAAAGATAATAATAATACGCCTTGGCTTAAACTTTCCTCTGTTGCTGCTAATACTAAAATAGATCCTAAAATAGGTCCTATACAAGGTGTCCAACCAAATGCAAAAGCCATTCCTATTAATATTGGACTAAAAATACTTTTATTAATATTTGTTTGAATTCTTTTTTCATAATTTAAAAATTTCAAATTTATTATTCCAATTAAATGAAGAGATAAGATAATAATTATTAATCCTGCGGCTATTCTTAATTCGGATGAATTCTCTAAAAAAATTTGCCCTAGAAATGTTGAAGCTGCACCAAAAATTATAAAAACTATAGAAAAACCAACTGTAAATAAAATGATTGGAAATAGATTGATATTTTTTTTATCAATAAGTTCATTTAAAGAACTGCCAGAAATATATGAAATATAACCAGGTATGAGTGGTAAAACACATGGTGATAAAAAACTTATCAATCCGGCACCAAAGGCAATAATTAATTCAATCATTATTTCTCCTTAACAACTTTCAGTTTTTGTTCACCGAGATTATCTATTCTTAAAACCATTTCATCACCATCTTTTAAATAATCTGGTGGTGTCATACCCATTCCTACTCCTGCAGGTGTACCAGTTGTAATAACATCGCCTGGCATTAAAGTTATAAATTGACTGATATAAGAAATTAAGAAATTAAAATTGAATATCATCAAACTGGTATTACCGGTTTGTCTTCTTTTTCCATTAAGATCTAATGATAAATTTAAATTAAATAGATCGCTTATTTCATCTTTTGTTACTAAATAAGGACCCAATGGCCCAAAGGTATCTCCAGATTTTCCTTTTACCCATTGACCACCTCTATCTTTTTGCCATTCTCTTTCACTTATATCATTGCAAATACAATAGCCTAGTACATGATTTTGAGCTTCATCTTCTTTAACATATTTGGCTTTACTTCCAATCACCATTGCAATTTCAACTTCGTGGTCTAAAGAATTTGAATTTTTTGGTATTACAATATTGTCGTTTGGTCCAACAATACAGTTTGGTGATTTGTTAAAAACAATTGGCTCTTTTGGTGTATTAGAATTTGTTTCCTCGGCATGAGCCTTGTAATTTAAACCTATTGCAATAAAATTTGCTGGTTTAATTACACAAGGTCCAATTCTTTTGTTATCTTCGATTAATGGAAGAGAATTTAAATCTAGCTTTTTTATTTTATCTAAATTTTCAAAATTCAAATTCTCTGGTGTAAAATCTTTTAAAATATTTGATAAATTTCGAAAATTATTTTGATTATCAATAATTGAAGGTATTTCCTTACCATGCTCACCAACCCTTAAAAGTTTCATCAATTAACCTTTAATACCAAGATGAGTATATTTAATATTAAGATAATCTTTTATTGCCATTGAACCACCTTCACGTCCATAGCCACTTTGTTTAATTCCCCCAAAAGGAGCTTCTGCAATAGCGACTAATGGCGTATTAATTGCTACTGTGCCCGTCTCTAATTGATCTGATGCTAAATGTGCTATCTCCATTGAGTTAGTACATACATAACTACTTAAACCAAGCTCATGATTGTTAGCTCTCTCAATTACCTCATCGAAAGATTTAAAAGATAACATTGGAACCAATGGTCCAAAAGGTTCTTGTTTCATTATTGTAAAATCATCTTTTACATCATCAAATATTGTAGGTTCATAATAAAAACCTTTATTAAATCCTGATGGTCTTTTTCCACCAAGTAAAACTTTTGCACCTTCTTGTTTAGTTTTTTCGACTAATTCTTCTATTTCATTAAGTCGCTTTTTTGTAGTTAATGGACCTAATTGAGTTGCAGGATCCATACCATCACCTATTTTCAGTTTCTTAGTTTTCTCAATAAATAAATTTACAAATTCATCTTTTTTCTTCTCGTGAATATAAAATCTGTTTGGAGATATGCAAACTTGACCATTGTTTCTAAATTTAGCAGCAATTGCCATATCAGCTGCTTTTTTAATATCAGCATCATCAAATACAATAAAGGGTGAATGACCTGAAAGCTCCATCGTTACTCTTTGAACTTTATCTGCAGCTTGTTTCAAAATTAACTTTCCAACTCTCGATGAACCAGTGATGGAAATCTTTTTCACAATATCTGATGCGATTAATTGTTGTGCTATACTTGGAGGATCTCCTGATAAAAGATTTACTACTCCTGCAGGAACTCCGCACTCTCGGCAAATGTCAACCATCGCCATTACTACACCAGGGGTGATAACATCTGGTTTAATTATAACTGAGCAACCCGCTGCTAAAGCTGTAGAAATTTTTCTTGCTGACAATACTGCAGGAAAGTTCCATGGAGATAAAGCTGCTACAACACCTACTGGTTGGTAGTAAACATGAACCCTTGTATCTTCAAATCTACTTTCAACAGTTTGTCCATAAATTCTTTTTGTTTCCTCTGCATTCCATTCAAAAATATCTGCAGCTCCATTAATTTCACCTTTAGCTTCTGCTAAAGGTTTGCCAACTTCTAGTGTCATCCATTTTGCTAAAATATCTTGTTTCTCTCTCATTTTATCTGCAATACGTCTAATGATGTAAGATCTTTGCCAAGGTGGTGTTTTTTTCCAAACTTCTAATCCTTTTTCTGCAGATTTTAATGCCCGGTCAACATCTTCTGGTGTAGCTTTAGATGCGTGGCCTATAACTTCCTCATTTGCAGGATTAATAACTTCATATGTTGATTTGTCAGATGATGGACACCATTTTCCATCAATGAATTGGCCAAATTTTTCGTACATAATTTTAATCTAACATTACTATAGGTTGTGTCTACTATGTAATTTTTACACATTAAATATTGCGGGATCGATGATACTCTATGATTATAAAAAAGGAGTTTAAATGAAAGCATACATAATGGGTAACTACACTGAAAAAGCTTTTCAGGGTTTTTTGAAAGATCCAACAAGTGATAGAAAAGCCGTAGTAGAACAATTAACAAAAGCTATGGGTGGTTCAATGCATAGCATGGATATTGTTAGAGGTTCTTATGATTTTGTAGTTGTTAGTGATGTTCCAAGTTTTGATGACTTTGCAGCGATAAAATTAGTTGTTGAAGCATCTGGCGCTGTAAAAAATCTAACAATGCTTGAAGCGATTGATTTTACAAAAGCTACGACAAAAGCAAGTAAGATTGGCTATAAAGCACCCGGTCAATAATTTTTAGTATAACTTCCGGCTGCGGACTGGAAGTTATATTAATTTTCATTTACCTTTTTTAAATAGATCTAATATTAGTTTTTTGTGATTATATTTATATTTAGTGTTGTTATAATGGAGTGAATTAACAACCAGTATTCTTGAATTTTCTACATCAATTAAAATTGCATTACCACCATAACCGCCCATGCCAAATATAACTTTATCTTTTAAACCTGGATAATCCATATGGAATTGACCCCCATATGATTTTGTACGATTAAATGCAGGCTCTTCATTTTCTTTGCTTCCTTTTGGTATTCTTCTTTTATAAATCTCTTTTAAATATTTTCCAACACATGTATCGTTTTGATAATCATCCATTATAGCTTTTGCTATTCTAAGATAGTCAAATCTCGTTGCCATTATGTTGGGATGTCCATTTCCCCAAATTTCATTTAAACTAGTGTAGCCATAACGAATGCTATTTTTGATCTTTATTTTATCGTTGAAAACTTTGCTATAAAATTTGTCATAATCTTCACCAATTTTAAATTTCATATAGTTCAAAATTAACTGAGTGACAAATCCATTGTAATTGTATCTTTCCTTAGATTTTTTTGTATTTTGGTCATTAAAGTAAGAGCGCATGGTTGTTGCGATATCTCTATCTTCATATGCACCTAATTTACTAGTACCATCTTCAAACTCGTCGATATATTTTTGATCACCAGTATTCATATTTAAAAAATTAATTAATTTTTGATCATGATAAAGAGAATCTTTTATTATAGGCCAGTCATTTACTCTAGCATCAACTCCCTCAATATAACCCTCACATATTGCGTGACCTACTAAATAAGAAGTTACTGACTTACCCATTGACATTGAATAAAATTTTGTTTCATTATTTAAAAACTCTCCTAATTGTTCTTTGGGAGAAAATTCATCAATCAATACTTGACCATCTTGGTAATATAAATAACTAAGAATGCCTTTAGTTTTTATTTGTTTTTTTACATATTTATCTTCAATTAAGTTGAATTTAAAATCGTAGGAACTATTTGTCGGTTTAAACTCTTTTAAATGTCCACTTCTATCTCTATATGAGTATTTCCATAAATAGTAAATCAAGGTATCTCTATTTGGGTTTGAATGATATGCAATATTTGTACCTGATAATGCTTTATTTTTTATTTTTATATTTAGATTGCTGGATCCTTGCTCAGTTAAATATTGATTATATCCGTTTTCAGAAAGCCATTTATTAAATTTAATTTGATTAGACCACTCACCAGCAAATAGATTGTTTGAAGCTAATAAACTTAAAGTTAAAATTATAAATATTTTTTTCACTTTTTAAGTTTGGATGAAAATTTAAGGTTTTCATTATTAAATTTAGATTTATTATTGTTTATAAAATCATCCATTATCATTATCTTTTCTTCCTCAAACTCAGCAACTTTCCTTTCATTAAGATCTACGTATAAAGCCAAAATTTCAATAGTTGATGCAAGAAACTTTTTTTCTTTGTGAATCATTTCCATTTTATATTGAAGTCGTTTTTTATCATGATCAAAATAAACACAATTAATGTCTACTTCGTCATTTAGTTGAAGTTCCTGATTATAAGTGATGTGAGATTCTACGATCATTGTACTTTTCTTAGTTGTTTTTGCTGACTCTTCTCCCATCTTAAAAATATTATTTAATGTATCGGCACCATATTTATCGAACATTAATAGATAATATGAAACATTCATGTGATCGTTGTAATCGATCCAATCTTTAATTACTTTTTGAGAGCTAAGATAAACAGACATCTAATATTAAAAATGATTAATTTTTTTTGTTATCGTTATCTACGACTAAACAAATCTCAGATTTTGTCAAAAATCTTTTTCCAGTGCCATTATCTAAAGAAAACATTCCACCAATACCTTTAACTGCATCTATAGTTAAATCAGTATGTTTCCATTTTTCATATTGGTCATCGTTCATGTAAAAAGGCAGTCCACCAATTTCACCTAATTTTACATCGCTTGAGCCAACCATATATTCATTTCTTGGATAGCACATTGGTGCACTTCCATCACAACATCCACCAGATTGGTGAAATAATAGCTCTTCACCATGTTGAGCTTTAAGCTCTTCAATTAACTTTAGTGCTGAGTCTGTTGCTTTTACTTTCATAAAAAATATGGCCCGTGATTCCTCACGGGCCATTATATATAAGATTATCTTTAAAAGAAGCCTAATTTCTTTTCACTATAAGACACGTGAAGATTTTTCACTTGTCTGTAGTGGTTAAGCATCATTTTGTGTGTTTCTCTTCCAATACCAGATTGTTTATATCCACCGAATGCAGCATGTGCAGGATAAGCGTGATAACAGTTAGTCCATACTCTACCAGCTTGTATTTCTCTACCCATTCTGTAAGCGATATTTCCATTTCTAGTCCAAACACCAGCGCCTAAACCATAAAGAGTATCATTAGCAATTTCTAATGCTTCTGCCTCATCTTTAAACTTAGTTACTGATACAACTGGTCCAAAAATTTCCTCTTGGAAAATACGCATTGAGTTATTACCCTCAAAAATAGTTGGTTCGATGTAGTTTCCTTTTTCTAAACCACTATTGATTTTTGCAACATTTCCACCACATAGAACCTTGGCACCTTCTTTCTTACCTAAATCAAGATAAGATTTGATTTTTTCCATTTGTTCTAATGATGCTTGTGCTCCAATCATTGTTTCCATTTTTAAAGGATTGTCTTGCTTAACAGCTTTTGTTCTAGCAATAGCTTTTTCCATGAACTTGTCATAGATAGACTCTTGAACTAGTACTCTGCTTGGACAAGTACAAACTTCACCCTGGTTTAATGTAAACATTGCAAAACCTTCTAAACATTTATCAAAGAAGTCATCATCTTTTGCCATAACGTCTTCAAAGAAAATGTTTGGAGATTTTCCACCTAACTCTAACGTAATTGGTATTAAGTTTTGAGATGCATATTGCATAATCAATCTACCAGTTGTTGTTTCACCAGTGAAAGCAATCTTTTTGATTCTTTTTGATGATGCTAGTGGTTTACCAGCTTCTAAACCATAACCACTTACAACGTTTACTACTCCTGGAGGTAATAAGTCTCCAATTAGTTCCATAAGTAACATGATTGATGCTGGTGTTTGCTCAGCTGGTTTTAACACTACACAGTTTCCTGCTGCTAAAGCTGGAGCAAGTTTCCAGGTTGCCATTAATAATGGAAAGTTCCAAGGTATAATTTGTCCAACTACACCTAGTGGTTCAGGAATGTGATAAGAATATTCACTGTTACTGATTTCAGCAACTGAACCTTCTTCTGCTCTGATTACTCCAGCAAAATATCTCCAATGATCTATTACTAGTGGTAAATCAGCAGCCATACATTCTCTTATTGGCTTACCATTGTCTAAACATTCAGCTGTTGCTAATACATTAAGATTTTTCTCAATGACATCTGCAATTTTAAGAAGAATGTTTGATCTTTCCGTAATTGAAGTTTTACCCCAAGTTGGGAAAGCCGCGTGAGCTGCATCCAATGCAGCGTCTACGTCTTTTTCGTTTGATCGTGCAATCGAACAGATTACTTCATTTGAAATCGGGGATGTATTATCAAAATACTTTCCAGATTTTGGTTCTACAAACTTACCGTTAATGTAGTTCCCATATTTTGCTTTAAATGGGAATTTTACTTTCAAATGAGAAGTATCTAATACAGATGACACTTTCATAGCCTCTGCACTCATTTTTTTTACTCCTCTTGTTTTTTTAGTTGATTTAAGCTTATTATTTTTTCTAGATTTTTTTGAACGTTTCTTAGTCGCAGACTTTTTTGTCCTAACTTTTCTTTTCGTCTTTATTATTTTTCTAGATGATTTGACCAATTTAATTTTTTTTTTCTTGGTCTTTGGCTTAGCTTTTTTCTTTCTTTTAGTAGCCATAATTAATTAAACTAGTAATTGCTGTCTGTGTCCAATTCTTATAATTTTTATTTTCTACCTGTAATTGAATACAACACAATATCTTGTGGCAAGAATTAAGATGATTAATATTTTTTTTTCTGTAATTAGGAAAAATAATGGATCAAAATTTTTTTAAAAAAGTCAAAATTTTAGATGGTGGCATGGGTCAAGAACTTCTTGCTAGAGGCATGGAACCTAATGGTACTTTGTGGAGTGCTAACGCTTTACTTCAAGAAAAATACCATCAATTGTTACTAGATATACACTTAGATTTTATAAAAGCTGGGGCAGAAATAATTGTAACCACAACTTTTACGACTAGAAAATCTCGTCTTAAAGATAACAATGTTTTAGATAAGTACGAATATCTGAACAAAAAAGCAGGTGAAATTGCGCAAAAAGCAAAAGAAAATTATCCAAATGTTCTTGTAGCTGGAGGATTACCTCCTCAAAATTTAACTTATGAGGCGGATAATAGAGCAGAAGATGAGGTAAGAGAAAACTTTAACAGTCAAGCAAGGTTATTAAATCCTTACGTTGATTTTTTTTATTTTGATGTTTTGAGTAGTGTGAGAGAGTTTAGAATTGCAATAGACAGTATTAAAGAATTTAACAAACCTTATTTAATTGGAGCACATATTTCTGAAGGTACAAGGTTGCCAAGTGGTGAAAGTATTTCAAATATTATTACTGATATTGATCATAATAAATTAATGGGGATAATGTTGTCGTGTGTTTCCCCAGAAAATTTTGAACTTAATCTTGAAGAAATAAAAAAATTAAAAGTCCCTTTTGGTTTTAAATTAAATGCATTCATTAAAACTAATCCAAAACCTAATTACAATAATGCCTACAAAAAAAGTAAAACCGGTAATCCAAATGAATTTCTTGGTGTCAGAAAAGATTTAACACCTAATAAACTGTTTGAATTCGCTAAAAAATTTAAAAATGCAGGAGCTACAATTATTGGCGGTTGTTGTGAAATAAAACCATCACATATTGAGGCTTTCTCTAAACTTAAGTAATTTTTTTATTATCAGCTTTTCTAACAAAGTAAATTCCAACGCTAACAGCTATTAAAGAAATTAATACTTTAGTAGTAATTAATTCTTTTAAAAAAATATAACTTAAAATTGTTCCAAAAATTGGAATTAAATATGATACTTGAGATTGGAAAATCAAACCATTATTTACTAATATACGAAATCTCAATAACCAGGCTAAGCCTGTAGAAACAAGGCCTAGATAAATTACAGAAATAGTAGAATCTAGTCTAGGTGTTAAATTCCAGGGTTGTTCTATAAAACCAACAAAAGGTATTAAAATAATCACAGCCCATATCAATATTGAACCAGTTACATTTTCATTTTTTTTCTTACTAATCTTTAAAGTAAGTACACCACCAACTACGTAACAAGTTGAACCTAAAAGTATTAATAAAGCAGATAAAAAATTATTTTCATCAATTAATAAATTATCAGAAAATAAATAAAGTATTCCTGAAAATCCTATCAAAATTCCAAATGTTTTTATAAAATTAAATTTTTCATTTGTTGTATAAAAATGTCCAAGCACAGTTGAACTTAACGGTGTAGTGGACATTAAAATTGCAGCTAAATTACTTTGGACTGATTTAACTCCATAAGCTATTAAAAAAAAGGGTGCAACTAAGTTTATGAACCCTATTAAAGCAAACCAATGCCAATCCTTTGAAAACGCTTCAATTTTTATATCTTTGTAATAACAAAGTAATAAAACTGGTATTGCGCCAAAAAAAACTCTTAAAAATGCAATCGTAACTGGTCCAAATGAATATGTTGCGATCTTGATATTAAAAAATGCAGAAGCCCAAATTAATGCAAGCAAAACTAATAAAAGATAATCTATAATTTTAGGCTGTCTCATTCAGTAATTTCCTCGGTATATCCTTTTGTAATTTTTTGTAAATTGTTGAAATCAATCTCAAATACACAATTTGGGTGACCTGCTGCAGCAAATAGTGCATTAAATCTGTTTAATGACTTGTCTATAAGAATATTGATCTTTTTTAAATGACCAATAGGTGAAACTCCTCCGATAGTATAACCTGTAATATTTTTCACATCCTCAGCGGATGCCATAGATACATCTTTTATTTTAAGTGTTTTTTTTATTTTATTTAATGATGCCCTTTTATCGCCCGCAACTAGGCATAAAGTGAAATTACTACCAGTTTTAAAAAGTAAACTTTTAATAATTGCCCCTACCTCACAACCTAAAGATGAGGCTGCCTCAAGAGCAGTTCTTGCAGAAGTATCTAAAACAATAATTTTTTGAGCACCATCGAATTCTCGAAGAATTTTTTCAACTCTTTTAACAGGCTCTTTCTCTAATAAAGTCATTATTCAACTTTTAATTGTTAGTTAATTTAGGCATTACATACTAGACTTATGTAAAAAATGCATAGGTGATATTAATTTAAAGAGCATTATTTATCAGTCTTTTTTTGATATTACAACGCCCAGTATTATAAAGGAGAGTTTATGAGTTCTAGTGATGTATTAAAAACTTTAAAAGACAAGGATATTGAATACGTAGATTTAAGATTTACCGATCCAAGGGGAAAACTTCAGCATGTAACCATGGATGCAAAAATGGTTGATGATGAAATGTTGAATGAAGGAATATTTTTTGATGGTTCTTCAATTGCTGGTTGGAAGGCTATTAACGAGTCTGATATGATACTTAAACCAGATACATCAAGAGCAATTGTAGATCCATTTACATCTCATAATACTTTAAATCTTTTTTGTGATGTTCTAGATGCAATAAAAAAAGATCCTTATGAAAGAGATCCTAGAAGCACAGCAAAAAAAGCTGAGGCATACTTACAAAGTTCAGGTATTGGTGATAAAGCATATTTTGGACCAGAGGCAGAGTTTTTCGTATTTGATGATGTGAGATTTAAAAATGATATGAATGAGACTGGATTTAAAATAGATAGCAAAGAAGGTCCTTATAATTCTGGAAGAGAATATGAAAATGGTAACATGGGTCACAGACCTGGAGTTAAAGGTGGTTATTTCCCTGTTCCCCCAGTTGATAGTGAGCAAGATATGAGAAGTGAGTATTTGAAAGCAATGAAAGAGATGGGGATAAAAGTTGAAAAGCATCACCATGAAGTTGCTCCAAGTCAACATGAACTTGGAATGTATTTTGGTACTCTTGTAGATCAAGCAGATAATTTACAACTTTATAAATACGCAGTTCATATGGTTTCTCACTCATTTGGTAAAACAGCAACTTTTATGCCTAAGCCTGTTAAAGGTGACAATGGTTCGGGGATGCACGTCCACCAATCAATTTGGAAAGGTGATACTGCATTATTCTCTGGTGATAAGTATGCAGGTTTATCCGATACAGCTTTATATTACATAGGTGGAATTTTAAAACATGCTAAAGCGATAAACGCTTTTTCAAATGCTACAACGAACAGTTATAAAAGGCTAATTCCTGGATTTGAAGCTCCAGTTTTATTAGCTTACTCAGCTAGAAATAGATCAGCATCATGCAGAATTCCAATTACATTAAGTAAAAAAGCTGCTAGATGTGAAATTAGATTTGGTGATGCTGCAGGTAATCCATATTTAACTTTTGCTTCGATGTTAATGGCTGGTTTAGATGGAATAAAAAATAAAATAGATCCAGGTAAATCATTTGATAAAGATCTTTACGCTTTATCTGAAGAGGAAGTTAAAAAAATTCCTACTGTTTGTGGTTCATTAAGAGAAGCAATGGAAAGTCTTGATAAAGATAGAGATTTCTTGAAACAAGGCAATGTTTTTACTGATGATCAAATAGATGCTTACATAGCATTAAAATTTGAAGAAATTCATAACTTTGAACACACACCTCATCCGATAGAGTTTGAGATGTATTACAGTTGTTAAATTTTATTGTCTAGTAGTGGCAATTTTATTTTTGCCAGAACCTTTTTTAACAATGTAATCTTGTGTTCCGTTTGCTCCAGTATCAACAGATTTAATTAGAGATCTTAGAAAACTTTTTCTTTTCTCCTTTTTATCTTCACTCTTGAGCAAATTTCTAAATTCAAAAATGTTCATGAATAGATATTATCTTATCTATGCGTTTGATGCAACCCTGATATGTCCAAAATAGGACTATACTTTAAATGACTCTCCACAGCCACAACGCTCAGTTTCATTAGGATTATTAAAGACAAAAGATGAGGAAAAATCCTCTTTTTTGTAATCCATTTCTGTACCTAAAAGATACATAACGGCTGCAGAATCAATATAAACTTTTACACCCTTATCCTCAATTACCTCATCGTTAGGGTTAACTTCTTTAGAATATTCCATAACATATGACATTCCTGCACAACCTCCAGATTTAACTGAAACTCTAACACCAATTGCTTTTGTCTCAGCGTTAGACATTATTTCTTTTATTCTTGAAGCTGCATTGTCACTTAATTTTATTATAGGATTCATTATAAATTTAACTCTAATTTTGCAGCATCGGACATCATATCTTTATTCCAGGGAGGATCCCAAACTAATTCAAGATCAACCTCATCAATTTCCTCAACTTGCATCGCGCTTTCTTTTACCTCTTTAGGTAAACTTTCTGCAACTGGACAATTCGGTGTAGTTAATGTCATTTTAATTTTAGCTTTTTTACCAGTAACTTCAATATTGTAAATCAAACCAAGTTCATAAATATTAACTGGGATCTCAGGGTCATAGATTTTTCTAATTTCATCAATTATTTTATCTTTTATATCCATGTTTAATTTTCAGTAGTTATTTCTTTTCCATCATTTTCCATCGCAGATACTAAAGTGTGCCAAGATAAAGTAGCACATTTAACTCTCATTGGATACTGTTTAACTCCAGACAGACACATTAATTTTGTTTTGTCATCTTCTTTTAAAATATTATTCTTAAGTTTAGGATTTTCTTTTATCATTCCTAAAAAATCCTCGATTATTTCTTTTGCTTCATTGTCACTCTTTCCTTTTATCAAATCAGTCATGATTGAAGCTGATGCCATTGATATCGCACATCCACTTCCTTCAAAAGAAATATCTTCTACTTTTCTCTGATCGTTTAATTTTAAATACACATGTACATTATCCCCACATAATGGATTGTTTCCTTTAGCATCCTTATTAAAATTTTCTGTTTTTCCCAAATTTCTTGGATTCTTTCCATGCTCTAAGATTATTTCTTGATATAATTCTTTTAAGTTCATTTTAAATCAAAAATTTTTTTACAATTATTTATTCCATCATTTAATTTATCTAGATCATCTTTAGTATTATAAACACCTAAAGATGCCCTCGCACTTGCAGGTATTCCTAGCTTGTCATGAAGTATTTGACAACAATGATGCCCAGCTCTTATAGCAACTCCAGTTTCATCTAAAATAGTTGCAATATCATGTGGATGAACTCCTTCAACAGTAAAAGATAATACTCCTCCTCTTTCTTTCGGGTTTCCAATTAGTTTCACAGAATTATTCTTTTTTAAAATTTCTTGACCATATTCTATAAGTTCTTTTTCATGCTTAACTATATTTTCAATTCCAATACTTTCTAAAAATTTTATTGATTGATCAAATGCAATTACTTGTGCCGTGGCCATTGTTCCGGCCTCATACTTATTTGGAAGTTCGCCATAAGAAATTCTATCTTTCTTTACTTCATTTATCATTCCCCCGCCCCCTTGATATGGCGGAAGCTGCTCTAACCATTTCTTTTTTCCATACAAAACTCCAAGTCCAGTTGGCCCGTACATTTTATGACATGAAATTGCATAAAAATCACAATCCAAGTCTTGCATATCTAATTTTAGATGTGGTCCTCCTTGACATCCATCTACTACTACAACAATACCCTTTGAATGAGCTAATTGAGTTATCTCTTTAATTGGTAAAACTGCACCAGTAACATTTGATAAATGAGTTATAGCTATTACTTTTGTTTTATCTGTAATTTCTTTCTCAATATTTTCAATCGGTATGTCTCCATCTTCATTTACTTCTGCAAACTTTATTTTAATATTTTTAGATTTTCTTAAAAAATGCCATGGAACATAATTTGAATGATGCTCTAATTCTGTAATTAAAATTTCATCATTTGGCTCTAAAATTGCCTGGCCAAGAGTATTTGCAACTAAATTAAGAGCCTCTGTAGCACCTTTGGTAAATACAATTTCATTTTTATCTTTGGCATTTATGTACTTTTGAACTGAAGTCCTTGTATTTTCATACAAATTAGTGGCTGCAACTGCCAAATAATGAATACTTCTACCTACATTTGAAAATTGTTTAGAGTAAAAATCATTAATTCTATCTAGAACTACCTTGGGTTTTTGAGATGAATTAGCACTATCCAAATAAACCAAATCATTATTTTGGATTTTTTCATCAAAAATTGGAAATTCTTTTTTAATGTTATTTATATTCATTCTTTTAATCCAATAATATTTTTAACTAAATTTCTAATTTCTGAATCTGTTATTTTTTCAACAACATCGAGTAAAAATCCATTTATTAAAAGTTCTTTAGATTGTTGATAGTTTAAACCTCGAGACATTAAATAAAAGATTGAGTTTTCATTTAAACTTCCTGACGCTGATCCGTGGGAGCATTTTACATCATCAGCATAAATTTCTAATTCTGGCTTTGCATTAAACTCAGAGGTTTCATCTAATAATATTGCTTTACTTAACTGATAACCATCTGTTTTTTGAGCTTTAGAGTCTACAAAAATTCTTCCTTGATACGCAGATTTTGAATTTTTTCCAAGTACGCTTTTAATAAGTTGATAACTTTTGGTGTTCTCAACCAAATGATTTATTGTAGATCTAATTTCATGCTGTTGATTTTCTTTTAATGAAAAAACCCCATTAATAAAAGCAGATGAATACTCACCATTTAAATTGCAATTAACTTCATTTTTAAAATAGTCTGAACCAGCAGACAATATAAATGTTTCTGAAATACTATTATCGTCTTGCTCAATATTATTAAATGAGTACTTTAAATTGTTATTTCTAAACTTATCAAGTTTATAATTTTTAAGAATTGAGTATTTTTTTAAATTAAAATTATACAAAATATTTACAAAATTTTTGTCTGTATTGTCACTAAAATAGTCAATAAGTCTTAAGCAACTATTTTCCTCTAATTCAAAATTTAAACTTAAATTTACATTTTTTGACTTAATCTTATTATTTGTTGAATGATAGATTATTAAGGGTTTCTTTAAAGAATAATTCTTTTTAATTAAAATTTTATAAACTTTATTAGTGAAAGCATTATTTAAATCAATTAAAGAATTTTCATAATTAAATTTAATATTTTTTCCAATTTCATCGTTTATTTCAATTTGACTTTGATCTTCATAATTAAAATCAATTTTTTCAATTCTACCATTAATAAAAATAATTTTATTGTGCTCTAAACCATTAACAAAAATAGATGGATCAATTTTATTTGGTAATGAGTAATCGTTAAAGAAGGTCAATTCACCAATATTTTTTTTAATAATTTGACTAATATCTAAAAATTTCCAATCTTCTTGTTTTCTATTTGGAAAGCCGTTTTCAATAAATTTCTTTAAAAAACTTTTTTTTAATTGGATTTCCTTTTCCGAAATTTTTAAAGTCTTTATTATTTTATCAAAATCTAATTGTAATTGTTCATTCATTTAATTAAAACTTTCATAACCTTTTTTTTCTAACTCTATTGCTAATTCTGGTCCACCAGATCTTATTATTTTTCCATTCATTAAAACATGAACAAAGTCAGGTTTTATATAATCTAATAATCTTTGATAGTGAGTTATTATTAAAAATGAATTATTTTTATTTCTTAAAGTATTAACTCCATCGGCTACTATTTTCAAAGCATCAATATCTAAACCAGAGTCAGTTTCATCTAAAATAGATAATTTCGGGGCTAACATGGACATTTGTAGAATTTCGTTTTTCTTTTTTTCCCCTCCAGAAAAACCAACATTTAATTGTCTATTTAGTTTTTCTTCATCAAATTTTAATTCTTTAGCTTTTTGTTTAACAAGCTTTAAAAATTCAATTGCATCTAATTCTTTTTCCCCACGTGCTTTTCTAATTGCGTTTAATGATGTTTTTAAAAATATATTTGTATTTACTCCTGGAATTTCTAATGGATATTGAAAAGCTAAAAATATCCCTTTATGTGCTCTTTCTTCTGTCTCAAGTTCAAATAAATTTTTATTTTCGAATAAGATCTCACCAGACACCTCGTACCCTTTTTTACCTGATAAAATGTTTGATAATGTGCTTTTTCCCGACCCGTTTGGACCCATAATTGCATGAACTTCACCAGGATTTATGTCTAAGGAAAAACCCTTTAATATTGTCTTATTTTCAACGTTAGCATTTAAATTATTGATTTTAAGCATTAGCCAACACTCCCCTCTAAACTAATACCTACAAGTTTCTGAGCTTCGACTGCAAACTCCATTGGTAATTGTTGTAATACTTCCTTACAAAAACCATTTACAATTAATCCTACAGCTTCCTCAGGATTCAGTCCTCTTTGTTGACAATAATGTAATTGTTCCTCACTTATTTTTGATGTCGTTGCTTCATGGGCAATATTGGAGTCAAAATTCTTATTTTTAATATACGGCACTGTATGTGCGCCACACTTATTTCCCATAAGCAATGAGTCACATTGTGTATAGTTACTGGAATTTTTAGCTTTTGAATTAATATCTACTAAACCTCTGTAAGTCATATCAGAAAATCCAGCGCTTATACCTTTGGAAATAATTTTACTTTTAGTATTTTTTCCTAAATGAATCATCTTAGTTCCAGTATCTGCTTTTTGATGATTGTTTGTAATTGCTATAGAGTAAAATTCTCCAATTGAATTATCACCTTTTAATATACAGCTTGGATATTTCCAAGTTATAGCTGAACCTGTTTCAACTTGCGTCCAAGAAATCTTAGAATTTTTTCCCTTACATAACCCTCTTTTAGTTACAAAATTATAAATTCCTCCTTTACCATTTTCATCACCTGGATACCAATTTTGTACAGTTGAATATTTTATTTCTGCATCATCTAAAGCAATTAATTCTACATTCGCGGCATGTAATTGATTTTCATCTCTCATTGGAGCAGTACATCCCTCAAGGTAACTCACATAACTACCTTCATCAGCAATAATCAATGTTCTTTCAAATTGTCCTGTTTGAGACGCATTTATTCTGAAATAGGTCGATAGTTCCATAGGGCACTTAACACCTTTAGGAATATAAACAAATGATCCATCTGTAAATACAGCGGAGTTTAATGTGGCAAAGAAATGGTCGGTAACTGGTATTACAGTACCTAAATATTTTTTAACAAGATCAGGATGTTTTTGAATTGCCTCTGACATTGAACAAAAAATTATTCCATGCTTTGTTAATTCACCTTTAAAAGTAGTTGCAACTGAAACGGAATCAAATACAGCATCCACTGCAATTCCATTTAATCTTGCTTGCTCTTGTAAAGGAATTCCAAGTTTTTTATATGTTTCTAAAAGTTTAGGGTCAAGATCGTCTAAACTTTTTGGCTTATCCTTCATACTTTTTGGTGCTGAATAATAGTATAAATCTTGATAATCAATTTTAGGATACTTTGGCTTTTGCCAATTTGGTTCTTTTAAAGATTTTAATCGCTCATAAGCTTTTAATCTAAAGTCTAACATCCATTGCGGTTCTTTTTTGATGTTAGAAATGAACTTGATCACATCTTCGCTCAAGCCTTTTGGAGCTTTTATATTTTCAATATCAGTAGTAAAACCGTACTTATAATCTTTTAACTTTTCTATATCTTTTTCTCTAGTATCCATTTCTAAATTCTTCCTTCAGTGTTTTCTTTAACAAGATCTTCTAAACTTTTTTTCTCAAAAAAATCATTGATATGGTTTTCAAGTTCATCCCATAAATTGTGAGTTAAACATTTTGTCGATCTGCCATTACAACCTTTTTTAGACTCTTTTTTACACTGAACAGTTTTTACTTTTTCATCAACTGCATCAAAAATATTCGTAAGTTTAATTTCTTTAGCTTTTTTGTTCAAAACATACCCTCCCTGATTTCCCCTTACACTCTGAACAATTTCTTTTTTTCTAAGTTTAGAAAAAATTTGTTCTAGGTAATCAAGTGAGATACCCTGTCTTAGCGATATGTCTCTTAGTGATACCGGGTTTATACTGTCAAACCTTGCTAGATCAACTAAAGCCATTACCGCATATCTGCCTTTAGATGTTAGTTTCATAAAACCTTTAATTATCAGGGATATATATAAACCCGACTAAATTAGTCAAGTATCTAACATAAAAAAACACTAACATTTTGTCACGTACATGTGTTAAACGTAATTTTTTTTTGAGAATAATTATCAATATCAATTATGGATAATAAAATTTTAGAAATATTTATTCCTGGTCCTGCTGGAAGACTAGAAGCAAAATATTTTAAAAGTAAAAAGAGTACTTCACCTATCGCTTTAGTATTACAGCCTCATCCTCAATATGGAGGGACGATGAATAACAAAGTTGTTGTAGAAACTTTTCATGCTTTTATGGAAAATGATTTTTCTGTCTGTCGAGTAAACTTTAGAGGTGTTGGTAAAAGTGATGGAGAATTTGACAATGGACAAGGAGAACTGGCAGACGCTGCAGCAGCACTAGATTGGTTAGAAAGAGAAAATTTTGACAATTCGCAATGTTGGGTGTCGGGATTCTCTTTTGGCTCTTTAATTGCTATGCAACTATTAATGAGAAGACCAGAAATAAATAGATTCATCGCGATTTCTCCTCAACCAAATGTTTACGATTTTTCTTTTTTATCTCCTTGCCCTTCATCTGGTTTAATGGTTTATGGAAAAAAAGATGAATTAGTTCCCATAGAATTTATTAAAGACTTAGATAACAAACTTAGCGCACAAAAAGGAATTAAAGTAGAATTTGAAACTATAACTGAGGCAAATCATTTTTTTACAAAGAATGAGTCTGAATTAAATAAATGTTTAAATAAATATATTAAAAAAGAAACTGCACTTTATTAAAAATTTTTCAAAACATCTCCACCAGAAATAGCTTTTTTACATCTTGTAGTGCTTGGAAATGAAATAGGTAATTTTAAATATGACCTTATAGCCAGATATGCAAAGGCTTGGGACTCGATAAAATTCCCATCAAAATTATAATCGTCGATATCTTTTATAATTATATTCTTGTTTACTAAATAATTTTCAATCGATTGCATCAAAGATTTATTTTTTCTTCCACCTCCACAAAATATATATTGATTAGGGTTTACATTATTATTTTTATTAATTTTTCTCAAACCATCAGCAATTAGATATGCAGTAAATTTTGTTAAAGTCGTACATCCATCCTCAAATGATAAACCTTTTACAAATGATGTATCGAAATCTTTTACATCCAATGATGTTTCATAAGATTTAAACTCAAAATTATCTATTGCTTGATTTAAAATTAAATCATCAACTTTTCCAATATTTGCATAATTTCCATCTTTATCAAATTTTAAATCTTTATTATTTCTTACCCAATCATCTATCAAACAGTTTCCTGGGCCCACATCATAAGCAAAAAAGGTTATTGAATTATTTATATCTTTTTTGATTTGAGTGATATTTGTAATTCCTCCGATATTAATTATGTTTATTGGTAATTTAATTTTAAATTTTTTTTGGATAATTTTTGAAATCAAACAATGAAATATTGGTGTAAGTGGAGCACCTTGGCCTCCATGATTTAAATCATTTTGTCTAAAATTATTGATTACAATTTTTTTAAATAAACTAGATAAAAGTCTTCCATCTCCTAACTGTTTTGAAATTTGAATTTTTGGATTATGGAACACTGTTTGGCCATGAAAACCTATTAAATCAATATCTTCATTAATTTGTCCCATCACTTCATTTATTAAGTGACTGTTGAATAATGTAAATTTTTTTTCTACATCATTGATCTCTTTAGAATGAGTTTTTAAGTCTGTAAAATTGCTAATTTTATCTCTTAAACTAATTAATTGCTTGTAAAGTCCATCATCAAACTCTTTATAAGTATCATAAATACTGGAAAATTGATCATTACCATCAGATTTTATAACAGACAAATCCACTCCATCCATTGATGTACCGCTCATCAAACCTATCGAGGTGAATATCTTTTTTTTCATTATTATTTTTTTTTAACAAAATTTGTATATTGTAGAATTATACGCTTATGAATAAATTTTTAAAAGAATTTAAAGACAGAGGCTACTTTTATCAATGTACTGATGAAAATGAGTTATCTTCTTTATTGGATAAAAAAAAGATTAAAGCCTACATTGGTTTTGATTGTACAGCTGAAAGTTTACATGTTGGCAGTCTCCTACAAATTATGTGTTTACGAATGCTTCAAAAACATGGACACCAACCAATTGTATTGTTAGGTGGAGGAACCACAAGAATTGGAGACCCATCTGGTAAAGATAAAACACGAAAAATTTTAAGTGAAGATGAAATTGAAAAAAATTCTAAAAATATTGAAAGAATTTTAAAAAAATTTTTAGATACAAGTAATAAAAATGTAAAACCAATATTTGTTAATAATTATGAATGGCTCAAAGATTTAAACTATATTTCTTTTTTGAGAGATATTGGAAAACATTTTACAATTAATAAAATGTTAACATTTGAAAGTGTAAAAACAAGGTTGGATAGAGAACAATCTCTGAGTTACATGGAATTTAATTATATGATTTTACAAGCTTACGATTTTTTAGAACTTAATAAAAAAGAAAATTGTGAATTGCAAATCGGTGGATCTGATCAATGGGGTAATATAGTTAATGGTGTAGATTTAATTAAAAGACATTCTAATCAACAAACATATGGATTAACTACTCCTTTAATCACGTTAGCGACAGGTGCTAAAATGGGAAAAACTGAAAATGGAGCAATATGGTTGGATGAAAAATTTTTGTCACCATACGATTATTGGCAATTTTGGAGAAATATAGATGATAGAGATGTATCGAAATTCATGAACTTTTTCACAGATTTAAGTATTGATGAAATAAAGAAAATTAAAGAAAAAAATATTAATGAACAAAAAATTGTTTTAGCAAATCAAGCCACTTCTATGCTTCATGGTGAACAAGAAGCAAAAAAAAGTGAAGAAACTGCAAAAAAAACTTTTACAGAAAATTCAATAGGTTCTGCATTACCTTCTGTTTCAATTAAAAAAAATCAATTGAATGACAAGTTAAGTATTGTTGATTTAATAACTCTTTCCAAGTTAGAAAAATCTAAAAGTGAGATAAGAAGATTGATTAAAGGTGGTGGTGTTAGAATTAATAATAAAATTATCAATGATGAAAAACTAATAATTAGTGAGAAATTATTTGAAGATAATACAATTAAACTTTCCTTGGGTAAAAAAAGACATATCAAAGTTGAAATAGATTAATTTTTTTTTATTTTTTCAAGAGTTCTTGTGATGAACCTTGGTGTAAGGGTTTTAACAGGATTTACGGTTGTTTTTAATTTATTTGGTGGACCTTTAATCTTAAAACTCACACCAAAAACACCCTCTCCAACTTTTTTTCCTACTAAAATATCTCCTAGGACAGGAATTGAGGATATAGTTCTATTAATTGTTGTTGCTGGCACCATAGTTCCTCTAAGACTAACCAAGTCATCACTTTCAATGTATCCTTCCACTAATAAAGAAATAGCAGGACCAATAGCATATAGTTCCTCTATCTCCATTAGATCATTCTTATTTGAGAATTTCATCTCAAAATCTGTAAATCTTATTCCCTCACCAGTTAACAAGTCAGCAATACCTTGAAGAGATGCTAATGTTAATAATTTTGCTAAAGCTGGTACCTCCTGCACCTTAAAATTATCTATTATTAATTTTGAATTAGAAACATTATTTTGTTTAATAGAATAAAAATCTAAATTGCCTTGCTCAAAACCTTTTATAAATTTGTATCTGTTAATAAAAGGCTTAGCTAAATCAGAATAAAGATTTGTAATTTTCTCATTTGAAGTAGATTTAATAGTAAAATTAATCCTCTGATTATCGGAAAAATCTCCCACTAAATTAGCATCAATTACTTCACTATTTTTGAATGTTAAATATCCACCTAAATTTTCTATAAGATGATCTTTATCAAGGAATGCTTCTTCTATCTTGATATTTAGTTTAAAATTTTTAGAAAAAATTTTTTTGCTCTCTGGATTTTTATTATCTTTCAATAAATCATCTATAATTTTAGTGGCATTAAAACTCTTAGACTCTAAAGAATAATTTTTATCTCTTTTTTTAATTGATAACTCATTTTTTAATAAGTCATTATCAAAATAATTTAAATCTACCTCGCTAAAAGATTTAATTTTATATTTCTTCGATAATAATAAGTTTTGAATTTCAAATTTATTATTTTTTTCTTTTATCGATATATTCTTAAAATTAATTTCATTTGATAAAAGATTTTTAACTCCAAGAATAATTATTTTTAATTTTTCATCTTGATCTTTTTTATAATTTAGAAAATTCAAGTGAAAAAGGTTTTTTTTGATTTCTAATGAAGTATCAAATTTTAAGTTTTTTTTTGATTTAAAAAAATTATACTTAATATTATCTTTTTCTTTTTGGATTAGAATATTTCCATTACCGATTATACTTAGGAAATTTTCTTTATATTCAATTTGTATTTGGTGATCTGACAACTCAATTATCTCGTTTAATTCTGGAAAAAACTCTTTTAAATTTTTTGAACTTACAACTTTGGAATTTTTTAGATTAATTAAAGAATCTATCTTAAAATCATCTATCTTGTATTTATTATCAATTTTGAATGAAAAAGTATTTGATAAATCAAACTCAGCTGAGTTAATCTTTAGATTAGAAAAATCGACATTTAATAATTGATTAATCTTTTTATTATCTAAAACTAAATTTTTACTATTATTTTTGCCTGAAACCAAAAATTTATTTTTTTGTTTTTTGATATTTAATTTTGGAAAGGTCAACACATTATTATCATATGATAAATTTATATCTTTAAATTCAAATTTATTATTTTGAAGATTAAAAATAAGATTTATTTTTGATAAATTTATTTTTTTTAAAGGTTTAACCTCACCATCTTTTACAAATCCTTTTATAATAAAATCATCTTTAATATTACCCTTTTGGTCAAATTTAAGATTTATGTCTGCTATCAAATATCCTTTTTTCACAAATTTTTCTAATATATAAATTTGAGGGCTATCCTTAATTGATCTTATAAATGAAATTAAATTTTTAATTTCGATTGTCCTAGTAGTTATATCTAATTCAGATAACGAAAATTTTTTATTTATGAATGTTTTAATGTCAATATTAGACTTTATACTCTCTAGTTTAATTAATTTATTTCTATTCTTTAAATTTGCCCCAACAGTTTTTAATACTAAGTTAAATTTAAAAGGATCTAAAATGATGCTTATTTTATCTAAATCTAGCTCTAATTGATTATCAATTTTTTTAACCTCTTTAGATATTTGACTGTTAAAAGCATTTGTTTCTACACCAATGGTGCTCAAATAAGTAATGAAACCAAAGATTAGTAATAATGTGAATATTAAAAATCTAAAAATTATTTTTTTCATTTAATTTGATACAAAGATTTCTCTAAAAAAGCATCAATGTCGCCATCTAAAACTTTATCTGGGCTTGTGCTTTCAAAGTTTGTTCTATTGTCTTTAACTAATCTGTAGGGTTGAAGTACGTATGATCTAATTTGATGACCCCATCCTATGTCAGCTTTTGAAGCTTCATTATTTTGATTTGCTTCATCTTTTTTTTTCATTTCAAAGTCATAAAGTCTTGCTCTTAGCATATTCATACAGGTTTCTTTATTTTTATGTTGCGACCTTTCGTTTTGACATTGCACGACTATTTTTGATGGAATATGAGTTATTCTTACAGCACTGTCAGTAGTATTAACGTGTTGTCCACCAGCGCCACTCGAGCGATAAGTATCAATTCTTAAATCTTTGTCTAATATTTCAATATTCAAATTTTCATCGACAACTGGATAAACCCAAATACTAGCAAAACTAGTATGTCTTCTTGCTCCAGAATCAAAAGGAGATATTCTTACAAGACGGTGAATTCCAGACTCTTTTTTAAGCCACCCAAACACATAATTCCCCTCAATTTTTATCGTGGAAGATTTTATTCCTGCCTCCTCACCTTTATGCTCACTTATTAAATTGCATTTATAATTCTTGTCATCCGACCATTTCATGTACATTCTTCTTAACATATTGGCCCAATCTTGACTTTCTGTGCCACCTGCACCAGCATGAATTTCCACATAACAATCAAATGAGTCTGCCTCATTTGATAAAAAACATCTTATTTCATTTTTCTTAACTTTTGATCTTAACTCTTTAATACTTTCCATGACTTCTTTTTTTACATTAAGATTATTCTCATCTGTAGCTAAAGAATAAAGGTCATCATAATCCTTAAGTTGATTAATTGAATCTTCATATGAATTGACCAAATCCTCAAAAAGTTTTTTTTCTTTAATTGTTTTTTGGGAGTCTGCTTTATCTTGCCAAAAATTGGCACCAAGCATTTTTTTATCTATATGTTCCAGTTTTGAGTAAATCTTATTTTTTTCAAAGATACTCCTTAACTCTTTGGTTAATTTTTTCGATTTCTTTTTTAAGGTCTAAATATTTATCGTCCATTAATAAAACTTTAATATATTGTTTGTATCTAATCTATTATTATCAGAATACAATACTTTTCCATTTAAAACATTTTTACTTTTGTAAGCCTCAATGATTGTATTTTTTGAATTAAATTTAGCTTTTTCTCCAGTCAGAGGATCAACAACCATTAATGTCATTTTCTCAGGAACTTTAAAAGGCCTTGCATCAGATTTTTTGACTGATTTTTCAATAAATTCTCTGAAAATGGGTAAAGCGGCTTTAGATCCAGTTTCAAATTTACCTAATGGTTTTGGATTATCCATTCCAACATAAACTCCTATAACTAAGTTTGACGTAAAGCCAACAAACCATGCATCAGTATTTTCATTTGTAGTTCCTGTTTTCCCAGCCAAGTTTAATTGTAAATCTTTTAATTTTTTACCGGTTCCTCTTTTAATAACTCCTTCTAATATTGTAGTTATTTGATAAGCAGTTTGTTCAGACATTACTTGATCGTAATTATCTTCTATTTGAGGATAATTTTTACCAGTAAATGAAATCTTATCACAATTCTTACACTTTCTATTTTCATTATTGATTATTGTATTTCCTTCACTGTCTTGAATTCTATCTATAATAATTGGACTAATTAGTTTTCCACCGTTAACAAATGAAGAATAAGCTGAAGTTAAGTTTAAAAGAGTTGTTTCAGCTGACCCAAGAGAAATTGAAAGTAATTCTTCAGGTTCATCATATATTTTTAACTCTTTAGAGAATTTTGCTACTTTTTCCACTCCTAAATTTTGAGCAATTCTTACGGTCATTAAGTTTCTTGATTTTTCAAGCCCGACCCTAAGTGTAGAGAGTCCATAAAACTTTTTACCGTAATTTTCTGGTTTCCATTTTTTTAAATCAACGCCTTGATCTAAAACTAAAGGTGCATCAAGCACTAGAGATGATGGAGTATATTTATTTTCTAATGCCAACGCGTATACAAATGGTTTAAAAGCTGAACCTGGTTGTCGTAGTGCTTGAGTGGCTCTATTAAATTCACTTGATTTAAAACTAAATCCCCCACTCAATGCTAGAACACGTCCTGTGTAAGGGTCCATTACAACTATACCACCATTTATTTTTGGAAGTTGTTTTAAACTATAAAAGTTATCTTTAACTCTCTTAACATAAATTAAATCACCAACTTTAAATAAATCTTTAAACTCCTTTTTAGTCCATGAGATTTCGTTATATTTTATTAAACCACTTAATTTATCAATAGTTTCAATTTTTGTTTTAAATTGACCTATTTCTCTGACAATTGCTATTTTCCAATCAATAGAATTTTCTAATTCATATTTTTTATCTATATTTCTATACCAACTATTATCATATTTTATGTTTGTAATCGGTCCACGCCACCCTTTTCTTTGATCATAAGCTATAAGACCATTTCTTAAAGATTCAGTTGCAATTTTTTGAAGATCTAAATTAATTGGTGTATTGATATTATATCCTTGTTTATAAACTTTCTCATAAGTAAGTTTATCTATTATATTTTTTCTAACATCTTCAATGTAATACTGAGCATCTTCTAAATAAATTTTTTCCTTTTTTTTTAATTTTATATTTTGATTTTTATGCTCATTATATTTCTCGAGACTTAAAAATCCGTTTTGATACAAGTTTTTTAAAACTAAATCTCTTCTAAATTTAGCTAAATCAACATTATTATATGGATTATATTTGCTTGGGGCTTTTGGTAAAGCTGCCAACAATGCTGCCTCTGCATAATTCAGTTCTTTAATTGATTTATCAAAATATTCTAAGCTTGCAGCAGCTACTCCATAAGCCCCGCTGCCTAAGTAAATTTGATTAAGATATAATTCTAGTATTCTTTCTTTGTTTAAGGCTCTTTCTATTCTAAAGGCTAGAATTGCCTCTTTAATTTTTCGATTTATACTAACTTCATTAGTTAATAAAAAATTCTTTGCAACTTGTTGAGTAATTGTTGAGGCTCCTTCAAGTCTTTTTGAAGTCATTATGTTTTTTATGTTATTAAATGTAGCTCTAAGAACACCTTTGGCATCTACTCCCGGATGAGTAAAAAAGTTTTTATCCTCAGCTGATAAAAATGCATTTATTACATTTGGTGGTATTGCACTATAGGGAACAAAAATCCTTTTTTCTTTTGAAAAATCAGCGACTAAATCTCCATTTCCTGAGTACATTTTGCTTGATACAGGTGGCTTATAATTTTTGAGAAACTTATAATCTGGGATTTTATTAGAAAAAGTCCATAAAATGCTAAAAACTATAATTATAGTTAATAAGGAAATGCTTAAAAATAGAACAAAAATTTTTTTGAACAACTTTGTCATTTTGATTTCATTATATATAGGAATTTGTTAAAGATAAGGCATTATTATTAAACAAAATTTATAAAAAAATAAGCACTAAATGAAACACTTAAACTTAAAATTATGGAAAAAAATTTATATATTGATGCTTCGCATCCAAATGAGACAAGAGTTGTTCTTAAATCAAATAATAAAATTGAAGACTACGAATACGAGGGTTTAAAAAATAACCTTATTAAAAACAATATCTATCTAGGAAAAGTAAGTAGAATTGAACCATCCTTACAAGCAGCCTTTGTTGACTTTGGAAGAGAGCGTCATGGTTTCCTGTCTTTTAATGATATCCAATCAGACTACTATCAAATACCACAAAGTGATCTAGAAAAAATTAAAAAAGAAGAAGAAAAATTAAGAGAGGAATTATCAAAACAGTTTGAAGAAAAAGAAGAGGAAAATTTAGCTGAAGGTAAGCTAGAAGTTGATGATCCTATAGAAATTAAAAAGAAAGAGAATGATGAAAAAGAAAAAGACTTAGATGACAAAGGAAAAAAAATTGAAAGTAGAAATAAATTTAAAAGATATAAAATTCAAGAGGTAATTAAACCAAATCAAGTCATACTTGTTCAGGTTATTAAAGATGAAAGAGGTCAAAAAGGGGCTGCGCTTAGTACTTTTATTTCTATCGCAGGAAAATATATTGTCTTAATGCCAAACACACCTAAGGGAGGTGGCATATCTAGAAAAATTTTCAATCCAGCAGACAGAAAAAAAATAAGATCCATCTTAAATGAGATTGAAATTCCTAAAGAGATGGGACTGATAGTGCGAACTGCAGGAAGTAATAAAACTAAAAATGAAATTAATTATGATTTAGAAACACTCATCAAATCTTGGAACCAAATTAAAGATAATGCAATTAACGCAATCGCACCTTCATTAATTCATCAAGAAAGTGAAATAATAAACAGAACTTTAAGAGATATGTATGATGAAAATACTAAAAGTATAATTGTAGAAGGCAACGAAGGATACAAAAAAGCACAAAATTTTATGAAGATGCTTATGCCCTCCCAAGTGAAAAAAATTAAAAAATATAGAGGGAAAACTCCGCTATTTTTTGAAGAAGGTATTGAGCAAAAACTAAATCAAATATTTGATACTGAAATAAAATTAAGTTCTGGCGGTTATTTAGTAATAAATCCAACAGAAGCATTGGTTTCGATTGATATCAACTCAGGTAGTTCAATTAAACAAAAAAATGTTGAAAGTACTGCATTAGATACAAATTTAGAAGCAGCAGAGGAAATTGCGCGACAGATTAAAATTAGAGACCTATCAGGACTAATTATAATCGATTTTATTGATATGTTGAGTTATGGGAATAGAAAAATGGTCGAAAGAAGACTTAAAGAGAAATGTAGATCTGATAGAGCAAGGATCCAAATTGGAAGAATCAGTAATTTTGGGTTATTAGAGATGTCAAGACAAAGACTAAGAGAAAGTGCTGTAAAATGGAAAGTTTCATTAACAGACGAGTCGTTTGCTCAAAAAATATTAAAATTAGTTGAGTTAAAAGCCGTTTTAAATAAAGCTAAATTTGTAGAGTTAAGAGTGTGTGATAAAATTTCTGCATTTTTAAAAGAAAACTTTATTGATGACTTAAATTATTTTGAAAAGAAAAATAAAATGAAAATAGATATAATTTCTGACAACAATTTAATTATTCCAGAATATATTATTGATATTAAAAATAAATCAAAAAAAACAATTGAACTAATAGAATATTTTGAAAAACTTAAAAATTTAGATGATTTAACCAAAGATAAAAAAATAATAGAAATAAAAAAAAGAAAAAAAACTTATAGTAAAAGAAAGTTTTATAAAAAAACTAAATAATTCCTTTTTTTGGCGATGAGGCGCTTCCCATTATTTTTTTTTCAATTCTTCCAGATAAAAAAGATTGTCTGCCAGCAATAACTGCATTTTTAAATGCTTTTGCCATTTCAAATGGTTTTTTTGCTTTTGCAATTGCTGTATTAACTAAGACACCATCGCAACCTAATTCCATAGCAATCGTTGCATCTGATGCTTGTCCTAAACCAGCATCGATTATCAAAGGTAATTTTGTTTGATTTCTTATTATTTGAATATTAATTTTATTCAAAATTCCTAAACCAGATCCAATTGGTGCAGCTAGAGGCATAATAGCTGCTGCCCCAACATTTTCTAATCTTTTGGCCATTAGAGGATCATCGTTACAATAGACCATAACCTTAAAACCTTCTTTTGTTAAAATTTCTGTTGATTTTAGAGTTTCTATCATTTCCGGAAAAAGATTTTTTTTGTCCCCCAAAACTTCGAGCTTTACTAATTTCCATCCTCCTATTTCTCTTGCAAGTCTGAGAGTTCTTAATGCCTCCTCTGAATTAAAGCATCCAGCTGTATTCGGTAAATAAGTTATTTTTTTTGGATCTATATAATCCATCAATAAAGGTTTCTTTTTATCAGTAATATTAACTCTTCTAACAGCGACAGTTACAATATCAGCCTCAGATATCTTTATTGCCTTAGCGCATTCATTCATACTTTTATATTTTCCAGTACCGACAATTAATCTTGAATTAAATTTTTTTTTTGAAATTATAAGTTTATCTTTTTTCAAATCTAACCACCTCCAATAAAATGAACAATTTCAATTCTATCATTAGCTTTTAAAATTATCTTATTTAATTTTTTTTTATCCACTATTTCTCTATTTAATTCAATGGCCACGTTTTTTAAAGAAACTTTTAAATTTTTGACTAAATCAGATAATTTAGTTTTTCCGTCAATTTTTTTTAATTTACCATTTATTTTTATTTTTATTTTTTTTTGCATCGTATATAAATGTATAATGAATAATAAGATAATTATAATTAATGGTCCAAATCTTAATCTATTAGGTGAGCGAGAACAATCACAATATGGATCTACTTCATTTAAAGAATTAAAAGAAATTTGTTTAAATAAATCAAAAGAATTGGGTTTAATAGCTGATTTTTCTCAATCAAATATTGAAGGTGAAATAGTTAGCTTGATACAAAACTCAAGAAAAAATTTTGATGGAATAATAATAAATGCTGCAGCCTTTACACACACTTCGGTAGCTATTAGAGATGCATTAAGTATTTTTAAAAAACCAATCATTGAGTTGCATATTTCAAATATATATAAACGTGAAGAATTTAGACATAAATCTTTAATAAGTGATGTAGTTACAGGGGGTATTTTTGGTTTAGGTACTGATGGTTATATTTTAGCCATAATTTCAATGCAAAAGCTTTTACGAAATGAAAATTAATAAAAAGATTATTAAAGAACTCAGTGACTATTTAGAAGAATTTAATCTTACTGAATTAGAATATACAGAGAAAGATACAAAGATTAAAGTTTCTAAAAATAATATCTCGATAAATAACCAAAATATTCCAAGCCCAAAAACTGATATAAAGAATTCAAACATTAGTTTATCTGAGAAAAGTACTACAGGAATTGAGGTGAAATCACCAATCATAGGAACAGCATATCATGCACCTGAACCTGGTGCGAAAAAATTTGTTGAGGTTGGAAAAAGGATTAAAAAAGGTGATACAGTAATGATTGTAGAGGCTATGAAAACTATGAACCATGTGCCATCAACAGCAGATGGAGTTGTAAAAGAAATCTGTGTTGATGACGGCCAACCTGTAGAATTTGGACAAAATTTATTAGTTCTTGATTAATGTTTAAAAAAATTTTGATAGCCAATCGTGGGGAGATTGCAGTAAGGATTATAAGAGCTTGTAAGGAATGGGGAATTTCAACAGTTGCTGTTCATTCAGATGTGGATAAAGAAAGTATGCATGTAAGAATGGCGGATGAGAGTGTATGTATAGGTTCCCACCAACCAGCAAATAGTTATTTAAATATCCCGGCCATATTATCTGCAATCGAAATCACAAATTCGGAAGCTGTACATCCAGGTTATGGTTTTCTCTCGGAAAATGCCAATTTCGCAAAAGTACTTGAAGATAATAACATTAAATTCATAGGCGCATCCTCAAAATTGATAGAGATGATGGGAGACAAGATACAAGCAAAAAAAATTGCTAAAGAGAATGGTTTACCTGTTATTGAGGGATCAGAAGGTGGAGTTAAAGATATAAAAGAAGCCAAAGAGTTGTGTAAAAAAATTGGTTTTCCTGTTTTAATTAAAGCTTCTGGCGGTGGTGGTGGAAAAGGTATGAAAATCGTCTACAAGGAGGAAGAATTTGAAACATTATTTTCAACTGCAAAATCAGAAGCTCAAAAATATTTTGGTAATGATGAAGTTTATATAGAAAAGTTTTTTCAAAATCCTAGGCATATTGAAGTCCAAATTTTAGCTGGAAAAAATAGAACTGTTCATCTTCATGAAAGAGATTGTTCTGTTCAAAGACGACATCAAAAATTAATCGAAGAAACGCCAAGTCCTGTTTTGACTGATAAGATAAGAAAAGACCTTTTTGAAAAAACAGTAAATATGGTATCAAAAATTGGCTATATGGGTGCTGGAACTGTTGAATTCATTTATGAGAATGGAAAATTTTATTTTCTTGAAATGAATACAAGAGTTCAAGTTGAACATCCAGTTACTGAAATGGTAACAGGTGTGGATATTATTAAAGAACAAATTTGGATAGCATTTTCAGGAGAAACAGCTTTAAACCAAAGTGATATAAATCCAAGAGGACATGCAATAGAATGTAGAATAAATGCCGAAGACGCTAGTAAAAATTTCCAACCATCTCCAGGATTAATTGGTATGTGTCACCAGCCATCAGGCTTCAGAACTAGAGTTGATGGTGCAATTTATCAAGGATATAAAGTAACTCCTTATTATGATAGCATGATTTGTAAATTAATTTGTCACGGTAGGAACAGATCAGAAGCTATTCAAAGAATTAAAAGATCTTTAGATGAATTTGTAATAGAGGGCATTACAACTACAATTCCTTTACATAAAAAATTGCTTAATCATAAGAAATTTATTGAATCTGATTTCAATGTGAGTTGGTTAGACAAAGATAAAATACTTTAATAACAACCAATTAGCCAAATGTCATAAACTGGATGATCAAAGGGTGCTATAGAAGGACTTGATGAAAACATCCATCCATTAAAAACAAAAACATTATTTCTATCCTTTTTTGTTAAATCTCGCACTTGGATATATGCTTTAACCTCAGGATTATCGTCAAATTTTGAGTCAGTGCATTTTATACTTTTGATCGATAAATCTTTATAAATAAATTCTTTATTATTTGCTAGCTTTATCAGTTCATTTTTTGAACTAATCTTATCTAATATCTTTATATCAGTATTGTTTCCATCAAGATTAGCTTCAGCACTAATCTTAAATGTTAAAAATATAGTGAATAAATATATAAATAAATATAAGTTTAAATTATTTCCAACTTTTGTATTTTTTTTCAGTTGCATCTTTATTGTTCTTATTTGGATAATAAGCTGAGTCAGTGCCAGTCAAATTTGGCTGATGAGGTTTTTGCCAGTCATGTTTTTCTAATTTATGAATATTCTCAATTTTGTTGGGCATAAAATGTATCCAAGAATACCATTCAACTGGAATTTTAGATGCATCAATCTCATTAGCATAAATTACCCATCTTTTTCCTTTTTTACTTTGATAATATTTATTACCATACTCGTCTGATCCAATTAATTTGCCAAACAAAACAGTTTTGATTCTAGTACCGAATGTATCCCGATTCCACCAAGTGAAAATTTTTTTTAAAAAAGTCAACATGTAAAATTTATAATTTCAATTTTTAATTGTATAAATTAAATTAGACTAAAATATGTAAATGTATATAAGTTAAAAGATTCAAAATTCAAATTTAATTTAAGGATTATAAAAATATGGCTAAATATATTGTAGAAACTTATTATACTTGTACTTTTAAAGTAAACCACTATTTAGACGACATAAATGAGACTGAACTTAAGAATCTCGAAAAAAGAGATGATGGGAAATTTGAAGTTTTAGAAGTAAAACTAGATAATAGAAAAACGAAAAGTCTCGATCCAACCAATAAAGAAAATAACAAAAATACAAAGATTGATTTAGTTCAAAATAAAAGCAGTGAAGAAAAAACTACAAATGTTGAAAAAATTGTCACACAAACTTTTTCAAAAACAGATAAATCTGGAAAAAGATTTGGTATGCCTGACCGAAGAAAAGGATATATTCAAAAAGCAACTATAGGTGACCATAAAGTTTACTTACATACTGGTGAATATGAGGATGGTAAGATTGGTGAAATTTTTATAGATACAAGCAAAGAAGGTGAGCTAGTTAAAGCTTTAATGAATAATTTTGCTATTGCTGTTTCGCTTGGACTTCAATACGGGGTACCATTAGATGAGTTTGTAAACGCCTTTATAGGAACTAAATTTGAACCTTCGGGTAAAGTAAATGGTAATGATAGAATTTTAAGCGCTTCTTCAATCTTAGATTATATATTTAGGGAATTGGCAATCTCATATCTTAACAGAGAAGATTTAGCTCATACTCCTTCGATTGGTAATTTAGACAATTCATCTGCAGACGAAAAAAGTTCAGATGAACAAAATCAATTACTTAAAATAGTAAAAGATATAACAAGCAAAGGATTTGTAAGAAACAATTACAAAAAAAATCTAGTTGATTTATCAGATGTTAAAATTAGTTTAAAAAGTAAAAAATAATTATTTTTTATTTTTTATGGATAAATTTAATTCTTTAAGTTGATTTTCACTTACACTTGATGGTGCATTCATCATTAGGTCCTGAGCATTTTGATTCATTGGAAACATTGTAACCTCTCTAATATTTTTTTCACCAGCTAGTAACATTACTATTCTATCAATTCCTGGAGCAATACCACCATGAGGGGGCGCACCATAACTTAGTGCATTTATCATTCCACTAAATTTTTGATCGACATCAGATTTTGAGTAACCTGCAATATCAAAAAGTTTATACATTAAATCCGGAATATGATTTCTAATTGCTCCAGAAGATAATTCTACTCCATTACAAACTATGTCATATTGATATGCAAGAATTTCTAATGGTTTTTCAAAGTTAATATTATTAATGTCCCCCTGTGGCATCGAAAATGGATTATGACTAAATTTAATTTTGTTTGTTTGGTTGTCTAATTCATACATTGGATAATCTACAATCCAACAGAATGCAAAGACGTTTTCATCAATTAGATTTAGATCTTTTCCAATTTTATCTCTAGCTAATGACGAAATCTTTTCTACTTCCTCTTGTTTACCACAAGCAAGAAAAATACTATCACCCACTTTCGCATCAGTTTTTGACATTATTTCAATCAAAGAATCTTTTGAAAAAAACTTTCCTACTGGACCTTTGGCTGAAATTTCTTTTTCTTTTTCAATTGTAAAATATGCAAGTCCAGAAGCACCTTGATCTTTAGCCCATTTATCAATATTATCAAAAAAACTTCGAGGTTTATCTTTTGTATTTTTTGTTACAATACATCTTACTTTAGATCCAGATTTTACCAGCTTTTTAAATATTTCAAATGAAACATCTTCTCTTAAAAAAATTTCAGTAATATCATTTATAATTAGTGGATTTCTTAAATCTGGTTTATCGGTTCCATACTTTAAGATTGAGTCCTTAAAAGAAATTCTTGGAAATTGGTTAAATAATAATTTTTTATTTGAAAATTTTTTGAAAGTATTAACAAATAGTTTTTCGACTACAGTAAATACATCTTCTTGTTCAACAAAAGACATTTCTAAATCTAATTGATAAAACTCTCCAGGGCTTCTATCGGCCCTAGCATCTTCATCCCTAAAACAAGGAGCAATTTGAAAATATTTATCAAAACCAGAGATCATCACTAATTGTTTAAATTGTTGAGGTGCTTGTGGTAATGCATAAAATTTTCCTGGATTTAACCTACTAGGTACTAAAAAATCTCTTGCTCCCTCTGGACTTGAGGATGTTAAAATTGGAGTTTGAAATTCTAAAAATCCAAACTTATTCATCTCAGTTCTTATAAATGAAATTACTTTTGATCTTAATATAATATTTTCGTGAATTTTTTTTCTTCTTAAATCTAAAAAACGATACTTTAGTCTTATATCTTCTGCATACTCTCGATCTGTAAAAACTGGTAAAGGAAGTTCTTTACATTCACCAAGAACTTGGAAATTTTTAATTACAACTTCAATTTCTCCAGTTTCAATATCTTTATTGATTGACTCAATTGATCTTTCAACTACTTTTCCATTAATTTTTATTACGGTTTCTAATTGTGTTTTTTCTAACTTTTTAAAATTAGAATTTTCTTTATCTATAATACACTGTGTTATTCCATAATTGTCTCTTAAATCTATGAACAAGAGATTTCCATGGTCTCTTTTTTTATTTATCCAACCAGAAAGAATTACTTCATCTCCAACTTTTTCTTTTCTTAATTCATTGCATTTATGAGTTCTAAATTTGTTCAATTATTCTCCTAAAACTTCTTTTATTATTTTAAAATCAATAGATTTTTTTTTTTTTAAACTTAGTTGATCGATCTTATATATGAAATCATATATTTTACTATACGATCTCTCGATTCTTTTAATAATAAACTCAATGAATTTACCATCCAGAGCAATTTGCCGATCAGATAAATTTTTTAATATAATGGCAAATATTAATTCATCGTCAGGTTTTTCAATATTTAATAAAATAAAGTTTTTTGCTCTAGACCTTAAATCTTTTAAGACAAAAGTGAGATTAACTATGGGTTCTACAGATGTGATAATAATAAATTTATTATCTTGTTCAATTAAATTAAAAAGGCCGTAAAGTAATTTTTCATCAACATCTGAAGACAAATTTTCTATTACAATGTTTTCATAAATCTTAATTTTTTTTAGATCATCATTTTGTAGAGATTTACCCTCAATTTTGATCCCTTTGTTTTTTTGTAAAAAAATATTCGTCAAATGTGTTTTTCCAGAAAGCTTTTCTCCTATTACATTAACAAAATTTCTCTCCCATTTTGGCCATTTGTTCAAAAAGTCAAAAACATGCTTATTACTTCTAGAAAGAAAA
Organism: uncultured Pelagibacteraceae bacterium; assembly: GCA_902624635.1. Lineage (GTDB taxonomy): Bacteria > Pseudomonadota > Alphaproteobacteria > Pelagibacterales > Pelagibacteraceae > Pelagibacter. The sequence continues at coordinate 347,372 of CACNYD010000001.1, read as the reverse complement.
AAATCTTCATCTTTAAAGTTTTTATCATAATCAAATTTGATTATTGTTTGATCTAAATCTCTCATTCAATCATCCAAACTTTTTTTTGTGTATTTAGATTATATTTTTTATTTTTCATTATATTAATAAAATTTTGAACTGTTCCATTAAATAAAACTTCATAAAATATGAAGTCTTTATCGAATTTTTGTATAGAATAGTCACTTACCATATCTATTTCATTTAAAAAAAATTCGAAATTATTTGATTTTTTTAAATCATTATTTTTAATCTTAATTGTAATGGGAACTTTTATTGAAGTATTTATTTCATTTAATTTTTTCCAAGTATCTTCAAATAAATTTTTCAAATTGTCGATTAAGAAATTAAGGTCTGTTTCATTATCTATGTTTATATTCTTAAACGTATCGTTCTTTATTATCTCATTTTTATCATTATAAATTTTTGTTAAAATTCTTACTTCGTTATTTCCCCTAAAAATCAGTGAAATTATAGAATTCTTTAAGAAATATTTTTTAGTAATATCATTAAAATTATAGGTCTCTATAACATCTAATTTTTCTTTTATAAGGTTTAAATCCTCAAGATCCTCTGAGGGAAGTAAATAATTAATTAATTGATATCTCTTATTAGTCTTATTCCAATTAGTATAAATTGGATTATTTGAAAAAATTGAAATATTACTTCCATTTTCATCTATTATTATTGGGATAAATAAAAATTGCTCTTTAAGAATTCGTGATGGAAAAATATTTTTTTTTTCTAAATATCTAAAAATTTTTTTTTTATTAAATGAAACACCTAAATTTAAGTGGTATTTCTGGTCTATAAATTTTTCTTCTTTTATAGAGAATGTCTCAATCATACTTTTAATCTCATTAAGTTTAATAGAATCAATTTTTTCAAAGTCTGAGGATTTTATTAAAGAATAAATCAATTCAAAAAAAGCATTTTTAAATCCTAAATCAATTACTTTATTTTTATCAAAATTGATTTCAAATGGCTGAGAAATTTCAATATCATTGATTTCAAAAGATTTTGCATTAACAGCTATTGTGGAAAAGAAAAATATTATTAAAGCTAGAATAGAAAAAAAAATATATAAACGTTTGAAATAATACATACTTAAATTTAAAACCTATATTAATGAATAAAAATCTCTTTACCTATAAAAAAAGTGGCGTCAATATCAATGCTGCGGATAAATTTATAAGTTTCATATCTAATATTTCATCAAAAAAAAGAGGCAATAAAAAGAATGCTAATATTGGTGGCTTTGGTTCAATCTCAGATTTGCCAAAAGATATAAAAAATCCAAAAATAGTGGCTTGCACTGATGGTGTAGGAACAAAAATTGAAGTCGCAAACTTATTGAATAAATACGATACAATAGGAATAGACCTGGTTGCCATGAGTGTTAATGATTTAATTGTACAAGGAGCAAAACCTTTATTTTTTTTAGACTACATTTCAATCAATAAAATTGATTTAAAAAAAATGAAATCAATAATTCGTGGGATAGTTAAGGGATGTGACATTTCACAATGTAGTTTAGTTGGTGGTGAGACTGCTGAAATGCCAGATACTTATGAGAAAGGTAAATTTGACATTGCTGGTTTCGCAGTTGGAATAGCAGATAAAAAAAAAATACTTAATAAAAATAAAATAAAAAAAGGGAATTTAATCTTAGCTGTTCCATCTAGTGGCTTACATTCAAATGGTTTTTCGTTGGTCAGACATTTATTGAAAGTAAAAAAGATAAATATAAGAAAAAATTCTTTTCTTAAAAAAGAGCTAATAAAGCCAACCAAAATCTATGTTAGAGAAATCTTAAATCTTGTAAGAAAAGATTTAGTAAATGGTTGTGCTAATATTACTGGTGGTGGATTAGCTGATAATATTAGTAGAGTTATTCCAAATAACTTATGTGCTGAAATAGATTTAAATAAAATTAAACCTCTTAAAATTTTTAATTGGCTTAAGAAGAATAAAATAAGTGATAAAGAAATGCTTAAAACTTTTAATTGTGGAGTTGGATTTTGTTTAATAGTTGATCCCAAAAATATAAAAAAAATAAATAAATTTTTTTTAAAAGAATTCAAACCTTATATTATTGGTAAAATTTCTAAAAGTATAAATAAAGTAATTCTCAATGGTAAAGTTAATTGGCTGTAAAAAAACTAAAACTGCTGTTTTTATTTCTGGCACTGGAAGTAATTTAAAGTCTTTAATAAAGTTTTCTAAAACAAAAAAATCACCAATTTCTATAGATCTAATAATCTCTAATAACTCAAAAGCTAAAGGTTTAAAACATGGGAAAATAAACAAGATAAAAAAAAAAGTGTTTAATTTTAACAAAAAAAATAAAATTGAAAATCAGATACTTTCAGTTTTAAAAGAGTATGAAATTAAAATGATATGCTTAGCGGGATTTATGAAAATTTTGTCCAAAAATTTTATCGGTAAATTTAAAGGTAAGATTTTGAATATCCATCCCTCGTTGCTTCCTAAATATAAAGGATTAAATACTCATCAAAGAGTCTTGAACAATAATGAAAAATATTCAGGGTGCACAGTTCATTTTGTCAATTCAAAATTAGACTCTGGAAAGATTATTTTACAAAAAAAAGTTAAGATATCAAAAAATGAGACAAAGAACTCCCTTGGCAAAAAAGTGCTTGCTCTAGAACATAAACTTTACAGAAAAGCTATATTAAAAGTATTTAATCGTTGAAAAAAAACTGAATTTCTATTTTAGCATTATCAACACTATCAGATCCATGCACAGAATTTTTATCAATTGAAATTCCATATTTTTTTCGGATAGTTCCATCCTCTGCATCTTTTGGATTTGTAGCTCCCATGAGTTCTCTGTTTCCTTTTACTGCATTTTCTTTTTGAAGAACCATAACAACTATTGGACCCGAGGAGAGATAGTCACATAAATCATTATAAAATGGCTTTGTTTCATGAACTTTATAAAATTTCTCAGCCTCAGACTTTTCAATTTGAATTTTTTTTTCTTTAAGAATTTGGAAACCTTTATTCTTAAACATTTCTTTAATTTCTGCTTCAAGATTTCTTTCAACGGCATCTGGCTTAATAATTGATAATGTTTGTTCTAAATCACTCATAATTATCCTCAATTAACTGACTTAGTAATCTCACACCATAACCCGTTGCTCCTCCTGAGTTTAAAGCACCCCCATATTTTGAAAATGCCATTCCTGCAATGTCTAAGTGTGCCCAAGGAGTTTTATTTAAAATAAATCTCTTTAAAAATTGTGCAGCTGTTGTTGATCCAGCACCACCTACGTAATTTATATTTTGCATATCCGCATTTTTTGAGTTTATTAATTTGTCATAATTTTTATGTAAAGGCATTCTCCATAGTTTTTCCTCAACCTTTTCACCTGAGTCAATTAATTGTTTAGACAATTTATCATCATTGGAAAATAATCCTGCATATTCTGATCCTAAAGAAACAATAATAGCACCTGTTAAAGTTGCTAAATCAATCATAAATCTTGGTTTAAATTTTTTTTCAGTAAAAGTTAAAGCATCAGCAAGTACCAATCTTCCTTCAGCATCAGTATTTAATATCTCTATAGTTTTGCCACTGTAAGATTTGACAATGTCACCAGGTCTTTGGGCATTTCCACTAACCATATTTTCAACAAGTCCTACAACTCCCACAGCATTAACTTTTGCTTTTCTTAAAGCTAGACTTATAAGTAAACCCACTACAGTTGCTGAACCAGCCATATCATAAGTCATATCTTCCATGAATTTTGCAGGTTTTAAAGAATAACCTCCAGTGTCAAAACACACTCCCTTACCAACAAATGCTAATGGTTTAGATCTATTTTTTAATCCATTCCATTCCATTGTAACTAAGTACGAACCTCTAATACTTCCTTGACCAACACCAAGAAGAGCATTCATACCTAATTTTTTCATTTTATTTGTATCGTAAACATTTATTTTTAAACCATATTTTTTCAAAGATTTTAATCTTCTTGCATATTCATCTGGATGCAAAATATTTCCAGGCTCAGAAACTAAGTCTCTAGTATAGAAAGTACCCTCTTCTAGGGCTTTGAACTTTAATTGATTTTTTGCGAGAATTTTGGTTTTATTTAGAATTACAGTAATTTTTATAAGATTATTTTTTTTCTTCGTTTTATATTTACTAAATTCATAGGATTTTAATTTTAAGCCGTGTAAAAAATGTAAGATAAAATTTGGGTCTTTTAAACCTAAAGTATCTAAATTAATAATATACTCACTCTTCTTATTTTTTTGAATTTGGTTGTAAAGTTCAGCTCCTAAATTTTCTATGGAAGAATTTTTTATATTTTTTTTAATTGATATTAAAATTATTTTTCTTTTAGAGCTTAACTCAAAGGTCGCTAGCTTTTTTTTATAATCATTAGTTTTTAATAAATCAGATATGTATAATTGCTCAGATTCTGAAATATAATTTTTGAGACCCTTAATCTCAAATTTATCGTTAACAAATAGGATAAGATTACCAGACGTGTTTTTTGAGGCGCTATTTTTATAATTAATTTGAATAGTCATAAATTTTAAATTCAATCTACAAGAGATAATGCTATATAAGAATAAAATAATTTTATTTCAATGGAAAAAATAGTATTTAGAAAACTAATTTTAGATATATCTCTAAGAGCCTTAATAATAACTTTTACAATAGGTTTAATTGTATGGATAATTCAGGCAGTAAACCACCTAGACTTTGTAATTAACGATGGTCATAACTTTAAAATCTATTTTTACTATAATTTGTACAATTTTCCAAAAATAATTCATAGAATCATTCCTTTTGTTTTTACTATCTCTATATTTTTTGAGTTAATAAAATATGAAAAAAATAATGAACTATTAATTTTTTGGACAAATGGAATAACAAAGAAAAAGTTTGTTCTTAGCCTTGTAAATTTTGCAGTTATAGCCATGTTTTTACAAATTGTCATGGGAAGTTTTATTTCACCAAATAGCCAATTAAAGGCACGAACATTTTTAAAGAACTCTAACATGGATTTCTTACCAAACTTAATTAAACAAGGAAAATTCATTGATATTGTCTCTGGACTAACAATCTTTATAAGTGAAAAAACTGAAGTAAACTCATTCAAGAATATTTATATTCAAGAAGGAGACTCATTTAGTTTAGAAAAAAGTGATAATCAAATAATTTTTGCAAAAGAGGGGTATCTTGTTGATGGAAATGAAAAATTATTTAGATTATTAAATGGAAAAATTCTAAGTATTAATAATGATAACAGGTTAATCAGCTTTGAATTTGATAAGATAGATTACGATTTATCCAACTTTACATCAAAAACAATTAAGATTGCGAAGATACAGGAATTGCCTTCTTATAAAATTTTACAATGTTCTTTAAGTTTAATGAAGAATAAGCCTTACATAGAAAAAATGTTTATTTGTGAAAAGTCGAGACTTAAAAACTTAAATCAAGAAATTTATAAACGATTTATTAAACCCATGTACATACCTTTATTAACTTTGGTATGTTGTTTTTTACTTACTTTTTCAAAAGTACAAAATAATTTTACAATTAAGACAATTAAAGTATTTTTATATATATTTATAGTTTTAATTTTATCAGAAACTTTAATGAGATATGTTGGTGAAACCAAAACAATTTTAATTGTTTTTATGTCTTTACCAATATTATTATTTTTTACTATTTTCAATTTTTTACAATCTAAGATTAAATATGATAAGAACTTTTGATAAATATTTTATAAAATTATTTTTTAAAAAAGTATTACTTATTTGTATGATCTTTTTTTCTTTAATTTTTATTCTAACTATTTTCGAAGAAATCACTTTTTTTAGTGATACAAACTCTAAATTTTATTTGCCTTTTTTCTTATCTTTAATTAATGCACCAACAACGCTTATGGAAATTCTTCCTTTCATAATTTTAATCTCATCACAACTTTTTTTTATTGAGATTATAAAAAATAAAGAAAATGAATTAATAAAAGTCAACAAATTGAATAATTCATATTTAATTAAATTATTAGCTTTGTGTTCATTCTTATTCGGTCTTTTTATTGTTATTCTTTATTATCCATTTTCTTCTAAACTCAAATTTCTTTATTTTGATATTAAAAATATATATTCTGACGATGGTAAGTATCTCAAACACTATAATGAAAATGGTATATGGATAAAAGATGAAATTAATGATGAAATCTATATTGTTAATGGTTCTACAAAAAAAAATAATTATTTAGAGAATGTTTTTGTAACAAAATTTAATAAAAATTTTGATGTTATAGAAAATATTTTTTCTGCCAAAGTAGACATAAGCTCAAATAATTGGATTTTAGAAAAACCTACTTTATTTAAAAATAATAAGCAGATTAAACTAGAAGAAAATTTGTTATTAAACAGTAATTTCAATATCAATAAAATTAATAGCACATTTAGAGATCTAAATTCATTCAACTTATTTAAACTAATAAATCTTAAAGAAGAGAACAGGTTATTAGGATATTCATCTCAAGATATAGATCTACATATTTTAAAGATTGTCTCTTTGCCCATTTTCTTAAGTATAATGGTAATAATTTCCTCAATAATAATGCTTAATATTAAGAAAGATAAAACACATATATTTCATGTACTTTTAGGAATAACTTTGTCAGTAATTATATATTTTATTAGTAATATTTTTAATGTTTTTGGATTAACAAATAAAATTCCAATTTATTTATCAGTATTTTTTCCAATAATTTTGTTAAGTATTATTTCAATTATAGGTTTAATAAGAATAAATGAAAAATAAAATTTCAATAATATTTGTTATTTTTTTACAAGTTTTTTTTACGGAAACTCTACTTTCACAAGAAATTGAGTTTAATGCCTCAAATATAGAAATTTTAAATGAAAAAGAATTAACCATTGCAAATGACGCAGAAGCACTAATTAAAACCGATGGAATAAAAGTCAAGGGCTTAGTAATTAAATATTTTAAAAGTAAATCTTTATTGATTGTTGAAAATGGAAAAATTTCAAAAATAGAAAACAATTTAGAAATTAATGCAAATCAAATAAAATATGAGATAAATAATTCAAAACTGACTCTTGATAACAAAATTAAGATCAAGGACAAAGAAAACAACATTATAATTAATTCTGATAAGATTATTTATGATATTAAAAATGAAAAAATTATAGGTTTAGATGAATCAGAAATTTTAGATAATCTAGGTAATATTTATTTAGTTAAAGAGTTTGAATATTCTCTTAAAAATAAGATCATAAAATTAGATAAACTTAAAGTTTTTGATAAAGAAAAAAATTTATTTAAGTTAGATTTTGGATTTTTAGATTTGAATAGAAAAGAATTACTTGCGAAAGATGTCAGTCTTGATTTCAAGATTTTAGAAAATTCTCAAAATGAGCCCCGTCTAAAAGGTAGAAGTTTAGTCAGTGATGATCACAACACAATTGTTGAAAAAGGAACATTTACGTTTTGTAAAAAAAGAGAGAAATGTCCACCTTGGGAGATGAGCGCGGAAGAAATTAGACACGATAAAAAAAATAAAACGATTAATTATAAAAATGCTAAATTAAAGATATACGATAAAAGTGTTTTTTATTTTCCAAAATTTTTTCATCCCGATCCAACTGTTGAAAGGCAAACTGGTTTTTTAATTCCAAGATTACAAGACAATAGCGCGACTGGACTATCTTTAAATTTACCCTATTTTTTAGCAATTGCTAAAAATAAAGATATGACTTTAAATCCAAGGTTTTTTAATGATGATAAATTTTTACTTCAATCTGAGTTTAGGAAAAAAAATAAGAACTCTGATTATATCATTGATTTAAGTCAGTTCGTCTCCAGCGATGAGAATTCTAAAGGTCATCTATTTTATAATTTTAGCAAAGACTATGTGAATAAAAATTCAGATAATGTTGAATTGAATATTCAATTAGAACATGTAACAGACGATACATATCTAAAAACTTATAAACTTGAAAGCCCTATTATTAATAATACATCAATCCTATCTAGCTCTATAGGTATTTCTTATAATAACAATCTCCAATCTCTCGATACAAATATAGATGTTTATGAGGATTTATCAAAAACAGACTCAGATAAATATGAGTATGTGCCTAATTTTTATTTTTCAAAAATTTTAAACGACAATTTAGTTTTTAATTCAGAGGGATATTATAAAAACTATAATACAAATATAACAGAAAAAATTTTAATAAATAATTTTGAGTATAGCTCTATGCCAACTTATTTTGAAAAAGGAATAATAAATCAAAAAAAATTTTTAATTAAAAATGTTAATTCTGAAGCCAAAAATTCAAAAAATTACAAAAATAAAAGTAATTTCAATTTAATACCAACTCTACAAACCAATTATTCATTTCCATTAAAAAAAGAGACTAAGAATTTTGATAAAATACTAACTCCTAGGTTTTCAATAAGATTGAGCCCCTCTCATACGAAAGATGTTCGTAAAAAAGACAGATCAATAAATTATAATAATATCTATGATCTAAATAGATTGGGTATATCCGATACAAGCGAGGGAGGAATTTCAATTACCTATGGATATGAATATAAAAAAATAGATAAATCCAGTTTAAATGAGCAAATAACCTTAGGGTTTGCAAACAACCTAAGATTTGAGGAAAATGAAGACCTACCTAGTAATAGTAACTTGGGAGATAAGGTTTCAGATTTTGTTGGCTTATTTGAATATAAGCCAAGTGAAAATTTAAAGTTAAATTATGATTTTTCGTTGAAAAATAATTTAATTGATAAAAATTATGAGCTTTTTGGGTTTGAATTTTATTTAAATAATTTAACTTCAAAATTTGAATACCTTAATGAAAATAATAGTAAATCAAAAACCTCATACATACAAAATGAAACCCATTACAAATTCAATGAAAATAATAGTATAATTTTTGAAACTAGGGAAAATAAAGAAAAAAGTTTTACAGAATTTTATAATTTAATTTATCAATATAAGAATGACTGTTTAAGTGCAGCAATTGAATATAATAAAGAATATTATATTGATAAAGATTTGCAGCCATCTGAAAATCTATTTTTTAAAATTTCAATTTTACCCTTTGGTGGATTTAATAGTCCTAACTTGAGATGATTTTAAATAGCAGATTTGTTTTTTTTTGTTTAATTTTTTTTACATTAAATAACTTAGCTGTCTCCGAAATAAATCTTAAAATAATTATGAAAGTAGATAGTGAGATAATTACATCGTATGATATCGAAAAAGAGCGTAATTATCTTTTAGTTTTAAATCCAAAACTAAAAGTAATGGATGAAGAAAAAATTTTAGAAATATCTAAAAAATCTTTAATTAAAGAAACAATAAAAAAAAATGAAATTTTAAAATACAAGGTATTAGATCTACAAAATCCTCAGATAGAATTTATTTTGAACAATATTATTAAAAACTTAGGTTTTCAAAGTTTAAGTCAATTTCGAAATCATTTAGAAAAATTAGATATCTCAATTAACGATATTAAGGAAAAAATTGAAATAGAAAATCAATGGAAAAGCTTGGTTTATGCTAGGTATTCAAATAGTTTAAAAATTGATATTGAAAGTTTACAGAAACAAATTGACAATACTAGCAAAGAGAATTTTTTATTAGAATATAACTTATCTGAAATTGTTTTTACAAAAAAAAATGATTTGTCGTTGGATAGTCTTATAAATGAGATCCAGGATAGTATTAAAAATGTAGGATTTGAAAATACTGCAATACTATATAGTAACTCAGATAGTTCAAAAGTTGGGGGTAAAATAGGATGGATTAGAAAAAATAATCTGTCAACCGATGTAATAAGATATTTGGAAAAAATAGAATTAAATACCTCTGGTGATCCAATAAAAATTGGTAATAATTTTCTAATCCTTAAAATTAATGATGAAAGAAAAATTCAATTGGAAATTGATAAACAAAAAGAATTAGATAAGATGATTAGAATTGAAAAAGCCAAACAATTAGAAAAATTTTCAAATATTTTTTATAATAAAATAAAGTTGAATAGTAAAATAAATGAATTTTAAACCCATCTTGATAGTTCCAGGTGAGCAAAAAAGTATTTTTTTTGAAATATTTTTCAAATCAATAAAATTAAAGAAAGTTACTAGTCCCTTAATCTTAATTTGTTGTAAAAAAAATTTATATCATGAAATTGAAAGATTTAAATTCAAGGGAAAAATAGAAGAATTGAGTTTTAATGAAATTTATAAAAAAAAATTACTAAATAGGAAAATTTATTTAATAAATATTTCAAATAAGATACCAGCATTTTATGTAAAGAGGTGCTTTAAAATAGCTTTTGATTTATTAAGAAAAGGTGTAACAAATAAAATTATTAACGGTCCTATAAATAAAACCAAAACTTTAAATAAAAAATTTTTAGGAGTGACCGAATATATTGCTGATTCTTTTAAAAAAAAAAAGTTTGCGATGTTAATTTATAACCCTAAATTATCAGTTTGTCCTATAACAACTCATTTACCCTTAAGTTTGGTAAAAAATCATATCACAAAAAAAATATTAAGAGAAAAAATTCAAATCATTAATGATTTTTATAAAAAATTTCTTAAAATTAAACCAAAAATAGCTGTCACAGGTCTTAATCCTCATTGTGAAAGTATACTTAAATTCAACGAAGATGAAAAAATTATATACCCTGTGATTAACTCCCTAAAAAAAAAGGTTAATGTTAAAGGACCTTTTCCATCAGATACGATATTTCTCAAAAAAAATAGAAAAAAATTTGACGTTATAGTTGGAATGTATCATGACCAAGTTTTAGGCCCAATTAAGACTCTTTTTGAGCATGATGCTATAAATATTACTTTAGGTTTACCTTTTCTAAGAGTTACTCCAGATCATGGTCCAAATGAAAAAATGGTTGGGAAAAATAAATCAAACCCAATTAGTTTAATAAATGCATTAATTTTTCTAGACAAAAAATGATAAAACCCAAAAAAAGCCTAGGGCAGAATTTTCTAATTAATAAAGATGTAATTAAAAAAATAGTAAATATAGTTGAAATTAGTAATAAAGATATTCTTGAAATAGGACCAGGTACAGGGAATTTAACCTCTGAGATTTTAAAGAGAAATCCAAATAAATTTTTTGTGGTTGAGAAAGATAATAAATTAGCAAATATACTTCGGGAAAAGTTTAGTTCAAATATTGAAATTATAAATGAGGACATATTAAAGATAAATGAAAATGATTTAAATAATCAAATTTTAACCGTTTTTGGTAATTTACCATATAATATTTCAACAGAAATTTTAATTAAATGGATTTTGAATCTTAATGAAAAGAAAATTTGGTTTAATTATCTTGTGCTAATGTTTCAAAAAGAAGTAGCAAATAGAATTATAGCAAATTTTAATACTCGTAATTATGGTAGACTAACTGTTTTAACTAATTGGCGATTAAAAGTAAAAAAAGTTTGCGATATAAACCCAAGTTGTTTTAAACCAAAACCTAAAGTTGAGAGCTCTCTTTTGTTATTCGAACCAAAAGAAAATTTTTTTGATTTTATAACCTCAAGAAATTTAGAAAAAATTACAAGAATATTTTTTATGCACAGAAGAAAAATGATAAAAAAACCTTATAACCAAATATTTAAAGATAATACTGATATAGCACATAAGTTGGGGATCGATTTAAATTTAAGACCCCAAAATTTAGAACCAAACACTTACTTTAAGCTAACAAAAGAATATGAATTTCTAAGAGGTTAATTTTTCAACGTGGTTTCTTATGAATTCAGAATCGTAATCTTTTGATCCATTATTAATTTCAGCATTAATCAAATCTTTTATTTTAGAATAACACTTATTAAGCTCATCATTAATTACTACATAATCATAGTTTATCCAATGCAAAACATCTCTTTCAAATTGATTCATTCTCTCCTTGACAATTAATTTATCGCTTTTGTGTCTATTTAAAAGTCTATCGTGTAAGATTTTTTTACTTGGTGGCAAAATAAAAAAGGTAACTAGTTTATAATCTAACTTTTTATTTTTGATTTGATCAGCTCCTTGCCAATCAATATCAAATAGCACGTTATGACCTTTATTTAAATTATCTATTACTGGTGTCCTAGTAGTGCCATAGTAATTATCAAATACCTTTGCAAATTCTAAAAATTCTTGATTCTTTATTAACCTTTTAAATTGATTATCATTTACAAAGAAATAATCTTTGTTTGGAATTTCGCCTGTTCTAGGCTGTCTTGTGGTGTGTGAAATTGAAATCTTAAATTTATCTTGATTTGAAAGTAAATTAACTAAGGTGGTTTTACCTGCTCCAGACGGAGAGGAAAGAATAACCATTATCCCATCATTTGCCGAGGGCATTTAAATTTTCTAGTTAGCTTTGCCTTCAATAAATTTAACTGCATCACCCACTGTTAAAATTTTTTCAGCCTCACTATCTGAAATTTCTGAACCAAATTCCTCCTCAAAAGCCATAACTAACTCAACTGTGTCCAGGCTATCAGCACCTAAATCATCAATAAAACTCGATTCCTCTGTGACTTTTGACTCGTCTATTCCCAAATGGTCTGCAACTATTTTTTTAACTTTGCTTGAAATATCTTCTGACATATAGATCCCTTTTTTTTATTATAAATCGTTATTAGTTTAATTACTTAGATTGTCAAGCCATATACAAGCCTCCATTTACATGCAATGTTTCACCATTTATATAGTCTGAATCACTAGATGCTAAAAAAAGAACTGCATTAGCAATATCATGTGGTTCCCCCAATCTAGCTGAAGGTATTTTGGAAACAATAATTTCTTTAAATTTTTCATCAATCTTATCGGTCATTGCCGTCTTGATAAAGCCCGGAGAAATGCAATTTATATTAATATTCTTTTTCGCATATTCTAGTGCTAAACTTTTTGACATTGCTATAAGACCCGCTTTTGATGCGGTATAGTTAGATTGACCTATATTTCCAGTGTGGCCCACGACTGAAGCAATATTGACAATTTTGCCTCTTTTATTTTTTAACATTTTCTTAATTGCATACTTACACATTAAAAAAGTAGATGTGAGATTGAGATCAATAACTTTTTTCCACTCATCTAAGGTCATCCGTATTGCCAAATTATCATTTGTAACTCCAGCATTATTTATTATACAATCTAAATTACCTCCAAGTTCTTGTGACGCTTGCTCAATAAAGTTTTCAACCTTGTCATTTTGAGAAATATCAAATGGTAATATTTTAAGATTATTAAATTTTTTTTTTAGATCTTCCAATTTATCAACTTTTGTTCCTGAAGCTATTATGTTAGCTCCATTTTCACTTAATTTTTTAACAATTGAACTTCCTATCCCGCCAGTGGCACCAGTTACAATTATATTTTTTTTATTTAAATCGCTCATATGATTAAGTTTTCTATATCTGATTGATCATTAATAGAAGTAATTTTTACATCTTTATTTATTCTTTTAACAAGGCCAGATAATACTTTTCCTGGACCAATTTCAACAAAATGATCAACACCTTTGTTTATCATATTAACTATACTTTCCCTCCACCGAACTCTTTTTTCAATTTGATCAATAAGTAATTTTTTTAAATTACGCGGGTCAGATACTTCATCTCCAGTCACATTAGAAAAGATTATGTTATTTGAATGCTTAAAATCAATTTTTTTTAATTGATTACTCATTACTTCAGTTGCATTGCTCATTAGATTACAGTGAAATGGTGCACTCACTGGAAGCTTAATACTCTTTATTTTTTTTATCTTTAAAAAATCATTTATTAATTCTAAATCTTTTATTTTTCCACTAAGAACTAATTGACCATTTGAATTATCATTTGCAATTTGAGCTTTAAAACTACTTGAGTTATCATTTAAAATTTCTTCAATATCCTCTATTTTTGATCCTAATACAGCTAACATGCCACCTTCCCCTTTTGGAACGGAATCTTGCATAGCCTTTCCTCTAGCTCTTAATAATTTTATTGTTTCATCAAAATCTAAATACCCAGCACATGATAGTGCAGAATACTCTCCCAATGAATGTCCAGCAAAATATTTTGCTTTATTTAAATCTATATTAAATTCCTCTTTAATAACTTTAAATATAGAATAACTAACGAGAAATATTGCTGGTTGGGTATTTTCTGTATAATCTAATTCCTGTTTAGGGCCATTCAATATAATTTTTGAAAGATTTAGTCCCAATATATCATCAGCTTCAGTGAACAAGTTTTTAACAAGATTATGTTTGTCAAAAAATTCTTTTCCCATGCCAACTATTTGTGAACCTTGACCAGGAAAAATTATGGAATTCATTTAAAATTTATTTAATTATTGCTTTTTTTACTGTTGTAATTGAGAATTTATAATAGTATATCCTCACTTTTTATTAAAGATTTATATGAATTTATACGAACACACAATTATAGCCAGACAAGACGCTTCTCCAGCAGAATTGAAGCAACTCACAGAGAAATACTCAAAAATAATAGAGAAAAATGATGGAGAGATAGTAAAAACTGAAAATTGGGGTCTTCTTAATTTATCATATTTAATAAAGAAAAATAGAAAAGGAAGCTTTATTCACTTTAAAATTAAAGGTGATGGTAAAGTGATTGAACAATTAGAAAAAAATGAGGCTATAGATAAAAAATTATTAAGAAACTTAACAGTAAGAGTGAAAAAATTTGATTTGGAGAATAATTATTTTACAAAAAAAGAGGATTTAGAAATTTCTGAAAAAAAAGATAAAACAAAAAATTAAATATGCCAAAAAAACAAAGTGGAAATAAAAAAGGTAAACAAAGCAACTTTGCAAAGCTAAGTATTTTTCAACCAAATAAATATAAGTTTAAGAAGAGTTGTCCATTATCAGTTAAAGGTGCACCTGAGATTGATTATAAAAATATAAAACTACTTAAGAAATATGTTTCTGAAAATGGTAAAATTCTTCCTTCTAGAGTAACAAATGTATCTCAAAAAAAACAAAGAGAATTATCTCTATCTATTAAAAGAGCAAGAAATCTAGCCTTATTATAAATATAATGAAAGTAATTTTATTAGAAAATCTAAAAAGAATTGGATCTATTGGTGAGGTAATAGACGTCAAAAGAGGCTTTGCAAGAAATTTTTTAATAGCAAATAAAAAAGCGCTCTATGCCTCGAAAGAAAACATTAAACAAGTTGAAAAAATAAAACTTGATCTATCAAAAAAAGATAATGAGAGAAAACAAGAAGCTAAAAAGATTCAAGAAAAAGTTAATAATAAAGAGTTTGAAATTAAAAAATTAAATACTGAAAATAACGAATTATATGGTTCAGTTAAACCAACAGAAATATCCAAAATTATACTTCAAGAAACTAAAGTTGAGATTAAACCATCAATGATACAACCTATTAAGGAAATAAAATCGTTGGGAAAATTTAAGGTAAAAATTTCTTTACACTCAGAAGTTGATGCTGAAATAATGATTAATGTTAAATCTGCAGAAACAATTCAATAATTATACAATTTCTTCCACAACTTTTTTTTTTATTTATAAGTTTTATATTTTTTAATACTTTAATTTATGGAAAATAATTTAAGTATTGTTAAAGATGATTTTAAAGAGTTACCAAATAATATTGAGGCAGAACAAGCGGTAATTGGCTCAATTTTAGTAACTAATGAAATTTTCGATGAGATAAATACTATAGTATCTAACGTAAACTTTTATGATCCTATGCATCAAAAAATTTTTAACGCAATTGAGAGTATGATTTATAAAGGTATGCTTGCGAATCCAATAACTTTAAAAAATTATTTTGAAAAGGAAAAGGATGATTTAAACATTCCTGAATATTTAATAAAGATAACAAAATTTTCTACTTCAGTCAGACAGTCAATAGAATATTCAAAAATTATTTATGACATGTTCGTAAGGCGCGAACTTATTAAGATCTCTGAACAAATGATTGATAATGCTAAAGAAAATGATTTGGAAACAAATGGTCAAAATATAATTGAAAATTCTGAGAGACTCCTCTACGACTTGGCTGAAAAAGGAACTTTTAATTCCTCATTAATTAAATTTGATGATGCGATGAAGCAAACTATAGAAATGGCTTCTGCTGCATATAAAAATGAAGGTGGTATTGTTGGAGTTCCAACTGGGCTTAGAGATCTAGATGATAAATTAGGTGGTCTTCATCAATCTGATCTAATAATTATTGCTGGTAGACCATCAATGGGTAAAACCTCACTTGCTACAAATATTGCTTTTAATGCAGCACAAAATGTTTTAGAAAGTGGGAAAAAGTCTTCAGTGGCTTTCTTTTCTTTAGAAATGTCATCAGAGCAATTATCAACAAGAATTATTTCTGAACAAGCAAGAATTAGCTCCAGTGATATTAGAAGAGGTAGAATTTCTGATGAGCAATTTGATAAATTTCTAGAAACATCTAAAAATATTACAGAGCTTCCACTATTTATTGATGAGACTCCAGCAATTAGTATTGCTGCCATGAGTAATAGAGCTCGAAGAATAAAAAGACTATATGGATTAGATTTAATTGTAGTTGATTACATTCAATTAATGAAAGGTTCATTTAATAATAAAGATGGTAGGGTTCAAGAAATATCTCAAATTACACAAGGCCTTAAAGCTATTGCTAAAGAGCTGGGTGTGCCAGTTCTTGCATTATCTCAATTATCTAGACAGGTTGAGCAGAGAGATGATCATAAACCACAATTATCAGATTTAAGAGAATCTGGCTCAATAGAACAGGATGCAGACGTAGTTATGTTTGTGTACAGAGAAGGATATTATTTACAAAGGAAAGAGCCAAGAGAAGCAACTGTAGAACATGCAGAATGGCAGGCAAAGATGAATGAGGTTGCACATTTAGCTGAAATTATCATTGGGAAACAACGACACGGTCCAATTGGTAAAGTAACTCTTGAGTTTGAGGAAAGATTTACAAAATTTAAAGATACTCAAAATAATTAATTTACAATATAAATGGATAAATGATTGATCATTTATACCAAAATACAATCTTAAAAAATCCAAAGTCTATTTTAATTATATTATTATTTAGTTTAATTAGTTTTGGTTATTACTCAAAAGATTTTAGGCTTGATGCGTCTTCTGAGACACTACTGATCGAAGGTGATCCTGATCTAGAGTACTTAAAAGAAGTGACAACCAGATATGGATCAAAGAATTTTCTAGTTTTAACTCATACCCCTAATGATGGTATGGTAACTGATAGTGCAATTAACAATCTTCTCAGTTTAAAATATAAGCTTCAAAGCTTGGATTGGGTGCATAGTGTTATTACTCTTTTGGATATACCTCTATTAGATAACTCTGATGCACCACTCCAGGAAAGACTTATGAATTTCAAAACACTAAAAGATGAAGGCGTTAATAAAGAAAGAGGTTTTAAAGAAATTTTAGAAAGTCCAGTTTTTAGAAACTTTGTCATAAGTGAAGATGGAAAGACAAGTGGCATAATTGTTAATATTAAAGATAGTGAAAAATTAAAAGATATTGAAAATAAATCGGATAAGGAAATTCAAATACTTAAAGATGAAATAAAAAAAGATAACCATAATAATATCTCAGAAATTAGAGAAGTAATAAAAAGTTATGATGACATAGGAAAAATTTATTTAGGCGGAATACCAATGATTGCTGATGATATGATGACTTTTATTAAAAGTGATATCATTGTTTTTGGTTTGGGTGTACTTGCATTTATTATAGCAACACTATGGTTTGTTTTTAGAAATTTAATTTGGGTAGTGGTACCTATAAGTAGTTGTTTCTTCTCAGTTATAATTATGATGGGTCTTCTAGGTCTCATTGGCTGGAAAGTAACTGTAATTTCTTCAAACTTTATTGCACTGATGTTAATTTTAACAATGGCAATGAATATTCATATGAGCACAAGATTTATACAACTAAGAAAGCTTTATCCTAATAAAAATAATCATGAAATAATCTCTTTAACTACAAAAAAAATGTTCTGGCCAATACTCTATACCGCTTTAACAACTATCATTGCTTTTTTATCATTAATCTTTAGTGAAATTAAACCAGTTATAGATTTTGGTTTGATGATGACGTTTGGATTAATAACGTCATTTATAATTACTTTTACATTGCTACCTAGTTTATTAAGTTTTGTTAAAGATAATAACACTCTAATTAAAGATAATGTCGATTCAAAAATAACTTATTTTTTAGGAGAAGTTTCAATAAATTTTAAAAATCAAGTTTTTATTATTACTGGGATAGTAATTATTTTAAGTATAATTGGAATAAGCAAACTGGAAGTTGAGAATAGTTTTATCAATTATTTTAGTAAAAAAACAGAAATTTATAAAGGAATGAAATTAATAGATGAGAAACTTGGTGGAACAACTCCCTTGGAAGTAATTTTAAAATTTCCTAACAAAAAAGATGAAAAATCAAAAGAAGATGACGAGTTCGAGGATTGGGGCGATGAAGAGAAAAATGATGAGAAGTATTGGTTTACAAAAGATAAGATAGATACGATCTCCAAAATACATAATTATCTCGATAGTCTCCCTGAAATAGGAAAAGTTTTATCATTTTCATCAATAGTTGATGTTGCAACTCAGCTAAATAATAATAAACCTCTAGGAACTTTGGAGATGGGAGTTTTATACACTAAAATTCCTAAAAATATAAAAACTGAAATAATCGACCCTTATATTTCTATAAAAGATAATGAAGCTCGAATAAGTCTAAGAATAATTGACTCTCAAAAAGATCTCAAAAGAAATGAGCTTATTAAAAAAATAAATAATGACCTTAAAAATCAATTCGGATTGAAGGAAGATAGGTATAAATTAGCTGGAGTGATGATTTTATTTAATAATTTATTACAAAGCTTATTTAAATCTCAAATTCTTACATTGGGACTTGTTATGATTGGTATTTTTGCAATGTTTGTTGTTCTATTTAAGAATATTAAATTATCTTTAATTGGTGTTGTCCCAAACTTTATTGCTGCATTTTTTATTTTAGGAATAATCGGTATGTTAGAGATACCTCTAGATATGATGACTATCACAATTGCTGCTATAACAATAGGTATAGCTGTTGATAACAGTATACACTATATCTATAGATTTAAAGAAGAGTTCGATAAAATTGATGACTATAAAAAAACTTTAAAAACTTGTCACTCTACAGTTGGGGTTGCAATCCTAAACACATCTATAACAATAATCTTTGGTTTCTCTATATTAGTTTTGTCGAAATTTATTCCTACAATTTATTTTGGAATTTTTACTGGATTAGCAATGTTATTTGCTATGATTTCCGTTTTAACTTTACTTCCTTCTTTAATATTAGTTTTTAAGCCCTTTGGAAAATAAAATCTTATGTTTGAAGTAACTCTAGAATTTTTTGGAGAAATTTTAAATTCAATCTCAGTAATTGATTTAATCTATGCATTGATTACTATTCTTTCGCTCATTAAATGTTACAGTAAAGGTTTCGTCTTGAGCATTCTTTCAATGTCAAAATGGTTGTTGGCATATATAATAACATTAATAATATTTCCCAGATTAAAACCATACGTCAAAGATATAATTGATAACGAATATGTGCTTGATGTAGGGCTTGGAATAACAATTTTTACTGTGGTTATTTTTTTGGTATTATTGGTCAATAAGGGAATAAGTAGTGCAATCAAATATACAGGTCTTGGAAGTTTAGATACCGTATTTGGATTCTTTTTTGGATTTATTCGAGGCTATATTATCTCCATATGTATATTTTCAGGAATTCATATCGTGTATAATCATGACAAATGGCCAATAAATTTAGACAAATCATACACCTTTTCATATCTTGAAAAAGGTAGTAATTACATATTGAAAGTTTTTCCAAATGAAAAAACGTATAGAGATTCTAAAGAAAAAATTGAAGATTTATAATCCAAAGCTAAATGAAGAATGTGGTGTATTTGGAATTAGCAATGCAAAAGATGCTTCAGCACTTGCTGCGCTTGGATTGCACTCACTTCAACATCGAGGACAAGAGGGCTGTGGGATAGTAACGTTTGATGGGGAAAAATATTATTCCGAGAAAAGATTTGGATTAGTTGGGGATAACTTCAACAAAGAAAAAGTGCTCGATAAACTCAAAGGTAATTTTGCTATTGGGCATAATCGATACAGTACAACTGGAAACAATACATTAAGAAATATTCAGCCATTTTTTGCAGATACAAATGCTGGTGGAATTGGGGTTGCTCACAATGGAAACTTAACGAACTCAATTTATTTGAGAAATAAGCTTGTTGAAGAAGGAGCAATCTTCTATACAACTTCTGACACTGAAACAATTGTACAACTTATTGCAAAATCAAAAAGATTAAAAACTATTGATAAAATAATAGACGCAATTTTTCAAATTCAAGGTGGTTATGCAATAGTTATGCTTACTCAAAATTTACTTGTAGGGGTGAGAGATCCTTATGGGATAAGACCTCTAGTGATAGGTAAATTAAAAAATAGTTACGTTCTTGCATCAGAAACATGTGCTTTAGACATCATAGGTGCAAAATTTATTAGAGAAGTTGATAATGGCGAAATAGTTTTAATTGAAAATGATAAACTTAAAAGTATCAAACCTTTTCCAGTAAAAAAAATTAGACCTTGTGTTTTTGAATACATTTACTTTGCAAGGCCAGACAGTATTCTCAATGGAAAAACTGCCTACGAACATAGAAAAAGTTTAGGAAAAGAATTGGCAAAAGAGAATGATATAGATGCTGATATTATTGTTCCGGTTCCAGATTCTGGAAATGCTGCTGCTTTGGGATTTGCTCAATATTTAAATAAAAATTACGAGCATGGACTAATCAGAAATCATTATGTTGGACGAACTTTCATTGAACCAAGTCAAAAAATAAGAAGCTTGGGAGTTAAATTAAAACTCAACGCTAACCAAACTACTATAGAGAATAAAAAGATTATTCTTGTTGATGATTCTTTAGTTAGAGGAACAACTTCTCATAAGATTGTTAGAATGCTTTACGATGCGGGGGCAAAAGAGGTTCATGTAAGAATTGCATGTCCTGAAATTAAATACCCAGATTTTTATGGAGTTGATACCCCTACAAAAAAAGAGCTGTTAGCAGCAAATAAAAACAATGATGAAATTTGTGAATACATTGGTGCCAAATCTTTAAAATTTTTATCTATCGAAGGTATGTATCGTGCTATTGGATTTGATAAAAGAAATGAAAATTATCCTCAATTGACTGATCATTATTTTACTGGAGACTATCCTGTAAAACCTGTTGATGAATTAGGTGATAATAAAATAACTCAACTTTCTTTGTTAAGCACTGCATCTAATAATTGATTTATGAAAAAAGTAAGTTTTACAGAAATGAAAAAAGGTACCAAAGAAGATTACCTTTTTTTAGATAAGCACGAAAAAAATTTTGCAAGTAAAACAGCTGATAGGATTTTAAAATTCATGTCTGGACTTACTGAGACCCTAGAAGGTTATCAGATTTCAAGATTAGAACACTCACTTCAGAGTGCAACGAGAGCATATAGAAATGGTGAAAGTGACGAGATGATTGTTGCTGCTCTATTGCATGATATTGGAGATGAATTAGCTCCTATGAACCATTCAGAATATGCTGCTGCCATACTTAAACCTTATGTTTCAGAAAAAACTCATTGGATTGTAGAGAAACATGGTGAGTTTCAGATGTTTTACTACGCCCATCATTTAGGTGGAAACAAAAATAAAAGAGACGAGTATAAAAATCATAAATATTATAAAGATACAGTAGATTTTTGTGAAAAATACGATCAAAACTCCTTTGACCCAAATTATGAGTCTTTACCTTTAGATTTTTTTAAACCCTATGTAAAAAAAATTTTTTCAAGGAAACCATATTCTTCACTATAAAGTTTGGTAAGTTGTTATCGTGATATGATTAATTCTAAAGAAAATATAATTAAATACTTTAATTCTGGAATAAAGAATAAGAAAAATTTTAAAATTGGGATAGAGCATGAAAAATTTCTTTTTGATAGCAAAAATAACAAGAGGATTGATTATTCTAAAATAAAAGAGATGTTTTCAGCTTTGAATGAATTTGGTTGGAACCCAATTAAAGAAAAAGATAACATAATAGGTTTAAATAAAGGAGGTAAAAATATTACTCTAGAACCAGGAAACCAAATTGAGTTATCTGGTGAAAAACTTAATAATATTCACGAAGCATGTTCAGAGTCACATGATTATCTCTTTGAGCTTAGACAAGTAACAAGAAAACTTAATATAAATATTGTAAGCTCTGGTTTTGATCCAATTTCAAAACTTAATGATATACCAAATAATCCTAAGCAAAGATATAAACTAATGACCAAGGATATGCCACTAGGTGGAGAATTAAGTTTAGATATGATGTATAGAACTTGCGGCACTCAATTAAATATTGATTATTTGTCTGAGGATGACTTTATTAAAAAATTTAAAGTCGTAAATTCAATAGTTCCCATCTCAATAGCTTTATTTGCTAATTCATCAATAGTTGAAAAAAAAAAGAGCAATTACTTATCTTATAGATCAAAAGTATGGCAGAATACTTCTCGTGGAGGACTTCCAAAATTATTTTTTGAAAATTTAAATTTTGAAAAATATGCAGATTTTGTAATGAATTTTCCAATTTTATTTATTTTAGATAAACAAAATTATCTTTCTGGCGCTAAATATACCTTTAAAGATTTTATGAATGGAAAAATAGCTGAAGTCTCAAATCGGCTACCAACTGAAAATGATCTTTCTTTACACTTAAGCACCATATTTACTGAAAATAGATTGAAAAAATATATTGAATTAAGGTCCATGGATACATGTGGTTGGGATTGTCTTTGTGCAGGACCAGCATTTTTTATCGGAATGTTATATGGAAATTTGGATGAAGTTCATAACTTAGTTTCTTCCTGGGACAAAGATAAGATAATCAATGCTTATTTGGAAGCTCCACAAAAAGGTTTTAATACTCAATTAATGGACAAAGACCTTCTTCATTGGGCATCAATTTTGTTAGAGATCTCGAGAAAAGGATTAGATGACAGGGATATACTAAATAAAAGTCGAAAAAATGAAACTTTGTTTTTAAATCACTTGCAAAAAGTAATTGATAATAGAAAAACGAATGCAGATCATATGATTAGTAAATTTTCAAAAAATGAAAATTTAAAAGACCTATATGACAAATAAAATTATTGCTATACAAGGTAATCACCCCTCAAAACTAAACCCAAAAACAGATACAAGTATTTTTTTAGCTAATGAAATTCAAAAAAAAAGATACAAAATTTTTTATTACGATCCAAAAAATTTATCAGTTATAGGCTCAAAAGTTATCGCTAAAGGTTTTTTCATTAAGTTTAATTATAATAACAAAAAATTTTATAAAATTTTAAAAAAACAAAAATTAGATCTTGTAAGATGTAAATTTATTTTAATAAGACAAGATCCACCTTTTAATATGGAATACATCTCTACAACGTACATACTGGAGAAGATTAAAAATAAAGTTAAGATTATCAATAATCCTACCTCTATCAGAAATATTTCTGAGAAACTTTATTCAATTAAATATAAAAAATTTATGCCTAGTACAATTTTTACACAAAATATTGAAGAGATTAAAAGTTTTTTTAAGAAAAATAAGTACGTAATTTTAAAACCTATTCACAGTTTTAGTGGAAATGAAATTCATTTACTAAGTAAATTCAGTTTAGATTTTATAAAAAAATTTATAAAAAAACATAATTATATAATGTGTCAGAAATATTTATCTAAAATAAGTAAAGGAGATAAAAGAGTATTTTTAATTAATGGTAAAGTATGTGGTGTAATATCTAGAGTACCTAAAAGAGGATCTTATTTAAGTAACATGAGCAAAGGAGCTATTGCGAAAAACGCTCAATTAACAAAATTAGAAAAAAAAATATCAAAAATAATAGCAAAGGATTTAAAAAAAGAGCAAATTTATTTTGCTGGAATTGATTTCATTGATCAAAAACTTAATGGGGATATTAATATAACATCTCCAACCGGATTAAAAACTTTATATGATATTTCAAAAATTAATCATGCAAAAACTTTTTGGAAAGATTTAAAAGCATGAGAGATTTAACGGATCAACAAAAAGGATCACTACTTGCATTCGTGGCTGTAATGTTTATTACACCAGATTCCTTATTCATCAGACTTTCAAATATAGATACTTGGGGACTCGTTTTTTATAGAGGAATAATTCCTTTTGCGACTGTTTTTTTTGGAATGCTGCTAATTTACAAATTAAACTTTTTTAAATTACTTTTTACAAGTGGTTATCACGGTTTAATTTATGTAGCTACTTTTAGTGTTACAAATATTACCTTTGTAATCTCCATTCAAAATACTAATGTAGCAAATACTTTAGTAATGATAGCTACTGCACCAATGCTATCAGCAATACTTGGGGCTATTGTCTTAAAGGAGCCCCCTGATAAAAAAACATGGGTTTCAATAATTGTTACTTTTGTTGCCATTATCTACATTTTCTTCGACTCCCTCAAGCTTGGTAACTTTTATGGAGATATTTTAGGTTTTATCACTGCTATTGGTCTTGCAGTAGGTGCTATCACAATTAGATCTGCCAAATCAAAAAACCTTGTTCCAGCCGCTGTAGTGGGAAAACTATTTGTTGCAATGTTTGCTTTATTTTTTATTGAAAGTTTTTCTCTTTTAGAGAAAGACCTTATTATAGTACCCTTAATGTGTATTTTATGTGTTGCAATACCATTTGTTTTGGTAACTATTGCTCCAAGGTTTATCCCAGCTGCAGAGGTTAATCTTTTTTTCTTACTAGAGACAATAATTGGTCCAATATGGGTTTGGTTAATTATAAAAGAACAGCCAAGTATTGAGACACTGTACGGGGGAGCTGTAATTATAGCAACTATTGCTATCCACTCATTTTTAAAACTAAAAAAATATTAATCTCAGTCACAATTAAGTCTTGATTTACTTATAGATGGCGGATAATTAGCGCAATTTTTATGGATAAAGTTTTAAAGAATTCTTGGGCATTGTTTTTAGGTATGGGCTTTATAATGATGGCTTACGGATTTCAAGGATCTTTACTCGGTGTAAGAGCTGTTCAAGAAGAATTTAGTTTGACTGCAACTGGATTTATGATGTCTGGTTACTTTGTTGGATATTTTATTGGAGCTGCGACAATACCTAACATAATTTCAAGAGTGGGACATATAAGAGTTTTTGCTGCTTTTGCATCATTAGCATCATTAGTAATCTTAATGCACTCGATTTTAATAAATCCATTTATTTGGTTTTTATTAAGAGTCTTAACAGGAGTAAGTATGGTTTGTATTTACACCGTAGCTGAAAGTTGGTTGAACGATAGATCAACAAATAAAAATAGAGGAAGTATATTATCAATTTATATGGTCATATTGTATGGGTCTATGGGAGTTGGCATGTTCCTCTTAAATTTTAGTAGCCCAGCTAATTTTCAACCCTTTATTTTAGTTTCAGTTATAACCTCAATTGCGCTAATTCCTATTTTATTAACTAAAAAAAAACCACCTACTTTTAAAAGAATTAAAGCGATGAAACTTCAAGAACTTTATGAAACATCTCCATTTGGAATGGTAAGTTCATTTTTTTATGGAACAATACAAGCAGCTTTATTTACTTTATTAGCAGTTTACGCAACGTCTATGAATTTTACAATATTTGAAATTTCCATAGTAACATTTCTTTTAGCGGTTTCTGGAGCTGTCTCTCAATTTCCTATTGGAAAAATATCAGACATGTACGATAGAAGAAAAGTGATAGTCTTCTCTACTTTTGGAGCAGCACTCTTTGCAATTCTTGCAATTTTAGTTTCAAGACAAATGTACCTACCTGGTGGACTCGCAACAAGTAAATTTTGGTTCTATGTTTTTTTAATCCTTTTTTCTTTTTGTAGTTTACCAATGTTTTCTCAAATTTTAGCACATACAAACGATTATATTCCAAAAGAAAAATTTGTAGCAGCCGGCGCAGGTCTACAGTTTGTTTTTGGACTGGGTGCAATGAGTGGACCATTTTTATGCTCAATATTCATGGATCTTGTCGGCTCTAATGGATTTTTTATTTTTTTATTTTTCTTTCATTCTTTAATAGGTGTTTTTGGAATTTATAGAATGAGAGTAAGAGAAACTGTAGAAAATCCAGACTCACAATTTGTTGCAATGCCTCAAACAATTACACCAGCTGGAATTGAACTTAATCCTACTACAGAACCTATTGAGGAACCAGTTAAAGAGGAAAACAAACAAATTTAATTAAGTTTTTCTATATGCTCGGACATTTTAGATAAAACCTGTTTTTTATCTAATTTGTCCGTCCTTATTAAAATGGCGTCTTTTACTTTTATTAACGGACTATTTTTTCTTTTTTTGTCCATCATTGTTCGAATTCTTAGAGATTTTTTTATTTCTTTTAATGGAATTGACTTTTTTAAATCATGCCACCTTCTTTTACTTGCTTCATTCAAATTACACTTAAAATAAAAAGCTAAGTTATACTTGGGTTTTTTAGCTAATATTTTACTTGCTATATCCCTACCCTCCACACAGATTTTTTTATTAGAGCTAATAATTTTTCTTTGCATTAAATTAACTATCTCTCTTATTTTTTTATTTTTAGCGATTATTGCAACATGTTTACTAATCTCTTCAGAGTGAAGTTTCTGTTTAGTAATATAGTTATAGGATACTTTTTTTAATTTTTTTCTTAAAAATAAAATATCGTTTTTTGGCTTATTTTGAATAATTAACTTACTACAATATCTATAAATTAATCCTGAATTTATTAACAATAACCCATATTTCTTAGATATCAGTTTAGCTCCAGTACTTTTGCCACTTGCACCCTCACCATCACAGGCTAGGACTAGTTTTCTAAATTTACGCATTTAAGTTTAATAAACTATTTTTTTAGATAATAAAATTAAAACAAAATTTAATTTTTAACTCTTTTTTTTTTGATTTTTCTCTTATTTTTAATAGTTGGCATTAAAGCTAAAATAATTAAAACTATAATTGGCGATAGAATTAAGCCAATTAGTATCCATATAAATGGTTCCCTATTTTTAGACTTTGCAACTTTATACAATGCATAACCAAAACCACCATAAACCAATATAACTAAAATTATTTCCATTTTTTACCTTCTAAAATTAATCTTTGAATTTATTTTTAATTACTTTTATTATGAATAAAGAATAGCAGAAATTACTACAATTGAAACTACTACTAATGACAAGCCATAAGAAATAGTAATATCTGACGTTAGTGGTACTTCTTTATCTTCTCCTTCAGTTATTTTTTTTAATTGCTCTCTTCGTGCCCAATAAATAATTGAAGCGATTAAAATTAAAGTAAGAATTGGAAATATATCTGCTGTTCCATAATAATTATAAGTTCCGTGATAAATCACGGGAATTAATAATGAAAGCACAATCAAAAATCTTCTTTTAAACTTACTAGGTTCATCAAATAAACTTTGACTTAATAACCAACCCATAACAACACCAAAGCCAAGATGCATAACTAAAGGATAATAACGTACTTTAACCGTTTCTAATGACCACGCTTTATCAAGATACAAATAACCTAAATTTTCCATTGCAGCGTAACCTAATCCAATAGCAGCGCCGTAAACTATTGCATCAATTGGTTCATTTAGAGCATCCAATCTCACGCAAACAAAAATTAAAAAAGCAAATTTTAATCCCTCCTCTAAATATGCTGCTCTAAAAAAGTGAAGAAAAGCATACTCTCCTGACGGAAATTCTCCACCATCTCTCCAATTATCAATTGAGTCTAAATTTAATCCAAGAAAAGGTGCCAGATGATCTTCTGCAAAAATAATTAAAAAATCTAATGGTAAAAAAATTGAGACACCTAACATAAAAGATGTCACTAGAAATTTTCCTGGTTCTGGAAATTTGTCAGATTTCCAAATAATTACTCCAAGAAGAATAGGCGGTATTATAGTTGCAAGATAAATAAATAATGGCGATGAAAACATTAATCTATATCTAGTTGTTTAATAATCTCATAGTTCGTTACTCCTATATACTTAAATAAATCTTCCCAAAGAGCAACCAGCGAACTAGATAATCCATCTCGAGTTTCATAATCATGATTTATATAAAGAATTGTTACTTTCAAATTTTTTAAAGTTTCAGCCTTTGGCTTTCTATCATCAATATAATTTTTTACTTTGGTTTTCTTTAGCAAATTTTCAAAGGATCTGCATTTGTTAGGTACATTCGATAATTCAGTTTTACAATGACTGTAGAATGAAAATCTTTTAGAGTGTTGCATTAAATCTGAGACAATCACAAGCTCTCTTATAGGATATTCTGAAGTAAAATCTGAGCTAGGTTCTCTTAAGATATGGAATAAATACTCAAATATTAAACTTCTATTTGCTTCAGACTCATAATCTTTTAAAAATTTAGTCTCAAAAGATTTGTTAATATCCGCCCAAGCCTTATATGCAATTTGAATTTGTTTATCTCCCTCACAACCTGAATTTGTTTTTTCACCTTTATACTTTGATTTTTTTCCTGTTTTCATTCTGCCATGAGAATAAGCAATTTCTTGAGACTGAACTTTAGTGTCATCAATTTTCATGTATGAGACCCTCCAGTATGGTGGAGTAGTATTAGCCAAAGGTTTTCCAAATACTCTTTTTTGTATCCAATCTATTTGAGCTTTTTTAAGAGGCGAAGTAAAATCAATTAGGATAAATTTATGACCAACCTTTGAGTTTTGAGGAAGGAATAGATCTTTACTTTGACCCATATTAGCTTGATTTTGATTTAATGGTCTAACATTAATATTTACTGGATTATCTGTATCTTGCCAACATTCAGGATAACCTTCTGGTAAATCTTTTGCATTAGCGTTTGAGATAAAAATTGTTGAAATTAGGATTATAAGAATTTTTTTAATCATTTTATGATAAGGCAACATTGTATTTATTTCTTATCATCTCAATCTGTTTATTAACTTCTTGTTCATGATATGTGTTAATCTCTTTTATATATTCATCAGCTTCGTTTTCTATTTTATTTAAGTAATTTGCCATTTGTTTTTCAATTTGGTCTTTGCTTAAATATAAGTCAGAATAACCAGCAAATACGATTTTTGTATCTTCTTGCTTTTCATTTAATTTTTTTCCAAGTTCAGATGAAAAGTATTCAGGGGGTGGGTCATTTCTATATGTTTCATTTACTCTTCTGTATTCTCCGACAGTATGTGTAAGTGCTCCATTAAGATCATTAATAAATCTTTTGTATCCATCAAATATATTTTGTAATGATGTTATATTTGGTGTCCATTCTTTTCGTAAAATATTTTCAATAATATTATTTTTATTTTCGTTGGTTGTTTTAATTTCATTGCTTACTTTTTTATTAATTTCAGGTGATAATCTTTCTCTTAATCTATCAATCTCAATTTTTGTTTCATTTCTTAATTTTGAAATACCACCATAGCCAGGATAACGGTCGTTATATAAATAGCCATCTATTAAAGATGCAATTGCAAAACCTATTCCAAGAAAAACTAATATTACTGAGTTAAAAGTTAAGTCAACAGTCCATGGTAAATGAGCTGAAATATTTGATGGATCTATATTAGAAGTATTACCTTGCAAAATATCTAACATATTTGCACCCGTTTTTTCATGAATAGCTCTATATGCTCCTAAAGCCCAGTTAAGATAAAAGATAAAAATTAAATATATAAATAAACTAGCTTTAGAAATTATTTTTCTAATCACTTTATAATGATGAAAGTTTTTAAGTGCAATATAACCTACGCCAAAAGAGACAAAGACGTTCAACGCAGCTACAGCAAATGCAATAGATTGTCCTTCTTTTAATCCACTTGTCATTGCAGGAGCAAGTAAGTTAGAGTTTACTATAACCTCGAAAACAAATAATACAGCTATTACCGCTAAACCAATTAAAATTTTACCAGAGGTTAAGGTATTAGGTTCTCTTGTTAAATGATTTTCTAGTTTAAAATTTCTTACTTGTTTATCTTCTTTTTCAAAAATATCTTTTAAATTTGACAGCCTACTATCTGAATTAATGAGTTGATCATTTATTTGATTTTTAAAATGCGCAATATGAAAATTATCCTGATCAAGTTTTGACTGACTGTCTCTTATTTGTTCCTCTAAGTTTTTTAAAGCACCAATAGCTTTATTTACCTGTGAAGCTCTAAATTCATCTGCAGCGACCACCGCTTCATTTTCAGCAACTGATAAATGTTTTGAATTTGATGGAGGAATATTCAATTTCCCATCTGTTTGTGCATTTCTGTTGATGTTTACTTTATCTTCTAAAATTTTAACTTTCACGTTTGGGAATTCAAACACAAGACCTCTCTTTTTATTTCTAAATATTCTCATATATAATTCTTTAAGTTTCAATAATAATTTTTTCATAGTTAGTTTGGTTTATATCCTTTCTTATACATGCAGTAGTCGAATGTTGAGTTGTTTTGAGAAATAGACGTTATAACTTCCGCCCACTCATCTGGTTCACAATATAATGGGTTTTTACAAAGATAAGTTGGACTCTTTGAATTAGCAAAAGATCTACACTCACCTTTGTCAAAACTCAAATTAGAGTTATTAGAGCTTTGATGAACCCAGTTTGAAGATGCACATGCACTCAACATTATAAACAATAATAACAAATATATTTTTTTCATATCTCATATTTAAATCTTTTAATAAAAATTTCTTGTCCAAGATCAAAATTTTTTTTGGACAAATCTATTTATTGTCCAAAAATTTTTTTAAAGCTGGACAAGATTTTTTCTAAAAAGCAATTAGATTAGTGTCATAACAAATAACAACAAAAGGAGAAAAAAATGACAAAAGTAAATATTAAAACTAAAACAGACAATTTTTCTGTATTACAAGTTCTTGGAACTTTACTTCTAGTATTTGCAGCTGCAGATTTTATTTTATCATGGACGGGTATCGATCTTACCGCATTTATGGGACCTGCATCTAGATTTTCGCCAATTATATTTGGTCTTATTGGAACTGTTTTAATCAATGCTAGTAAGGAGGATGGCTAATCTTAATTTTCTCCCCTATGAAAATAGGGGAGAAAAAAATTCAATTATGAAAATTATTTTTGCATCTATTTCAAGATTAATTTTTTCTTATAGTAAATTTTTAGCAAGCTTAATCTTTTTAAGTACACTAGGAACTTTTGCTCATAGCGCTGAAGCTTATACATATTTAAAATGTGATGATAGATATTATAGATTAACCGGTGATTATCTGGAGAGTAATTATAATGTTAGAACAAAAAAATTTGCATACAAGCACATCATTCATGCTTATACTGAAAATTACATAAGAGTTGGATCTCAAAAAATAGACAGTAATTCAGATGAATATAAAGATAAAAATGGAAAAATTATTTGTATTATGAAAAAGATAAGTTTTAAGGATTTACCTCAATTAGAAGATGAAGGAAAATTATTTTGAAAATTTTTTACATAATTATTTTTTCGTTATTTTTAACCTCATGTGATAACTTTCAGTCATTGGATCCAAACGTAAAAAAGTCTAATACTGGAATTTGTCATAAAAAAGGAAGCCAGTATTACAAACAAACAAAAAACTTTTTAAGCTTTGATTCTATTAGAGATTGTTTAGAAAGTGGTGGCCGTTTACCTAGATAAAATTACGATTTAAAAGTAATCTTTTTTTTAGTACTATATTTTCAATGATCAAAAAAATATTACTAATTATTGTAATTTTTCTTGGAACAATAACTTTTGCTCAATCTGAAAATACTTGGATAAAAAAAAAAGATAAAGATGAAAAAGTTGAGAAATTAACTGATAAAAAAACATCAACATGGATAAAGAAAAAAATTAAAGAAAATAAAAAGAAGTATAAAAAAGAAGAAAAAAAAATTACTAAAGAGGTTAAATCTTGGATTAAAAAAAAATCAAAAGATAAGTATATTGCCAATATAAAAGATCTTCCCGATGGTGCAATTTACTTTCAAGCTAATAATGGTTCAAGATCTTCGTTAATTTATGGATTTGTTTTACCTGATATAAATTCAAAACTCATTAACGGTTATTATGAAACGAACAAAGGATTTGCTTATTTAAATGATGGAGAAACTACATGTAAAGTAGCTTCGACTGTTAAATTTGCAGATGCAAACATGTTAATGTCACAAATTTCTGGTGAATGTACTAATGGAATAAAATTTACAGGACAAACCAGTCAATCTGGAAATTCAGGTTCCGGCAGTGTTAACACAGCTGATGGTAAAGAAAGGTATTTTGTCGACGTTCATTCGCAAAAAGAAGAAATTGCTAAGTTATTTGAGAAAAATAAGATATATGAGGATTTTGCTGAAATAAATGAAACTTCTAGACCAGCTCCACTTAATCCGTTTGGTAAATATTACGCATTATTGATTGGAAATTCAGATTATCACACTAAAGGAAAATACGCTGATTTAGTATCACCTAAAAATGACGTTATTAAACTTTCCAAGATTTTAAAATCTAAGTACAAATTTGAAAAAGTTATTACAGGTATAGATGTTACTAGAGATGAGTTTTTTGATAAAATTGACGAGTTAAAAGATTTGGTTACTGATAATGATTATGTATTAATTTATTATTCTGGGCATGGTGAAAAAGTAGAGAATGAGAGATATTGGATACCTGTAAATGGATCCAAAAACAATAAAAGAAATTGGTTCAACATAGATGATTTAACATCATCATTTGAAGGTGATATTAGCCCAGAAATACCATCGACTCATTTAGCATTATTAGTGGATTCTTGTTGGTTTGCTGTAAAGGGTTCCGACAAAATTAATAATAAAAATTTAACTTATGAAAAATTATTAAAAAATAGAGCTGCGATAGTGATGGCATCAGGAAATGATGAGTTTGTTGAGGAACCAGGGAAAGGGAATTCAAATTTTGCAAAAATTATTATTAGAGAATTAGAAAACGCAGATTCACCAATAAGACTTCATAACATATATATGAGAGTGAGTGATGAGTTGGGTGGCAAACAAACTCCATTTTACAGACCCATGAATAAATGGAATCATGGGAACGGCGACTTTATATTCATACCAAAATCTTAGATATGAAATTTTTTTTAAATTTATATTTGTTATTTCTTATTTTTTTTTCATACAATGTTTACGCCTTTGATATAAGAAATATAAATGATTTTAGAATTGTTTCCCAAGCATCTTATAAAGTAAATGATACAAATCTGGTTGATGCTGAGAATGCAGAAAATCTTTTAGGTAGTGTCAAAAATCTTAATGAAGCTTTAATCGAAAAAACTACAGAAATACAGACAAATAATAAAAATAGAAGCAAACCAAAATATAAAGGTGCTGAAGAGCTTTATGAGCAATATATTGAAAGTGTTGTATTCATTGGAAATTTAAAAAAATCAAAATTAAGAGGAATGGGTTCTGGTTTTGTAATCAAAGACAAAGGAGAATTAAAAATAATTACTAATTGGCATGTAATTGAGAACAACGATAGTTTGAAAGTCTGGTTAAAACCTAAAACTATGGTAGACGAAAATTTTTTAATAAATAAAGTTGACTCTTATAATGCACAAGTAATAAAGATTAACAAAACTAAAGATTTGGCCATGTTGAAGGTTGAAAAGTTACCACTTAAAATTAAGCCAGTGAATTATGGTAAATTTTCACAGGTCAAACCTGGACAAAACGTATTTGCTATGGGCCATCCTGAGGGACTTCTTTGGACATTTTCTCCTGGATTTGTAAATCAGGTAAGACCTAATTATGATTGGAGTTATAAAGGGTCTAGACACTCAGCGAATGTTATTCAAACAGATGCAAATATAAATCCTGGAAATTCTGGTGGACCTTTGTTTAATAAAGAAAAGCAATTAATTGGAGTAAACACTTTTACAGCAGAAGGTGAAGGTTTAAATTTTGCAATAGCTGTAAATGATGTCATTGATTTTATTAATGAAAAACCAAAACCGATTAAAAAAAAGAAAAGTAATTACATTAAAAAGAAAGATAAAGGTAATACCTGGATAAAAAAAAAGAAAAAGAAAACTTCTGAAAAAGGCTCAATAGATTTATCAGATGCAAGAGAAGTGGATATTAACGGTAATGGTAAAATTGATGCATGGCTTGTAGATGATAATAATAATAATATTTACGAAGTGGCTTATGCAGACAAAGATGAAGATGGCGTTATAGAAATAGTTGCTATTGATAAAAATGAAGATGGAAATTTTGAGGTAATATTATTTGATACAAATAATAATGGTAATGCTGATGAGGCGGAAATAGACGAGGATGAAGATGGTAAACCTGATGTTATTGCATATGATTATAATGAAGACGGTGAGTGGGACAAACTTGAAAATCTCTAAAATTTATTTTTGATCTACAGTAATTTTAATTTTCATTATCTTATCTTCTAGGTTTTTAATAGCTTCCATAATTTCTTTTTTTTCTAATTTTGATATTTCCATACCTCTATCGCTTTTTGGATCCTCAGCTAATTTTACAACTTCTGTAAGTTTTCCATGAAGAATTGTTGATTTGACTAACATTTCATCGATATCATTTTGTTTATGAGAATCTAAATTATCAGACTCATTTATCACAATATATTCATGAGCGATAAACAAGGGGGGCGCCTTCCCTTTTTTAATGCAAGCAATATCGAGCTTAATAGAGTCGTTATGATCAATTTGTTGTTGTTGAGAAGGATCACTACATTTTCTCAAATAAGATGAACTTTTCCCTATAGTATCTTGAACTTCATTCTCATCTAAGATCTTCAAAACTTGCATTATTCCGTTTTCTATCGAAGCAATTTTTCTAATTTTAGCCATTTAATTCTTTAATTTACATCTTTATTATAAATAATTAAATTAAATTTGTGAAAATTAAAAATATAATTAAATATGCTTTACTTTGTATATTCTTTAGTAAAGTTATTCTTTTTTCCTCAGTTTCATTTTCGTCAGAAAATATCTGTGACAATGAAACAATGAATTACTTAATAGAAAACGACCCAAGAAATACAGCATATAATGAGACAAGATATGATGCAGGAATTCATTTTGATTTTTATTGGAATAAAGAAATTGTAATTATTAAAAGGAATAAAGATAATTATCCAATAGTAAGATATTCCTTATTTGATAATAAAAATTTTGAGGAATCAAAAACAGCTATCATTAAAATAAATGATCGAGATTTATCTAAAATTTCAGATAAAGATCTAATAAATCTTACATATTTCTCAGGTAATAATAATTATCAACTCGATAATGGTAAAACCATCTCAATTTCATCGAAACCTTATAAATTTAATAATTTTAAATTAGAAGACTTTAAAATTTTAAGTATTCAGAATATTGATACAAATATTGGAATTTTAGAAATGTCATTCATTTCTAATTTTACTAATGTAAGAAAAGATTTGCTTAAAACTTTAAAAGGGACAGAATTTTTTACAGACCAATTGATACCTATTTGTCAAGAAGCAAGATATAAAAATAACTGGCCATTAGAAACTGTTGAGTTTGAAGAATTCAAATACGATGCAGATGTTAGAGAGGGTCTTAAAAATAAAGAAGTTTTAGTAAATCCAGTTTTTCAAATTACTATTGATGATGATTTATTAAGGACATTAAGAACAGAAAAAGGAGTTGGTTTTTTTAGACAGTCTTTTGATTTTAAAAAATTTCCTTTTGATACTCAAAAACTTATTATTAGAATAAAAACTGGAGTTAAAAATCATACAAATCGAAATTTTGAAGATGATAGTAATATTGGTACTCTTACTTTAATCTCTCCTGAGGCAGGCGTATTTAAAAATTTAGAAAACTTTATAAAACCTGAAGTAAATAAACTTAAGGCTTGGAAAATTCCTAATGATGGTATTTCAGTAAAAAGTAAGGTTTTACAAAGCGATGAGTGGAATATTTATAATCAAGAAGTTGAAACTGTTGAAGAAAATATTTTAGATATTGAAGTTATAATAAAGAGAAATTTTGAGCATTATGTTTGGAAAATAATGTTGCCAGTTTTTTTGATACTATGTGTTGCATGGTATGTGCTCTGGATACCTACTGAAAAATATGAAGCAAGATTAAATACTTCAATTATAGCTTTATTAGCACTGATTGCTTATAATTTTGTCTTTCAAGATGATATTCCAAGACTTGAATATTTAACAGATATGGACTGGTTTATATTGCTTTCATATATATTCTGTTGTATTCCGGTATTCTTAAGTATTGCCTTCAGTAAATTTATTTCAAAAAATCAAGTAAAAGTAATGAGGATCAATAAAAATATAAAAATTTGGGGAGCAGTAATTTATTTTTTATTAACTGCTCAAATTTTTTATAAAATTATAAGCTTTTAAAATGGTAGTGCATGGTTATTAATAAGCTTCAGTATTAAGAAAATTAAACCATTTATTTGTTCCTATACTTACAGTAAGCCCATTTACTACATCAAATTTTTCAATTACTTCCTCCGTGTAAAAGCTACACCATACTCTAATTGCACTATTATTTGGAAAATTATAATCTACAATTTCAGCGTAACTTTTACCTTTAGCTAAAGAAGTGTAAGTGTATTTATATTCATCTTTAAACGCTGCCTTAAAATCTTCATCAAATTGATTAACTACATTTTCCATTTGGGGCAGACAATTTTTTGGATTTTGCTCATAAAATTTATCTCCAGCAATATTATAAACAGTGTAATTTTTATCATTATTTTTAACTCCTATAGAAATTTGATCATAATTTTGGCTATCTACAACAATATGTATTGTATAAAAATTTTTGCTTCCAGGATAAATTGTTTTTTCAGAATTTATAATTTTTTCCTCCGAAAAAAAGTCTAATAAACTATCCTCAACACTTATACCTTCTATTTCAAAATCTCTAATATCATCAGCCTTGGTAAAAGAAGTAAGATTAAAAATTATGATTAAAATTATTAATAAAATTCTCATTTAACATTATTATAAAGATCTAACAAATCTTTCATATTCTTTTGAGTATAAAGTTATGCTTAAATTGTCTCCCCAGCCATGTTTTTTTTCTGCTTCTTTTGACCAATCAACACAATCTACAGAAACAACTCCACCATTTTGGTTTAAAAGTAGCTCTACTTGAGAGCGTTTGCTTTTATCTCCAGCATAATCAGGTGTTTGATAAGTTCCATTATCTATAATCTTACTATTTTTGAAAGTAATCTTTAACTCATCAATAATATCATTTTTTGCTTTAAGACAATCCTCAAAACTTTTTTCTCTGTAATCTATAACACCGCTGATACCATAAATTT
This sequence comes from uncultured Pelagibacteraceae bacterium, assembly GCA_902624635.1. GTDB lineage: Bacteria > Pseudomonadota > Alphaproteobacteria > Pelagibacterales > Pelagibacteraceae > Pelagibacter. The sequence continues at coordinate 309,754 of CACNYD010000001.1, read as the reverse complement.
TATACTTTCCTTCCATTAAAGATATTGTTACAGAATCATATATTTCATAATTTGAAGAATGAGTGAAAATTTCACTAAATTTTTTACTTGGATAGGTAAATTTTTCTGCATTATTTAATTCATCTTTTGTAAAATGCTCTAAGGCATTGTCACCAATACTCATCCCCTCTATCTCAAAGTCTCTAATATCATCTGCCTTGGTCAAAGATTGAAAACTTAAAATTAAAATAAATGCTATTAAATGTATTTTCATTGTAAATTATTTATACGCCTCATAAGTTAAAAATCTTCTAAATTCCTCGGAGCCTATTACAACCTCAAGATGATCTACCCATAAATGTTTTTTATACATTTCCTCACCCCAGTCAGTACATGCTAAATGTATAAATCCTCCTTTTTTTGGAAATAACCATGTTGAGTAAACTATAGATTGTTTGCTTTGATCATATTCATGTTCTTTAACTTCAGGAATGTTTTCTGCATTTGGAAACAAGTTAACAACTGATTTTAGAATTTGTTCTCTAGTAACTTTACATTTTTCTATATTATCCTCAAAATCAACTGTTCCTTTAATTTCATGTATTATATATTCGATATCATTTGGCTTATACACAACCTGCAAATCTTGATATTGGCTCAATTCTTTTTTTATAAATACAGTAACATATTTATTATCTTTATAATAAGATGGGTTTTCTTCAGCGATTTTTATATCATTTAGTGATATGTATTTTAATAAACTGTCTCCTACAGTCATTCCCTCTATCTCAAAATCCCTTATATCATCAGCCTTGGTAAATGATTGAAGGCTAAGAATTAATACAACTGTTATCAAAATTATTCTCATAATGCTAAGTCTATATTATTTATTTATAACCACTAGAAATCCAATCATTTATTTCTTTGGTCATAATTACAACACTTAAAGAATTTGAAGCTAAACCTGAATTAAGCATTTCCTCTGAATAATCTGTGCATTCAACTCTTATATGGTTTGGATAATTAAAATCATATTGATCAATATATTGCAATGAATTTCCCTTAGGGTCTGCTTCATGTTTTTTCTTACCTGATCTTTTTTTAATATTTGTAAATACTTTATCCAAATCTTTGACAACTTTTTTTTTCTCCTCTAAGCATTCATTTAAGTTGTTAATAAAAATTCCAGCACCAATTGTTCTTATCTCATAACTTTTATCGTTTGACTTTATATAAAATTCGATTTGATCGTATTGATTTAAATCATATGTTTTTCCAACAATATAATACTTTCTTTGATCTTGAAAATAAGGAATTATATTTTCATCAATCTCTTTAATACTCATTTTCTCAGAAAGTTTATCTCCTACACTAAAACCTTCTATTTGAAAATCTCTGATATCATCAGCCTGGGTCCAGGATTGAATGCCAAATATTAAAATAAATAATAATAAAAATATTCTCATAAATTATCAATAAGCTTCATAACGTAAAAAATCTGAAAATTTTTTAGTTGAAATTTCAATTCTCAAACTATCTTTATAGCCATTTCTTTCAAAATCTTTAGACCAATCAGTGCAATGAATTAGAGCATCTCCTGTTTTAAGAGAAAATTCAACACCCGTCCAAGAACTTTTTCCACTTGGGTCTTGTCTATGTACTAATGTATCCTCAAAAATTTCATAATTCTCGAATAAACTCTTTAATTGATTTTTTATTTCCTGTTGTCTCGAATAACAGTTTTTAATATTTTCCAAAAACACAACTCCAGCTACAGAGTGAATAATAAGTTCACTGTCATAATGAATTTGAACTAATTCATATTGATCAGGATTTGTTAAACGGATTTCTACTCCAACAAATTTATTGCTTTTTGGATAATTATTTTTATTACTATTTTTAATTTGAGCCTTTGTAAAATGACTCAATAAAGGCTCTCCAATAGTGATGCCCTCTATCTCAAACGTTTTGATGTCATCTGCCTTAGTCCAGGATTGAATATTAAAGATTAAAATTAATATTGATAAAAATATTTTCATAAAACTGGATCTTTATCAATTATATGCCTCATTAGAAAACCATCGATCTATGTCTTTATTTGAAATACCAATGGTCAATGAATCCTTAAAATTGTTTTTTTTTCCAAACTCTGATTGCCAGTTATAACATTGAGCCACTATGACATCCCCAGTGCTAAAATACCATGCTATATCTGTTACTTTCGTTTGACCCGATTTATCAGCAGGATGGTCATAAGTAAGTTTTCCATCGTTTGATATCTCAGATGAATTTACATATGTGGAAGAGATATCGCTTTCTACTCTATCAAGTTGGCTAAGACACTCTTCATATTTTATATTTTTAGCTGCTGATATATCTTGAATTATATAATTACGATCATTTGTTTTGTAACTTATTTGGATATAATCATACATCTCAAGTCCATGATAAATATTTGATGTTGTGTATTTATTTGAATTATAGTTATCTACCCTGTCTTCCTTAAGCTCATTTATACTAAAATGGTTTAAGGCACTTTGATACAAACTAATACCTTCGATCTCAAATTCTTTAATATCATCAGCCTTAATTGAAAGCTGCAAATTCAAAATTAAAAAAAATATTATCAAGATAAATTTTTTCATAATTAATGATAATCGTTAAGAGAATAATGTAAAACACGTGTGAGTTGAAACTCAAAATAAGCACATAACATCACAGTTTAAAACTGAATTATTGAAAGTATACAAAATATTTGTTTCAATGAAGTTTGTAAAAAAAATGCCTAAAAAAAAAAGTAAACAAAAAAGTTTAAAAAAGAGCAATGGATTAGTTAAAATTTCTAATCTAGCTCCAAAGTCTTTCTTAAGTAACGCGTTATCAAATTATAAAAAGAACAAAGAACTCAATAAAATTAAAGCTATCAAATTAGAAAAGTTAAAAGAAAAAAATCAAATTCTTAAAGAAAGAAAAGATCTTAAAGTTTGGGAGGAAAGACTTATTAAAGAAAGTAATAAGTTAAAATTTAGTGAAGATGAATTAAGATTAAAAGAGAAAGAAATTAAAATCAAAGAAGAGTCTCAAAAGTTAGAGGCTTCACGATTAGTAAAAAAAGATGAAGAGTTAATATCAATCAGTAAGGAATTAAGAGCTAAAGAAAAAGAACTTAAGCTTAGAGATGAAACTCAAAATAGAAGGGATATTGATTTAAAAGTTCGAGAAGAAGAGCAAAAAAACCTCGAACTTAAGGAAAAAAGAAGAAAAGAGAGAACTTTAAGAATGATTAAAGAGGAAGAGGAAAAACAGAAAGAACTTGAGTACATCAAAATAAAAGAATGGGAAGAAAAATTTGATAGAGAACAAAAAGCAAAAGAACATAGAGAGAATTTAAGAGAAGAAAGATTAAGACAAAGAGAATTAGAAAAACTTAAATCATTTGAAAAAACAGAAAACCCTGTTGACAAAAGCCTTTCCTCAGGATTAGAAAAGTTTAAAGTGGATGTAACAAAAGAAAATTAATTTTTCTGATTGGGAAAATAATCCTTTAAATCGCCTTCTCTATAAACGTCTGCCGTACAACAATGAATACCACCACCAAATGCATAAGCATCTCTTAAATCAACAGGAATAACCTCCATTCCTAATTTATCTAGTTGTGCAGCTTGGTAAACTTCACTTTTTTCAACACACACCGTTTTTGGATCAAGTACTAAAACATTCATAGATAACCATACTGATGAATAACAAAGTGGTGGTGGCTCATTATGTGCTGGTTGAGCACTATCAATTATTTTCCATCCGTTATCCTCAAATAATTTTCTTTGTTCCTTTGGAAGTCTTCTTTGTGGATTATTTATGATTAACCCCTCTCTGATGGGTGTAAAAGTTGCATCTATATGAATTGGGTAAGGATCTCCAGGAAAATTAACTGCATGGACTCTATGATCCTTAAAATGTCTTCTTAACCAATCGATCCCCTTTAAATTTGTTGTAAAACCATGTTGTACAATTAAGTCTTTTCCAAATCTAAGAACATCCGCTGCATCAAATAAAGGCTCTTCCTCTGTGGTTACAAAAAATTTATCTTCAGTCCATTTGAGCCTCTTTTGAATTCCAATCTTATCTGATAAATAATCCTCACGATAATCAGCATCTGTTAATCTAGGTTTTGGAGCAGTTTCATGACGCATATTCTTATCTTGTTCAAAATATTTTTTTATAAGTGGTCTGTAATTTAAATATTCAAACCATCTACATCTATAACTCATCGTTGCTTCAAGCATTTCATTGCCAACTGTAAGTATGATATCTCTAGCTGGCATACATCCAAACATGCTGTCAACTTTCCAATCAGGAGTAGAAATTTTTTGATTATGATTAAGTGGAACAGGTCGATCAACTTTAATTCCTCTTTTTTCTAACATAGATGCAAAATTATTTAATAGTTCATTTGCTTTATCAACTGTATCTTTAGTTCGCGGCCCATGAGAACCTTTCATGTCTGAGTCCTCAGGTACTTTAGCATCTAAAGCAGGTTCTGGCGCAGGTATACAACAGCCATCTGCTTTTCCAACGATAACATGTTTTAGTGGATCCCATTCATTCCAGCTATTAACTATAACTTTATCTTTACTCATGTTTCTAGATTAATTTAGAGCTATATATCTTTTATTCCAACGCATTACCAAACTATAATAAACAAGTGAAATAAATAGAAAAAATCCTCCAATAATAGTGTAAGTGTCGGGTACTTCATTTATACCCAGAATAGGTAACCAAACCCAAAAAATTCCACCAACAACTTCTGTTAATGATAACAATGTTAATTCTGCAGCTGGTATAGCTTTAGAACCAATAGAATATAAAATAAGCCCCAAGCAAACCAATGTTCCATGAAGAGAAAATAATGCTCCATTATAGCTTGATGAAAAAAATACTTGGTTGGTAATTAAGAGCATTATAGATGCAAAAATAAAACAAAAAAAACCTGAAAAAGCTACTGTTGTGAACTTTGGAGTCTCAGTTCTCCATCTTAAAGTGACAGAAAAAACTGAAAATCCAATCGATGAAAGCATTCCAAAAATAAAACCGACCACAGAATTAGATCCTGAGCTCCCAAAGGCCATAATTATAATTCCAATAGTTGCTATAAAAATAGAGATCCAAACATTTAATGAAATTTTTTCCTTAAGAAATAAAAAAGCAAGAAGTGCAGTAAAAAATGGCATTGCTGCTAAACAAAGAAGAGTAATTGCAGCTGAAGTATTAGTAATTGAATAAATGAAACTTATCATAGCAATTCCTAGTCCTGTTCCACCAATAATTCCTGAATATCCCATTTTTAAATAATTTTTATAAAATTTAATACCCTCTTCAAAATAAAGATAAAGATTTAGAAGAATAAAAATTGTCAATCCTCTTCCAAATATATACTGCCATGGCACTTGATTAGGATTATCCATATATCTCACAACAAGAGGACCAAAGGACCATAAAATTCCTGCAAACAAAACTACTGGAACTGCAATTTTTGGATTTTTTAATTCAAGCATTCGTGAAGATTAGATCTAAAAATTTATAACTACAACAAAAATGAGATAGCTTTAACCTTAAATTTAATTTTTCCATTTAAAGTTGTGCTCAACCTATTTCTATTCTTGATTGGTTTTTATTTGTCATATAATTAAAAATTAATATGGACTTAGAAGTATTAAACATTGCTGCAAACACCGATAATAATAGAAATATTGAGAACCGCACACATGTTTCAAAATTAAAAAATTCTTTATGCGGGGATGAGATGCAAATAGAGATTATATTAAAAGATGAAAAAATTTTAGACTTTGGCTACCAGGGAAAATCTTGTGTATACTGCCAAGCTTCAGCCAGTTTGTTATCGAAAATTTCCATTAATAATCAAAAAGAAAAAATTAACGATTTATGTGATAAGGCTGAATTATATTTCAATGACGATGTAAAAATTACTGACAAAAAATGGATTTCTTTAAAAAAGTTGATCAAAAAGGAAAATATAAAAAAAAGGGATTGTATATTGTTACCTTTCAAAACCTTAAAAAAGATAGTATCAAGTTAAGATATGGGTAATCTAAAACAATCTTTTTTGGCTGGTTTATTTTCAATAATTACCATTGCGATCTTAACTTTTTTAACATATCGAACTGAATTTGGAATATTCTTATTAGCTTCATTCGGATCGTCTATGGTTCTGCTATATGGATATCCAGAAAGTCCATTTGCCCAACCAAAAAATGTTTTTTTTGGTCATTTAATTACAACTATTGTAGGTTTGATTTTTTTACACTTTGTTCCTTTACCAATTTTTTTAACAATACCATTAGCGGTAGGATTTGGAGTTGGGTTAATGATCTTATTAAACGTTACACATCCACCTGCAGGAGGTAATCCCATAATAGTAATTATTGGAAGCGTTTCTTTTGATTACTTATTAAGTCCTGTAATATCAGGTTCAGTGATAATTATTATTTTTGCAATAATTATTAACAAATTTATTTTGAAAAAGTCTTATCCAAGTCAAAAATAATTTCTTAAGAAATTATAAAATTATTTTCAATAAGCAAGCCTATTAATATTCCCACAATTAATGCAAAAATTAATTTCTTCTTATTCACTTTTTTGTGCTGAAGATTTTAAACTTTTAGTACCTGATGATGATAGTTTAGATTTTAAACTTACCTTAAGATTTTCCCAAAGTTTAGCCATTCCTAAAGGTTCGTAAATCATAAATATGATCATTAAACCACCAAAGATTACCTGCTCTATTGATGAAATAATTGTAGCATCAATAGCTCCGTGAAATACATTGTTTCCTATAGCGTTCAAAAGCACTGGGAAAAGCAAAATAAATGCAGCGCCTATAAAAGCACCATTAATTGTCCCAAGGCCCCCAAGAATACACATAAATAATATTTTAAAAGATAATTTAATATCAAAAGCTACTGGCTCTAGAGATTTAAGATAACAAAATGCAAAAAGTGCTCCTGCTACACCACAATAAAACGCACTAATTGCGAATGCCTGTACTTTGGTTCTTAATAGTGAAACCCCCATTGACTCTGCAGCGATATCCATGTCTCTTACTGCCATCCAGTTTCTGCCTGTACTACCTCTAGCCATATTCATTGCTAATAAAGTTAAAACTGTGGTAACAGCCAAACATACAAAATACATAGCTAGTGGAGTTGTAAATGGTTTACCTAAGATAACTATATCTTGTGCTGTTATAATTCCTGATGAGTCGTAGTTTTTAAACCAACCGAATTTATCTATCATCCATATAATAAAAAACTGCGAGGCTAATGTTGCCACCATTAGATAAATTCCTCTTACCTTTAAACTTGGTAGACCAAACAAAATTCCAAAAGCTGCAGCAATCAAACCTGACACTATTAATGAGCCTACGAAACCAAGGTCAGGAACTCGCAAAATAAGGTTAAACATAGCAAAAGCACCAGCAGCCATAAAGCCAGCTGCTCCCAAAGCTAATTGTCCCGTATAACCCATAACAATTTGTTGTCCGATTGTAGCTAAAGCCAAGCAAAGCCAAGGAATTAATATAGAAGTATACCAATACTCTGTTGTAATAAATGTGGGTATTATTAATACACTTAAAAACATACAAACTGCCAAGTTAATTAAGTCTTTTTTTGTGTATGTCATAAAAACTGGTTTCATAAATTAAACTCTCCTAATAATTTTTTCTCCAAATAAACCTTCTGGTCTATATAATAAAAAGAATATTGCTAATACGTAAGGAGCCCAGCCCTCAATAGCACCACCAAAAAATGGTCCAATGTATACCTCTAGCACCTTCTCTACTGCACCAATAATTAAGCCTCCTATAATGGCTCCTGGAATAGATGAGAAACCACCTATAATTAAGACTGGTAAAGCTTTTAAAGCTAAGTCAACAAGAGCAAATTGAACACCAGCTCTTGCACCCCACATACATCCAGCAACTAACGCTACAACCCCTGCAGCAGACCAAACTAATAACATTATATGTTTTAAAGGAATTCCTATAGAACTCGCAGCACCTGCATCATCTGCTACAGCTCTTAAACCTAATCCAATTTTTGTATACTTGAACAATAAAAACAGACCAATAATCATTATAGCTGCAACTAATCCAGCTGTGATATCAAGAGCACTAATAAATAGTTTTAAGTTATCAGCGATCCACGGCACTGGAAAATCTCCTATACCTAAATCTAGTCTTCTTACTTCTACTCCCCATGCTGCTTGAGCCAAGCCTTCTAAAACATATCCTAAACCTATTGTGGCCATTAGCACTGTATCTTCGCTAGCATTCATAAGAGGTCTTAAAACTAATCTTTCAGTACATAAACCAACTACTACCATTAAAAGGGCAGCCAAAATAAATGCAAGTACGAAAGGTATGTTAAAATCTTGCATGAAACCACAAAAAGCAAGTACTGAGAAAAAAACCATTGCTCCTTGTGAGAAGTTAAACGTTGCTGAAGCTTTAAAAATTAAAACGAATCCTAAAGCAACTAAAGAGTACATCGTACCAGCAAGCAAACCGCCAACCAAAACTTCCATGAAAAATAGTAATTCATCAACCATATATATTTATCCTAGTGTTCTACTCCTAAATAAGCGTCTATTACTTTTTGATTTGATCTAACTTCATCAGGTGTACCATCACCAATAACTTTACCATAATCAAGTACAACAACTCTGTCCGATATATCCATAACTACTCCCATATCATGCTCAATAAGAACCATTGTTGTACCTAGTTCATCATTTACTTTTAAAATAAATCTACACATGTCTCTTTTTTCTTCAACATTCATTCCAGCCATAGGCTCATCTAATAAAATTATTGTAGAGTCTGTTGCAAGAGCACGACCTAATTCAACTTTTTTTTGTAACCCATAAGGAAGTTTTCCAACTGGTGTATCTTTAATATCTTCAATCTCTAAAAAACTAATTATCTCTTCAGATCTCTCCCTATTTAGTTTTTCCTCTTTTTTTACTTTGGGAAGCTGTAAAGCAACCTCAAGAAAATTTGTTTTTGTGTGAAGCTTTCTGCCAACTAAAATATTATCTAGCACTGACATTCTTTTAAAAAGAGCTAAGTTTTGAAAAGTTCTTGATAAACCCATTTGAGCCATAATATTTGGAGTAATGTTTTCTATTTGTTGACCTCTAAACGAAACAGTTCCTTGTTGAGGTTTATAAATTCCATTAATGCAATTTAACATTGAGCTTTTTCCAGCTCCATTTGGTCCAATTATAGCTCTAACCTCATGTTCAAGCACATTGAAAGAAGTATCTGTTATTGCTTTAACACCACCAAAAGAGAGTGAGATATTATTTACCTCTAATATTGGTTTTCCTATTTTAAATTTTCTTTCGTATGCCATCTTTAATTACTTTTTTTTTTCAAACTTTCTTCTTTAAGAACATCTCTAAAGTTTTTTCTACCTTTCTTTGAAATTCCTAAATACAATTCTTTAACTTTATCATCATTTAATAAACTTTCTGCAGTTCCATCTAACATAACTCTACCTGTTTCAATGATATAGCCGTAATCTGAATTTTTTAGTGCAACGTTGGTATTTTGTTCAGCAAGTAAAATACTAACTCCCTCTTTGGTATTTAATTCTTTTACAATATTAAAAATCTCAGCAACTAATTGAGGTGCAAGACCCATTGTGGGTTCATCTAATAATAGCATTTTAGGTTTAGCCATCATTGCTCTTGCAACTGCTATCATTTGTTGCTCTCCACCTGAAGTAAATGCTGCTTGGCTTTTTCTTCTTTCTTTAAGTCTTATAAAATAAGTGTAAATTTTTTCTAATTCTTGATTAATATCACCTTTAGATAATTTTCTTGAATATGCTCCTGAAATTATATTTTCCTCAACAGTAAGGTGACCAAAACATCTTCTACCTTCTAATACTTGAACCATTCCTAAACCAACCATTTGCGAAGGAGTTTGTTTATCTATTGCGTTTCCATCGTATTCAATTGAACCGTTTGTAACCTTGCCTCTTTCTGAAGCTAACATAGTTGAAACTGCTTTTAATGTAGTGCTTTTACCTGCGCCATTTGCTCCTAATAATGCAACTACTTTTCCTTTAGGAACTTTCAAAGATACATCGTGTAAAGCTAAAATAACATTATCATATCTGACCTCTATATTCTTTATGTCTAGAATGTTGGCTGAATTGTTACTCATTAAGCTTTCTTTTTATATTAAATTAAATTTTATTTAAAGGGGGAGTTTAAAATAATTTGATTATTTTATCTCCCCCTTCGATTGATATTAATTTATCTCTAAATTAATTAACCGCATTTTTTCGGTGTAATGTTATTCTCTTTAGCAAATTTTGCTGCAGAGTCTTCAACTAGACCTCTAATAAATGCAGGATCGCCTGGAGCTTCCCAACCAGTTACCTGATTGAATTTTGTTCCATCCCACTGCATTACAGCAAATTTACCGGCACCTTCATGGTTTGCACATGAAATAGCGAACGGAGCTAACATTCCTCCAACTCCAAGTTCTTTAAGTCTAGCTTCAGTCATGTTTAAATTTTCATAACCATCTCTAAACTCAGCACCAGTTACTGCTTTACCAACTTTGTTATGCATTTTTTGAGCAATTCTCAATGCTTCAATCCACATAACTGCAGCACCTAGTCCTCTATTCCAGTAAACTGAACCAATCCTGTTTGGATCAGCTAAGTTACCTTTTCCAGCACCATATACTTTGTCTTTGATGTCTTTAACCAATGGATATTCTCCTGGTAAAGCATTTGCAACAGCATAAGTTCCCTTAGCTGCATCACCTGCTGGATACATATCCTCTTCGGCAGCACCGAATGTTACATACATCATTCTATCTCTTGGGAAATTAATTCTAGCAGCATTAGTCATTGCTGTTGAATTCATTCCTGAACCTGCTCCCCAGAAAGTAACCCAATCAGGTTTTTCTTTTCTGATTTGCAGCCACTGAGATTGTTGTTCAAGACCTGGAGGTGGGATTGATATTTCAATCAACTCTACTCCCCAGTCATTACAAATTTTTCTCATTGCTGGTAATGGCTCTCTACCGTAAGCAGAGTCAATGTGTAAGTGAACGATTTTTTTACCTTTCATCTTATCAATTCCGCCTTCGATCTGTGCCATAAATTTTAATTTAACAGCTATCTGTGACCAGTAGTGACTTGCAGCATTAAATACCCAAGGCCATACTCTTCCATCAGCACCGTCAGTTCTTCCATAACCATATTGAGCTAAAACAACATTGTCTTTTGCCATACGGTTAATAACAGCATATGCTCCTGGTGTTCCTAAAGTATCAAACACAACTATTCTTTGACCATCTTTCTCAAGTAGTCTCTGATAACACTCAACTGTTTTTACAGCGTTGTACTCAGTTTCACATTCTTGCCATGTCAGCATGACTCCATTCACTCCGCCTGTCATATTGACATAATTCATGTAGTCAATCTGAGCCCCATAGTAACCAGTACCCATTGCCGAATAAGGTCCGACACGGCTACTTGCTACAGGAAAGTATTGAGTTTCAGCTCCGAATACTTTTTGAGGTAAAGCGAGTGAAGAAAATACAGCTACAACTACTGTTAAAGTAGATGCAACCCTTTTTAACATTTTTGTTAACATTTCTACCCCTCTTTAGTTAAAGTTTTAAAACTTATTAAAACATATAGAGAAAGTTTGTGCAAATTTTAATCATTCCAGTTCGCAATCAAATGTCGCAATACAACCTAAAGATGAAATAAACCTTAAGTTGAAAAAAATATTATATTTGCGAAATTTTCTTTATTGTTTTGAGATTAATCATTTTTTGGACTGTTAGTTAAGAAGTCATTTTCAAAATTTTAGCCAATATCATTCGCCTTCTTAGCAGTGAATAATTCAATCGCTTTTAATATACCGGCGTCCCACTATGATTAATTTGTAAGTCTCGTAATTATTATTTTTGCTATAATTATTTACAATTTCACTTTTAAAAAGTTTCACTCAAGGCAAAAATAATTCATTGCTTGAAATCCTAAAATAATGTTAGATGCGCTAAATAAATATATAATTATACAGGAGAATAAATGAAGATATTATGCGTATTATATGATGATCCAAAAGGCGGAATGCCAAAATCATATGCACTTTCAGAATTACCTAAAATAGAAAAATATCCAGATGGAATGACTTTACCTTCACCAAAAGGAAGAGATTACACGCCAGGACAATTACTAGGATGTGTATCTGGTGAACTTGGATTAAGAAAATTTTTAGAAAGTAATGGTCATGAATTGGTAGTGACTAATAGTAAAGATGGAGATGGATGTGAGGCTGACAAACATATTGTTGATGCTGACATTGTAATTTCTCAACCGTTCTTTCCTTATTATTTAACAAAAGAAAGAATTGCTAAAGCTAAAAATTTAAAAATGGCAATTACAGCAGGAATTGGTTCAGACCATGTTGATTTACAAGCTGCAATGGATAATAAAATTGATGTTGTGGAAGTTACTTATTGTAATTCAAGATCTGTAGCTGAACATATTGTTATGATGATTGTTTCAATGGTAAGAGATTACCACAACCAACATAGAATCGTGAACGAAGGTGGCTGGAATATTGCTGATGCTGTTCAAAGATCATATGATGTTGAAGGTATGCATATTGGAACAGTTGCTGCCGGGCGTATTGGTTTGGATGCATTAAGAAAAATGAAACCATTTGATGTTCACTTACATTACTTTGATAGACATAAACTACCTGACTCAGTTGAAAAAGAATTGAATCTTACGTTTCATGATTCTGTAGAGTCTATGGTGAAAGTTTGTGATGTAGTTACAATTAACTGTCCTCTTCACCCTGAAACTGAAAACTTATTTGATGATGCAATGATAAGTAAAATGAAAAAAGGTGCCTATATTGTAAATACTGCAAGAGGAAAAATCTGTGATCGAGATGCTATTGCAAAAGCATTAAAGAGTGGTCAATTAAGTGGTTACGCTGGAGACGTATGGTTTCCACAACCAGCACCTAATGATCACGTATGGAGATCTATGCCTCATCATGGTATGACACCTCATACTTCAGGTACATCTTTGACGGCACAATCAAGATATGCTGATGGTGTGAGAGAAATATTAGAATGTTTCTTTGAAGGTAAAGAAATAAGAAATCAGTATTTGATTGTTAAAGATGGTCAGTTAGCTGGTATGGGTGCTCACTCATACAGTAAAGGTTCAGCTACTGGTGGGTCTGAAGAAGCAGCAAAATATAAAAAAAAATAATTCATAATTAAATTATTAAAGGTGGCTACTTAAAAGTAGCTACCTTTAAAATCTGGACTTATCATAACTAATTTGTTTATGATATTTAATGAGATATTTTTTCATAGTTTTCTTTTTTTTAATCAATATAAATTTTTCACATTCTGCTCAAAAAGATAAAGCATATTTTGCTGGAGGGTGTTTTTGGTGTGTTGAGGAATCATTTGAAAAATTAAAAGGTGTGGAAGAGGTAATTTCTGGTTATTCTGGAGGTAGTACTGAAAACCCAACTTACAAAGAAGTTACGTATGGAAATACTGGTCACTTTGAAGTTGTAGAAATAATCTATGATAAAAAAATTATTTCATTCAAAGAATTATTAGAAAATTTTTGGGTTAATATTGATCCATTTGATGCTTACGGTCAATTTTGTGACAAAGGATATAGTTATAGATCAGTTGCATTTTACCAAAATGACGAAGAGAGAAAATTAATACAAAAAGATATAAAAGATTTAGAAAATAAATTTAACAAAAAAGTTGTTACTTATATAAGAAATTTTGAAAAGTTTTATAAAGCAGAAGAATACCATCAAGATTTTTATAAAATTAAGTTAGAGAGATATCTCAGATATAAAAAAGCTTGTGGAAGAGAAGAAACTTTAAAAAGGATTTGGAGTCAGTAAATCTTTATGAAGAATACTATGAATTGGAATTTTGATAATTCTTATTCAAGACTATCTAATTCATTTAAAGAACATATTGAGCCTGTTGCTGTAAAAAATCCTGAATTAGTCTTAATTAATGATGATTTGGCTAAAGAATTAAACTTGGACTTTTCCAAAAATGACAAAAATGAATTAGCAGATTTATTTAGTGGAAATATTCTTCCTGAAGGAAGCAATTCAATTGCCCAAGCTTATGCTGGTCACCAATTTGGGCATTTCACAATGTTAGGTGATGGAAGAGCAGTTTTGATAGGTGAACATTTAACAAAAAATAAAGAAAGATACGATGTTCAATTTAAAGGTTCAGGTAAAACAGCATTTTCGAGAAATGGTGACGGCAGAGCTGCGCTGGGTCCAATGCTTAGAGAGTATATAATTAGTGAAGCAATGCATAATCTGAATATTCCAACTACAAGGAGTTTAGCGGTAGCTAAAACTGGTGAAAACATAATGAGAGATACTCCTTTACAAGGTGCTATCTTGACTAGAGTAGCTTCTAGTCACGTCAGAGTTGGAACTTTTCAATATGTTGCAGCACGTAATAAAAAGGATGAGCTACAAATTTTGTTAGATTACGTAGTTAAAAGACATTATCCAGAACTAATAAATTCAAAAAATAAGGCTTTAGAACTTTTAAAGGCGCTTATATATAAACAAATTGATCTGGTTATTGATTGGATGCGTGTTGGTTTTATTCATGGTGTTATGAATACTGATAACATGACAATTTCTGGAGAAACAATAGATTATGGTCCTTGTGCATTCATGGATATCTATGATCCAAAAACTGTTTTTAGCTCAATTGATAAAATGGGAAGATATGCTTATTGTAATCAACCAGCTATTACAAAATGGAATCTTTCAAGATTTGCTGAGTGTTTAATTCCTTTAATTGATGAAGATGAAGATAAAGCAGTAAAAAGTGCAACAGAGTTAATTGACACTTTCGGTAAAAAATATGAGGAAAAGTGGTTAAATATGATGAGAAACAAACTTGGATTATTAGGCGTAGATAACAAAGATAAATTTTTAATTGTTGATTTACTTACTTGGATGCACCAAAACAAAATAGACTACACTAATACCTTTTGTCATTTAATGGATCTTAAAGACTATGATGATGAATTATATAAAGATAATAATTTTCAGAACTGGAAAAAAAATTGGCAAGAAAGATTAAAATTAAATAATAATACTCCAGAAAGTTATATAAAATTAATGAGAACTGTAAATCCTCTTGTAATACCAAGAAATCATAATATTGAGGATTCATTAGAGAAAGCTAATGATGGTAATCTTAAGCCATTTAATAAACTTTTAGAAATTTTAAAGAAACCATATGTGCAGCAAGAAAATATTTCAGATTATCTTAAAATGGATAGTTCTTCAAAAGAGTATAAAACCTTTTGTGGTACTTAACCTTATTAATTAATTAGAAAATTTTTTCCAATTTTCAACTGGAGGAACTAAATGTTCAAGTGTTGATGAGTCTTTTGCTAAAAATACTATATCTGCTGAAATTGATATCCTCTCAGAATTAGACTTACCTTGTTCTGTGCCATGAATTGTTTTTGAAGGAAATATCAATAGATCATCCTCTTTAGTTTCAAATACAACTTTACTTGAATTTAAAATATCTCGTTTTTTAAAAATATTTTCTTTTGCTAATGATCTTGAGTCAAATAATTGAGGAATAAATTCATTATGCTTAGAAGTATCAAAAAACATAATCTTAGCATCATCTTTATGTTTTTTTAAATAGAAGGCAATTGAGAGATGTGATTGGTCGTGAGAGTGATTATCAATATGTTCAGTTTTTTTAGAAATTGTTGCCCACGACCGCTGAAAATAAAGATCAAGCTTTTTATGGTTCACTGATAAGCTTTCTAAATATTCCAAAATACAATTATTGATTTGAATAAATAAATTTTCAAATTTTGGATTATTGTGCAAATATTCAAATCCCTGCGTATCTCCTGTCCAAGCTTTTTTTGTAGATTTATAATCTAAATTTTTACTTTTTTTTTCCATCGATCGAACTTCTTCGATCATTTCATTTTTTTCATTTTCTGAAAGTGAGAGTGTCGACTTATAAACTGTTAGTGGAAAAAAATTAAAAATTTTTTGCATTTAAGAGTAAATTATAACACGTAAGGTTCAGGCCTTGCTTTTGCACCTAATACTCTTTCAACAGCCATGTTTGAAATATCAATCGATTGATAAGAGCCTGTTGTAATTAGTTCTGTTAAAGCTCTTCCAATTCCTGGCGCTTGCATTAATCCTCTTCCAGTAAAACCAGTTGCTAAGTATACGTTTTCAAATTTAGGATGTTTTCCAACAACAGCGTTATTGTCTAACCTATTACAATCATAATAACCTGCCCAACCACCAGTTAATTTCAATTCTTCAAATGCTGGAATTCTTTTAGCTAAAGCAGGCCATACTAATTCCTCAAAATCATCCCAGGCTGGTTCAAGATCTGTAGCATCAAAAACTGATTTTGGTGAGCCAGCTAAATACTCTTTACCCTCAGGTCTCCAATAAACTCCTGTTGTTAAATCTCCGGTTAATGGCATCTCAGGAATATGTTTCGGGCACTTAACTCTAAAAACTGTATGCTTTTGAGGCTCTACTGGAATGTCCTCTAATAATTCTTTTGTCCAACATCCGGCAGCAGATACTATCGTTTTAGCATTTATTTCCGATAAAGATTTAACCTCACCTTTTATGAATTCTGCTCCTTGCTCTATTGCTTTACTTTTTAATGCAGTATGAAAAAGGAAAGGATCAATCCATCCTTCGCTTTTGTTATCAGTAAAAGTGGCAGTTTCTATTCCCTCTTTGTTTATATAAGGAAAGAATTTATCTAAGTCAGAACCTTTGATGTTTTTTGTTCCAGCATCACAAGCTTTATGATTTTTCAAAGCCTCATATTGCTCCTCTGCATGTTCTGGGCCAAACATTAACAGATATCCATTTGGTACCATGCTCGCAGTAGGATTAGGATTTTTTTCTGTTTTTAGTAATTCTGGTATTTGAAAAATAAACTCCCTAGCAAATTTACCTAACAAAATATTTTCTGTTTGAAAAAATTGTCTTCTAAATCCACCAAGAGAAAGAGGAAAAGAAGCTGATTTATAAGTTGGATCTCTTTCAATTACTTTAACTTTTCTTCCCTCTTTAGACAGAAAATAAGCAGTTGCTGCTCCAATTATACCACCACCAACTATTACAACATCATCCATTTAATTTAATACTAATAGGCTATAGTTTAGAAATAGTGCAAAGCTTGACCAAAGTAAATAGGGAATCATTAAATATGAGCTTACTTTATTAACACGTCCAAATCTTAAAATAAGAATTACTATTAATAAAATTAAAATTATCAAATTGACGAGAGCTAAAAAAATATTGTGAAAACCAAAAAATACTACACTCCAAGTTGTATTAAAAACTATATGAATGAAATAAATGTATATCGTATTCATTTCTCTATTTTTACTATGCCAAAAAAACCAAATAGCTAAGGTCATCATTAGATACAGAGTTGTCCAAACAGGAGCAAAAATCCAATCTGGTGGGTTAAAGTTTGATTTTGTCAGCTCTGAATACCAGGGTTCTTTAAAGGTAAAGGTCACTAAACCACCAATAAATGAGGCAGAAAACGTAATAATAAAGAAGAGAACAAATGATAGAAATTTATTTTTTAACATATAAATATTATACATCACATTAAAATGAATAAAAAAACTATTTGGATAACAGGTGGAAGTACTGGGATAGGTAAAGCCTTAGCAATAAAGTTTGCTAGTAATGGCTGGAATGTAGCAATATCAGCAAGAAGAGAGAATCTGCTTCAAGAAATTTCAGATAATAATGCAAATATTTTTAGTTATCCTCTCGATGTAACAAACAAATCTCAATGTAAAGAAGTCTTTAATAAAATTAAAAGCAAATTTGAGAGTGTTGATATATGTTTTTTTTCAACAGGAACCTGGAACCCAAAAAAAGAGAAGGATATTGATGTTGAGCAAATAGAAGATGTTTTTAAAGTAAACTTTTTTGGAACACTTAACAGTATTAAAGCAGTAGAGGAATACTTTAAAAATAAACAGGATGGTATAATTACAATTGTTTCATCTATCGCTGGTTATAGGGGTTTGCCTAATTCCACGGGATATGGTCCATCAAAGTCAGCTCTAAATAATTTGGCTGAAAGTTTGTATTTTGATTTTAAAAGATCAAATGTTCGTGTCTGTTTAGTATCTCCTGGGTTTATTAAAACTCCCATGACGGATAAAAATGACTTTAAAATGCCTTTTCTAAAAACAACTGAATATGCGGCTAATAAAATATACGATGGATTAATCAATAAAAATAATTTTGAAATTCATTTTCCAAAATCTTTAACACTAATACTCAAATTATTTAGTTTTTTGCCTAGTAAATTATATTTCGGTTTAATTGGAAAAATGACCAAATACCAAAAAAAAAATTAATCTTTTACAAAAACAACTGTTAATTCTGCAACTTTAAAACCAAACTTTGTCATAGTTGCTTTGTTTATAGCTACACGGTCATCCTGTTTAAAGATCCAATCATCAAAAGTAATTTTCATTTCTTTACCTTTTACAGGGACTAACAAGACGTATTCAAACTTAAATGCTGGCCCATAAGAAAATCCTTTTGCCTTGCCTACTACATCACCAGCTGTACCTTCGTAATTATTTTCATCTATCTTTGTAATTTGCCATTGTCTTGTTTGAATTTCACCATCATCCCAATTAAATTTTTCATCAAGTATCAATTGACTGCCATCCCATTTTCCATCTAAATCTGCAGAAAATTGTCTGATTACTTTTCCTGATCTATTTTGTAAGACACCCCAAGCTTTTACATTTCCAGACAGATATTGCTCAATAACTAATCTAGGTTTTTTATCTTTAAAATCTTCCGGTTTCATAGAGCTATTATTTGAACAGTTTGTAATTAAGAATAAAGAAATTATCAATAAAATTGATTTAATGAATTTTTTGTCGCGCATTGTTCCTCTCTCTATTTATTTTGAATTGAAAATTGAATTAGATCAATATTTTTAGACTTGAATCCTGCTTCACAATAAGACAAATAAAATTCCCACATCCTTTTGAAAGTTGTGTCAAAACCCTGTTGTTTTATTAAATCCCACTTTTTATCAAACTCATTTTTCCAAATTGCTAGAGTATTTGAATAATGATCTGCATAAGACTCATAAGATTTTATTGTTAAGCCATTTTCTGAAACATACTTATCGATGCTTCCTTTGTTTGGAAGAAAACCTCCTGGAAAAATATATTTCTGGATGAAATCTTGTTTATTTTTATATCTATCAAATAAAGTATCATCAATTGTAATAGCTTGAATACCAGCACTACCGTTGTGTGATAAATTTTTTTTTATTGTTTTAAAATAACTTTCTAAATAATTCTGACCAACTGCTTCGATCATTTCAATAGACGCGATAGAATTATATTTATTTTTTAAATCTCTATAATCTTTTATCTCAATATTTACTTTTTCATTTAAGCCACATTTGTGAATTCTCTTTTTAGCATATTCAAATTGTTTTTTAGATATTGTAATGCAATCTAGTTTCACGTCGTATTTTTTCCCAATATATTCAGCAAAACCTCCCCATCCACATCCAATTTCTAAAACTTTGTCGCCAGAGCTAGGTTTGATTAGGTCAATTAATTTTTGATATTTATTATTTTGAGCGTCTGATAAATCTTTATTTTGTTCATCAAATATAGCACTTGAATAAGTTAGTGTTTTATCTAGCCATAAAGAAAAAAATTCATTACCTAAATCATAGTGTTTAGAAATATTTTCTTTACTTCTACTTTTTGTATTTTTAATAAAAAAATTTTTTATATAATTTATTAATGGAAAATCTAATAATCCCGAAAATTTATAAATTCGTTTGATATTTCGAGCAGTGATCTCTATTAAATTCGATAAATTATCTGTTTCAAAATCATTTTTCATATAGGACTCTGCAAATCCAACGCTTCCACCCTTTATTAAATCAAAAGTAAAATTTGATTTTTTTACTATTATCTTAGCCTTTAAAGGATCATTAGGATTACCAAATTTGTAACACTCACCATCATGATTGAATAGTTCTAAATATCCAAATTCAATATCTTTTAAGATATTAAAAACAATTTTGTCTGAAAGAGTGCTTAGTTTCATTAATTTTCAAATGTAATATTATTTTTTATTTTTAACTTTTTCTTAATAAACTTAATTCCTTTAGTCCACAATTTAAACGCCTCAAAATGTATCGCTGAGATTATTTTAAATGTCATAAGCGGATGTTTTAAGTATGATTTTAATAATTCTTTGCTATTAAAATCAACTCTTTTGCCATCCTGTGATGCATATAAAATTTTTTCATTTGTTTGATATTGATCTATAACTACTGACAATTTCTCTCCAGGTTTTAATATTCTAAAAAAATAATTACAATCCATCTCAATAAAAGGTGAAACGTGGAATTTTTTTGAACAATTATGCTGAAAAAGTTTAAGGTCATCCTTTACCTTAAAAATATATGTATGTTGCTCTCCAAATGTATTCTTTACCTCATATAAGATTGATATTAATTTTTCATTTTTATCGTAGATAAAGAAAACACTTAAAGGATTAAAAACATACCCAAAAATTCTCGGATAACACAAAAGTTTAATTCTTATATCTTCAGAGTTAATTTCATTCTCATCTAAATTCTTTTTTACCCACTCAATTAATGAAGAACCATCTCTATCTCCATGATCTTTTTCAAAAAAACTTATTAGATTAAACTTATTAAATGAAAAAAATTTTATATCTCTATCTAATTGATTTAATTCGGATAGATCTATTAATAAAGAAAATACACTATATTTAAAAAAATGAGATTTTGGTTTAAACCTTTTATGAATAACAGTGCCATTATAAATTGAACTATTCATTGAATTCTTTGAGCATTTCTAGGGATGATTTTATTCCATCCTCATGAAATCCGTAACCAAAATAACTGCCACAAAACAATATATTTTCCCTATTTTGAATGTTTTTTAAATTCTTTTGATTGTCTAAAGCTCTTTGATCATAATAAGGGTGAGTAAAATTTATTTTTTTTAAAATTTTATCCTTAGAGATTTCTTTTAATGGATTTAAAGTTAAAAAAATATTTTCTTTAGTTTTTAAATTTTGCAAAAGATTTAACCAATAGGAAAGTGAACTTTTATTTAGATCTTTAGGATCAACAAATGAATTCCATGATGACCAAGTTTTCCTATTTTTTGGCATCATATTTTCGTCAGTATGTAAAACTGCTTGATTTTCTCTATACTTAAAATTTGACAAGATATTTTTTTCTTGCTCACTTGGATTTTTGATTATAGAGAGTGCTTCATTAGCGTGAGTTGCTAAAACTACTTTATCATAATCAAAAAATTCATTATTTCCCCCATAATAAATTTGGACTCCTGAAGAAATTCTTTTTATCGAATTAATTTTATAATTCTTATAATGTTCGCCACTAATACTTGATAAAACTTTATTTACGTAGGCTCTACTTCTTTGCTTTACTGTAAACCATTGTGGTCTTTTACTAAGCTTAAATAAACCATGATTTTGAAAAAACTTTAAAAAAAAATTTATCGGCATTTTTCCAGCCTCATAAGGAGGCATAGACCAGATTGCCGAGACCATCGGTATAATATGATAGTTTATAAAACTTTTTGACCAATTTTTTTTTTCTAGAAATTCATCTAGAGTAATCTTTTGGTCTATATCTGAAGTTTTGTCACATAATTTATAAAATTTTAAAATATCAAAAAACATCTTTATAAATTCAAAATTAAATAAATTTGATTTATTTGCAAACATGCCTCCTAGACCTCTGCCACAGTATTCATAATTTGTTTTTTCTACAGAAACAGAGAATGACATATCACTTTTTTCTATTTCAACATTTAGTTCTTCAAAAAAATTTATTAAATTTGGATAAGTTTGGTAGTTAAAGACAATAAAGCCAACATCAACTGAAATTTTTTTATCATGTACAATAATGTCAACTGTATTCGAATGACCACCAAAATGATCTTCCTTCTCAAAAAGATCTACATGGTGTTTTTTAGAAAGATAGTATGCAGCGCTTAGGCCAGATATGCCTGATCCAATTACAGCTACTTTCATTAATTAAGCTGCGTCTTCTTTGAATTCATCCATGCTAGGGCAAGTACAAAAAATATTTTTGTCACCATAAACATTATCTACTCTTGCAACAGGTGGCCAGAATTTGTTTAATCTTAAAAATTTAGCAGGATAAGCTGCTTCTTCTCTTGAATATTTGTGTTGCCAATTATCAGAAGCCAACTCAGTGTCAGTATGAGGAGCGTTTTTAATTGGATTGTCAACTTTATCAAATTTACCGGTTTTAATGTGATCTATTTCTTGTTTAATCTTAATTAAAGTATCACAAAATCTATCAAGCTCTGATAAGTTCTCACTTTCTGTAGGTTCAATCATCATAGTCCCAGCAACAGGCCAAGACATTGTTGGTGCATGAAAACCAAAATCAATTAATCTTTTTGAAATATCTTCCTCTGTAACGCCTGTTTCTGATTTAATGGATCTAATATCAATTATGCATTCATGAGCGACATTTCCATTTGAACCTTTGTATAAAATTGGATAGTGATTTTTTAGTCTTTCAGCAATATAATTTGCATTTAGTATCGCAACTTTAGAAGCAAGTTTTAATCCCTCAGATCCCATCATTTTTATATACATCCAAGAAATTGATAAAATACTTGAACTTCCCCAAGGAGCAGCAGATACAGCTCCAATACCTGTCGCGGGACCACAATCTTTGACAACTGGGTGATTAGGTAGATAAACCTGTAGATGTTTTTTACATGCAATGGGGCCCATGCCCGGTCCACCTCCCCCATGAGGGATACAAAATGTTTTATGTAAATTTATATGACAAACATCGGGACCAAAGTTTCCTGGTTTAGCTATACCAACTAATGCATTTAAATTTGCTCCATCCATATAAACTTGCCCACCATGTTTATGAATTAGTTCGCATATATCCATAATTTTTTCTTCAAACACTCCATGAGTAGATGGGTATGTGACCATTAAAGCTCCTAAATTTTCTGAATGCAACTCTGCTTTTTTCTTTAAATCATCAAAATCAACATTGCCTTCTTTATCACAATTAACAACAACCACTTTCATTCCGACCATTTGTGCACTAGCAGGATTAGTTCCATGTGCAGAACTTGGTATTAAACATATGTTTCTATTTTTATCACCTCTATCTAAATGATATTTTCTAATTACCATTAGTCCTGCATATTCGCCTTGAGCACCTGCATTTGGTTGAAGTGAAACTCCTGAAAAACCAGTGATTGATCTTAACCAATTTTTTAAATCTGTGAACATTGTTCTATATCCCTCCATCTGTTCTATAGGCACAAAAGGATGGGGTTCAGCCAATTCTCTCCATGAAATAGGTATCATTTCTGCAGTAGCGTTTAATTTCATAGTGCAAGAACCTAATGCAATCATTGTTCTGTTTAAAGCTATATCCTTGTCCTCTAACTTTTTAAGGTATCTAAGCATTTCTGTCTCTGAGCGATATGAATTAAAAACAGGATGTTCTAGATATTTAGAAGTTCTCAATAAACTCTTTGGCAGATTTGGTAAACTTACTGTTGGATCTTCTTTTTTAATGGACTCTGCTGCATTAAAAATTTTTAATAGTTGATTCACCCTATAAACATTTTTTTTCTCGTCGAAAGAAACAGCAAGCATTTCAGAGTTTACTTTTCGTATATTAACTTTTTGATTTAAAGCATTTTTATAAATTTGATCTGTTTTTTCTTTTGTAATGATTGTAACAGTATCAAAAAAGTAATCAGAATATATTTCATATCCAGATTGTTTTATTTTATCTGCAAAATTTTTTGCTAATTGAGATACTCTCTCAGAAATATTCTTTATTCCATCCGGACCATGATAAATTGCATATGCTGCTGATACTATGGCTAACAGTGCTTGAGCTGTACAAATATTACTTGTAGCTTTGTCTCTTCTAATATGTTGCTCTCTAGTCTGAAGTGACAACCTATAAGCCTTGTTTCCATGTCTATCTACTGAAACACCAACTATTCTGCCTGGCATAGATCTTTTGTATTCATCTTTTGTTGCAAAAAATGCTGCATGTGGTCCTCCATAACCCATTGGAATACCAAATCTTTGTGAACTGCCTACTGCAATATCAGCCCCAAGCTCTCTCGGTGTTTTAAGCTTAGCTAGCGCAAGAAGATCACAAGCTAAAATAGCCTTACCATTTTTTTTATGAATTTTGCTTATAGACTCGCTTGGATCTTTGATATCCCCTAAGGTTCCAGGATACTGCAAGATTCCACAAACAATATCTTCTTTTAATTGATCTAAAACTTTATCTTCATTTCCGACAAGAACTTTGAGACCCATAGGTTCTGCTCTAGTTCGTATTACCTCAACAGTTTGGGGATGACAATTTTCTGAGACAAAAACCAAATTACTATCGCTTTTATCGAGTCTATAGCTCAAACCCATAGCCTCTGCTGCTGCAGTGCCTTCATCAAGCAAAGATGCATTTGCAATATCCATTCCTGTAAAGTCAACGATCATTTGTTGAAAATTTAAAAGCATTTCCAATCTTCCTTGCGCTACCTCTGGCTGATAAGGTGTATAAGAGGTGTACCAACCTGGATTTTCTAATATATTTCTCAAAATTACATATGGTGTGTAAGTTCCATAATAACCCATCCCAATAAAATTTGAGTAAATTTGATTTTTTTTTGAAATTGCTTTTAATTTTCTTAATGCCTCATATTCTGAATTTGACTCACCAATATTTAATTCACCCTTGAACAATATCTTTTCTGGGACAGTATTATCAATTAAATCATCTAATGATTTATAATTCAATTTTTTTAACATCTTTGATTGATCCTCTTCAGATGGACCAATATGTCTTTTTATAAAATCTTTTTCAGAATTGTGTAGCATTATGCAGTAGTCTCCTTAGCAAATTTATCATAGTCATCTTTATTCATTAAAGTATCCATCTCTGATTTATCTTTAATCCTTAGTTTAAAAAACCAGGCAGAGTTTTCTGGGTCTTGATTTATTTTAGATGGATCGTCTACAATTTCCTGATTTGTATCTACAACTTCACCACTTACTGGGGTATAAACGTCACTTGCAGCTTTAGTAGACTCCACAACTCCTGCTGTTCCATCTTTTTCTACACTAGAGCCTTTTTCTGGTAATTCTGCAAAAACAATATCACCTAACATCTCCGTTGCATGCTTTGTTATACCAATTGTTGCAACATCACCCTCTAATTTAATCCATTCGTGTTCTTTAGAATATTTAACTTCACTCATTAGTTAATTCCTTTCACATAACTTTTTTTATAAAACGGTAAACTACAGATGCTAGCTGCATGTTTTTTGCCCCTAACCTCTAAAAATACTTTAGTATCTTTTTTCGCAAATTCATTTTCCACATAACCCATTGCTACAGGTCCATTAACACTTGGTCCAAATGTACCGCTGGTAATCTCTCCAATATGAACATCTGATTGATTAAATATTTTTGTTTTTTCTCTAGCAATTATTCTTCCCTCAGGTTTAATTCCAACTCTTATTTTAGAAACTCCATCATTTAATTGTTTTATAATAATATCAGAACCAATAAAGTCTCCTTTAGATATTCTCTCTTTTGAAATTGCCCACTTTAAATTTGCTTCTACTGGGGTTTTATCTCTATCAAGATCATGACCGTACAAGCATAAGCCAGCTTCTAACCTTAAAGTGTCTCTTGCTCCTAAACCCACTAGCTTCGAACCTTTGTCAATTAATTCTCTAGTCAATTTATCCGCAAAATTATTTGGAATTGATATTTCGAAACCATCTTCACCTGTATACCCAGACCGAGTGATGTATACTTTCTGACTTACAAATGAAAACCAGTTGCCAGACATAAAATTTAAATCTTTTACTCCACTAATAATTTCATTTAAAATTTGTGATGATTTAGGTCCTTGAATTGCTATTAGTGATCTATTTTCATCCAAAACCATTTTGTACTTTTCTTGTAATAATTCCTTTAAAATTTTGAAATCATTATCTTTACATGCTGCGTTAAGAATAATTAAGAAACCTTCATTAATTTTTGTAATGATTAAATCATCGTAAATTCCAGCATTTTTATTCATTAAGAAGCTGTATTTAGAGTGGTTTATTTTTAAATTTTTTAAATCCAATGGAAAAATTTTTTCTAAATCTTTAATCAATTCATTATCTCCGTAAATAAATAATTGACCCATATGTGAAACATCAAAAATACCAGAGTGCTTTCTTGTAAATTTATGCTCCTCTACAATTCCTTCAGAATATTGTATCGGCATATGATAGCCTGCAAATTCAACGAATTTTGCATTACAATCTTGATGTAATTGGTACAACGATGTTTTTTTTGTTTCCATATTAACTCTTTGTACCCATCTGTATATTTGCCTGAGAGTTTTGCTCCTTCGGCGAGAATTAAATCTCTTTCCAGAGTTAATATGCTACGGTCCTTTTTGCCTGAGAGATTCCTGGGTGGTTGCTCCTTCGGCGCTACGATAATCTGTAGTCTCTCCCGTAGATCAATAGTCCTATAAGTGACTCAAAATGTCAATTGGAAACGATTGCCTTTGGCTTTTTTAAAAGCGTGTAAAACTGTAGTAATACTGCAAAAAGTATTATTGCCCCTCCTATCAATCCATATAATGAAGGTATTTCATTAACAAAAAGAAAAGCCCAAATAGGACCAAGAACAGATTCGGATAACATGATTATTCCAACCATTGCAGAAGGTGTTGTTCTTGCACCAATAGTTATAAATATAAAACCAAAACCTATTTGAAAAAATCCAGCCAAAAAACCTAAAAAAATGTCGTGAGGTGAAATCATTATAGTAGGTGAAAATGATAAACCAATGAGACATGAGCTAATACCTGCAACGAACTGTGCTGGGACCATATCGACAGATGGAAATTTTCTAACGATCATTATCAAAACTGCAAAAGTAATTGGCATTGTGAAAGCTGCTAAATTTCCAGATAATTCTCCTGGTGATAATGAGTTTCCAACCATTAACAACACACCAGTCATTGCTAAAATTAATGAGATTAACGTGATTAAGTTAATTTTTTCTTTCAAGAAAAAGAAACCAAATATTGCTAAAAATAAAATTTGGAGTGATATAATAAAATTTGTGTTTGCAACTGTAGTATTATACATAGCAAAAACATAGCCACAAAAACCAATAGATAATATCAAACCACCTATAAAACCTGGTAAGCCGGAGTCATAAAAAGATTTTAAAACTTTACTTTTGTAAGTGATAATTAAAAAAGTTAGAACAGTAAGAGAGAAAAATAAGGATCTCCAAAACAATATTTGCCATAATGTTGCACCTTCGAAAGATTTAACTATTAGTCCACCAAAGCTTAAGCTTAGAGCACCTAAGAAAATCAATAATGGGCCAGGTAAACTTTTTAAAATATTCATTAAATTTGTGAAATTAAATTTTGAGTTTCCAAGTCATACAATTTAAAAAGGGTTTCTGCACCATTTAAATCTACTTCTTGAAATTTGATAGTTGAACCAGGCGTTAATTGAACTAATTTGTCATAATCAGCGCTTATAACCACACCAATTTTAGGATAACCTCCTATGGTGCCATGGTCTGAAAGCATAATTATTGGATTACCATCAGCTGGTACTTGTATAACACCCTTAATTAAACCTTCAGATCTAATATTAGTATCAATAATATTTTCTATTTTTTGTCCCTCTAGTCTCATTCCCATACGGTCAGATAGTTTGGAAACTTTAAATTCATTTTTAAAAAAATTTCTTTTGCCTTCATCAGAGAAATAATTAAAATTTGTTCCTTTAATTACTCTTATATTTTCTATCTTTGTATTGACATAATTTAATTTTGTGTACACAAAGTTTTGATTAATTTCTTTAATATTAATTTTTTGATTTTCAGATAATTTTTCTCCATTGTTAGATCCTATATTTGCTCTAGTATTTGTTGAGCAACTAGACCACTGAAATTTTAGATCAAATTTACCGTTTATTGCTAGATATCCATACACAGATTTATTAGTTGATATAATATTTAACTCATCATTATTTTCTAAAATAAAAGTTTGGTAACATTTTCCATCAGTTAAATTATCACCTTTTTTAATTTTAAAACTCACATCACCAGTGATAGCAATATTTAATTTATCTCCGTGATATTTCAAATGAGGCCCCTGATAAGCAAATTCTATCACTGGGTCGTGATGATCATTTCCAATAAGTTTATTAGCTAATAGATAATTTCTATTATCCATAGCTCCACTGAATGGAATTCCTATATGATAAAGGTTTTTTCTACCAAGATCTTGGAAAGTTGAATTTATACCAGCCCTTATAATTTCAAAATAATTTTTACTCATGATAATTTTGATAGTTCTCTTTTGTAATTCTTTTGAATGTAACTAAATCTCCCGGATTAATTAAATTAGGCTCCTTTTCCTTAGTGCTATCAAAAATACTTAATGGGGTATTACCAATAATATTCCAACCACCTGGACTTTCAAATGTATATATATTTGCAAATTGCTCAGTTAAACCAATTGAGCCTTTTGGAACTTTAACCCTAGGAGTATCAAGACGTTTTGCTCTAAGATTTTCCTCTAAATCACCAAGAAAAGGCATCCCTGCGATAAAACCTGTCATATAGCAAAAGAATTCCTTCTCAAAAAAAATTTGATAAATCTTTTCCTCTGTCATTTTAAGCTTTTCTTCTAATCTTTTTATATCTAAAGAAAATTCTTTTTCACAGCAGACAGGAATTTCAAATTTTTTATTTTGAATACTCTCACTTTTGATGATTTCAATATTATCTATTATCTTTTTAAGTTTAGTAAAATTGATTTTTTTAAGATCAAAAGAAATAATTAATTTATTATACGACGGGGTAATATTATTTACCCCTATAATATTTTTCTTTTTAATAGTTTTAAAATATTTAATCACTTGAGTGTTAATCTCTTTATTCACCTCTTTACCAAAATCACAATATAAAGCTGCGTCACCAAGATTTGATATATTTTTTATCATGCCATGTTATACTTAAGAATAATGAGTATTGAAATTAATATAAATTGTGATTTAGGCGAAAAATCTAAACATCATTCTAACAAGCATGATCCTGAATTGCTTGAGATAGTCAACTCGGCAAATATAGCATGTGGTTATCACGCAGGTGATGAAGAAACTATGAATAAAGTTGTAGAAATATCAAAAATAAATGGTGTCAGTATTGGAGCACATCCATCCTTTAATGATCCTAAAAACTTTGGCAGGGAAAGAATGAATTTATCCTCTTCTGAGATAGAAAAATTGATAATTGATCAATATGAAATTCTTCAATCTATTTCATCCAAACATGGTGAAAATGTTACTCATATAAAACCGCATGGTGCTTTAAATAATATGGCGTGTGAGGATATTGATTTAGCTACAACGTTAGCTAAAGTAATTAAAAGAATAAATCCAGAGTTGATTTATTTAGTCCCAACTGGATCTAAAATGGAACAGGCTGCAAAAAAGTTAGATATGAAAATTGCCTGTGAAATATTTGCTGATAGAAATTATGAAGACGATGGAAATCTTGTATCAAGAAAAAAACCTCATGCTTTAATTACTGACCCAGAACAAGCGAAAAAACATGTACTAAAAATGGTTCAAACTCAGTCACTTAATTGTCACAGTGGGAAACAAATACCTTGTGAAATCGACTCTGTATGCATACATGGCGATACTATAAGTTCACTTGAAACTGCAAGATCTATAAAAAAAAACTTGATTGATAACGGACTTATACTAAAAACGCTAAATAAAATGAAAAAATTTATATGATTAAAAAATTTTTAACTTCTCTAATTGTCTCAGTATTTTTAATTTCAAATTCCTTTGCAGCCGGCTCTAGCGACAGTGGTTCTTCAAAAACTAAAACTCAATATGACATGGCTGTCACACATATCAAAGCCGCAAAAAAATTTGAGGAAAAAAATAAACTTGAAAAAGCAAAAAAAAGATACGAGAAAGCCCAAAAATTATTAATTAAATCTAATAAAAAATTTCCTAACAAAGCTGATACATTAAATTATCTTGGCTTCACCACAAGAAAACTTGGTGATTTTGAAAATGGAGAAAAATATTATCTTCAAGGTTTAGCTATCAATCCATACCACATTGGCATTAATGAATACCTGGGTGAATTATACGTAGCCACAAATAGACATAATCTTGCCGTTGAAAGACTTGATGTATTGAAAGGGTGTGATTGTAAAGAATATGAGGACTTAAAGGCTATCATTGCTGGCGAAAAAGTTTCAAAATACTAATTACTTATAATAGACAACAAGATCTGAACAATTATAATTGTTTTTTTAAAATGATACTACATTGTTAGAAGAATCTCTCATACTCTTACAGATCATCTTTATTGATATTATCTTAGCCGCAGATAATGCGATTATAATTGGTTTAATAGCAGCAAATTTTGTACCTAAAAATAGAAAATTGATTATTTTTTGGGGTGTAGTTGGTGCGCTTATTTTCAAAGTTTTATTTGCCATTTTTGCTACTTACCTTTTCCAATTTTATTGGATCAAAATAATTGGTGGCCTTCTTTTAATCTGGATTGTTAATGATCTGAGAAAAGATTTGTTTGAAATTAAAAAAATTAAATCCCCAACAAAAAAATCAAAAGAACCATCATTTATTAAAAGTATTTATAAAGTCCTTTTCGCAGACATAACTATTAGTTTTGACAACGTGATTGGAGTAGTGGGCGCTGCAAAAGGAAATTTTGGTTACATGATGTTTGGACTGATATTATCGGTTGTTCTAACTGGTGCGTTAGCTACATATTTAGCAAATTATATTCAAAAACATCTTTGGATTGCATATGTTGGTTTAGGTTTTATTTTACTCGTTGCTTTACAGTTGATTATTGGTGGATTAAATGATTATGGTGTTTTATCAATTAATGAAACTTTTAAAAAATATTTCTAATCAAAAAAATTGCCACTTAAACATTTATTCATTTTAATTTTTATAATGATAGCTCATGGTAGTGCGTTTCCTGTAGCAAAGTTGGCTCTTAATAATTCTGTTCCACCAATCTTGATGGCCTCATTAAGGATGGGATTAGTCTTTTTATTACTAATACCTTTTTGGAAATTTAGATTGCCAAATAAAAAGTTTTTTAAACCATTAATATTATTTTCAATATCTATGGGTGTTTTAGTTTATGTATTTATGAATTTATCACTATTTCATTCATCAATAATTGCTCCTATAATTTTAGGTTCTCAGCTTGCTATACCATTTGGAATTCTTGCAAGTGCTTTTCTATTAAATGAAAATATAAGTAAAAATAAATGGATTTTGATTTTCACCTCTTTTCTTGGAATAGTCATAATTTTTTTTGATCCAAAATTAACAGAAAACTACCTAGGTTTATTTTTTGCAAGTCTAATGGCTTTATTTTTTGGACTAGCACAAGTTTATTCACGACAATTAAAAGAGCTACCAATAAGTATGATAAATGCCAGCACAGGTATTTTTGGTTTTATAATTCTCATAATAATTTCTGTTTTTATTGAGGGTAATGTTAAAGAAAATATTGAGCAAATTAATTTTGAGTCGTGGATGCTCATATCTTATCAAGCAGTGATTGTATCTTTATGTGCACATCTACTTATGTTTTATCTCTATAAATTTTATACTGTTGGTAGGATTTTTCCCTTTTATTCCCTGTTTCCAATATTTGGAATAATTCTTACATATCTAGTTTTCAGTGAAGTACCGACTATTTTGTTCATATTGGGTGGTATAATTGTAATTACATCAGTGTTTTTTTTACACAAAATTAAATAATTTGCTTATTGCAACTTTTTATAAATCAGATTTAATTCAGTTTTTAAAAATTGTTAACTATATTAACTATAAAAGAGGATAATAATGAAAAAACTATTTGTGGCTGCATTTATATTTGTTTCTACTTTTACAACAAATGTTTTTGCAGATGTAAAAATGGGAATTATATTGGGATTTACTGGTCCAATTGAATCCCTTACACCAGCAATGGCAGCATCTGCTGAGCTTGCTTTTAAAGAAGCCTCAGATTCTGGATCATTACTTGGTGGTGAAAAAATTTCAGTTGTAAGGGCAGACTCAACTTGTGTTGATTCAGCGGCAGCTACAGCAGCAGCCGAAGGTGTTATAGCACAAGGTGTGGCAGCAATTATGGGAGCTGATTGTTCAGGTGTGACTACAGCAATAGCTTCAAATGTTGCTATTCCAAATGGTGTGGTAATGATCTCACCATCAGCAACATCACCAGCATTAACTACTATAGACGACAATGGGTATTTCTTTAGAACTGCTCCATCTGATGCTAGAGGTGGTCAAATCTTAGCTGATATCACTAAAGACAGAAAAGTTAAAAGTGTTGCAATTACTTACACTAACAATGACTATGGAAAAGGTTTAGCAGATGTTTATGAAGCCGCAGTAAAAGCTCATGGTATTAAAGTAACTACTGTGACTGCGCATGAAGATGGTAAAGCAGACTATTCTTCTGAAGTAGCAACTCTTGCTTCAGCCGGAGGGGATGCAGTTGCTGTTATCGGTTACCTTGACCAAGGTGGTAAAGGGATTATTCAAGCATCTTTGGACTCGGGTGCATTTGATAAGTTTATTTTATCAGACGGAATGATTGGTAAATCATTAGTAGAGGCTTTTGGAAAAGACCTAAAAAAATCTTTTGGTTCAAGACCAGGATCAACTGCAAAAGGTGCTAGCTTATTTACAAAGATTGCTAGTGCTGGTGGAGTAGATAGTAATGGTCCGTATACGGGTGAGTCTTATGATGCGGCTGCTTTGATTGTTTTAGCAATGCAAGCGGGTAATTCAGCTGATAGAGCATCAATTGCAAAAAATGTAATGGATGTTGCTAATGCTCCTGGAACAAAAATTTATCCAGGTGAGCTAAAAAAAGGTTTGGATTTACTAGCTAAAGGTAAGAAAGTTAATTACGAAGGTGCAACAAGTGTATCATTTACTGATGTTGGAGAGGCTGAGGGAGCTTTTCTAGAACTTGATGTTGATGTAAAAGGCGGTGACTTTAAAACAAAAAAACAAAGATAGTTTATCTTAAAATTTAAACCTCCAACATTAAATTGTTGGAGGTTTTTTTTAAAAAAATAGATATTTATCAGCCATATATAATGCCCAAGCTATTGCCACACCAGTTACAATATATTTCATAATTTTATTTTATTTTATTTCTATTTTTTCTGGAAGTATACCTTTTGGTCTATATCTCATAATTAATAATAGACCAATACCCATCATTAAAAATCTAAAATAAGGAACACTTTCAATTAAATGAACTTTTAAAAAATGTGTATCTTCTAAGCCTGCTGTTGTTAAATTAACTAAATATAATCCTATTGGTGCTGACTCAATCCATAAAAACCACACTACAAAACCTCCAAGAATCGCTCCAAAATTGTTTCCACTTCCACCAACAATTACCATTACCCAAATCAAAAAGGTGTATCTTAAGGGCCTATAGCTTCCTGGTGTAAATAATCCATCTTGAGTTACAAGCATAGCTCCTGCAACACCAACAATAGCTGAACCTAAAACAAAAATTAACAAATGCTGTTTGACTACATTTTTTCCCATAGCATTGGCAGCTTCTTCATTATCTCTAATAGCTCTCATCATTCTTCCCCATGGAGAGTAAAGAGCTTTTTGGGTTAAAATTAAAAGAATAATCACAACAACTAAAAATAATCCTGAATAACAAAGTTTTACAAAAACTGACGATCCGTCGATTACAAGTTGATTTAGAGCTACTTGTCTTTCACTTAAATCAGTAATTAGATTTAATTTACTTGAGTTAAATTTTTCAACAAGATTTATAAACCATTCTGTTTGTTGTAAATTTACCTCATAAGGTGCAGGTCTTTTTAACCCTACCACGTTTTTCACGCCTCTAGTTAGCCAATCTTCATGTTTTATAATTGCAATTACAATTTCAGATATTAATAAAGTTGCTATTGCAAGATAATCAGCTCTTAATCCTAAGGCTACTTTTCCTATAACAAAAGCTAATCCACCTGCAAAAAAAGCTCCAACAATCCAAGAAAAAATAATTGGAAGTCCTAATCCACCAAGAAAACCAGATTTTGCTGGATTTACCTCCTCAATTGCTTCAATACCAGGCTCAGAAACAAATCTTATAATAATTATTCCTGAAATAATAATTACAGCAATTATATAATTTCTAATTTTAGATTTTTGATATCTTTTAAGAACAAATCTAACAGCTAAAACAATTCCAATAATAAGAAATAAACTTAATAGAATGTTGATGCCCCCTGCACTCCAAGCCTCTTGGACAGGATTAACAGATATTAAAACTGCAGCTAGACCACCTAATGCAGTAAAGCCCATTATTCCAAAGTTTATTAAACCAGCATAACCCCATTGAATATTAGCGCCCATCGTCATGACAGCAGAAATTAAACATAGATTAAATATTGATAATGCAATATTCCAAGATTGAAATGTACCAACAAGGATAATTAATCCCATCATAATACTGTAAGCTGCAATTACGTTTAAATTTTTTCTCACAATATCTTTCCTTTAAATATTCCTGATGGACGATATAGCAATACGATTACTAGTATCGAAAATGAAACTGCAAATTTATAATCGGTTGAAAGTAATTGAATTAAACCATCAGGCTCCATACTTTCTGGTAACACATACATAAAGAATTTCTTATATGCATAAGTCAGAAGTATTTCTGAAAAAGCAATTACATAACCTCCAAGGAAAGCACCAAAAGGATTACCTATGCCTCCCACTATTGCTGCAGCAAATATTGGTAGCATGTTATTGAAATAGGTAAATGGCTTAAAGCTTTTATCTAAACCATACAAAACCCCACCTATTGTTGCTAAAATTGCAGCAATCATCCAAGTTATTATCACAATTTTTTTTGGATCTATTCCAGATAGTAATGCTAAATCTTCGTTATCAGAGTAAGCTCTCATACTTTTTCCAGTTTTAGTTTTGTTTAAAAACCAAAACAGAATTGAAACTAAAATTATGGTCACAACAATTGTAATTACTTGAGTTGACTTAATAGCAAGCCCCTCATTTAAACCTGTAATGTCTTTAAATTCACTTGCTTTGATCAGAAATTTTTCACCATCAAAGAATCTTCTATCTGAGGGACCAATTATAATTCTTACTACTGCTTGAGTAACAAACATTACTCCTATGCTTACCATTGCCAATTGAACTGGAGGACTTTTATTTAATCTGTAATACTTAAATACAAACTTATCAATTATTAACATGTACGAACCCATAATGAGAATTGCAAAAGGTATTGCCAAAAGTGCTGTGGGTAAAAAGCCAAGTGTTAAACCTATTGACTGAAAGTGCCATGTAAAAAGTATAGCAATCATTGTGCCAAACGACATCATGTCGCCAGTTGCAAAATTTGCAAATCGCAGTATTCCATAAATTAAAGTTACAAATATAGCTCCAATAGCTAATTGAGATCCATAAGCAAGAGCGGGAACAAATATATAATTTAATAAAAGAATTAATGCGTTTAAAAAATCCATCTAACCACCTAAAAAAGAGCTTCTTACTCTTGGATCATTTAGTAATTCTTTACCCGTCCCAGAATATCGATTTTCACCAGTGACTAATACATATCCTCTATCAGAAATATTGAGAGCTTGTTTTGCGTTCTGCTCAACCATCAAGATTGCAACATTTGTTTTTTTTACTTTTATAATATGATCAAAAAGTTCATCCATTACTATCGGAGAAACCCCAGCAGTTGGTTCATCTAACATGAGTACAGACGGCTTAATCATTAAAGCCCTTCCTAACGCAACTTGTTGTCTTTGACCTCCTGACAATTCTCCCACAAATTGTTTTCTTTTTTCGCTCAAAATCGGAAAAAGATTATAAATTTCATCTATTACATTTTTATAATAATCATTTACTAAAAAGGCTCCCATTTCTAAATTTTCTTCAACTGTCATTCCTGCAAATACATTTTTGGTTTGAGGTACAAATGAAATGCCCTCTTTCACTCTGTCTTGTGGAGAAAGTTTTGAGATGTCTTTACCATCAATAATTACAGAACCTGATTTCAAATTTAATAAACCTAACATAGCTTTCATTGCAGTTGATTTTCCAGCCCCATTAGGTCCAAGAATGGATACTATTTCTCCTCTTTCAACATTAACAGTGCATGAATTAATTATATCTGGACCTTTACCATATCCACCTGTCATGTTTTTTCCCTCAAAAAATGGCATATTTAATCATCTTTCAGTTTTGAACCTCTGCCTAAGTAACTTTCAATTACTCTTTCATCTTTTTTTGCATCTTCTACTGAACCTTCAAATAAAACAGATCCCTCTGCCATGACAATTACTGGATCACATAATCTTCCTATAAAATCCATATCATGCTCAATCATACAAAAAGTATAACCTTTCTCTTTGTTTAATTTCTCAATAGCTGTACCTAAATCCTTTAATAATGTTCTATTAACTCCTGCACCAACTTCATCTAATAAAACTAATTTAGCATCCACCATCATTGTTCGTCCTAATTCCAATAGTTTTTTTTGTCCACCAGATAAGTTTCCGGCTAATTCATTCTTTAAATGACTTAAATTAAGAAAATCAACAACTTCCATAGCTTTTTCTTTTATTTGACTTTCCTCTTTTGCAACTAATCCAGGCTTTAGCAAAGCATTCATCAATTTTTCTCCAGATTGATTGCCTGGTACCATCATCAAATTTTCTAATACTGATAAATTTGTAAATTCATGAGCTATTTGGAAAGTTCTTAATAATCCTTTTGAAAATAATTCATAAGACGGAACGTCAGTAATATCTTTATTATTAAATAAAACATTGCCAGTAGATGACTTTAAATTTCCTGAAATAAGATTAAATAAAGTTGTTTTTCCAGAACCATTAGGTCCTATTATGCCAGTTATTGTTCCTTGTTTTACTTTTAAAGAACAATTAGATACAGCTGCTAATCCACCAAAATATTTTGATAAGTTTTTTATTTCTAAAATATTATCTTGCATTCCCGAATAAGATTATAGTCTCTTATAAATCTTCTTAAGTGATTTTTCTAATAATCTATAATAACCCAACTTTCTTAGTTCGTTTACACCTTGCCAGTTTAAGCCTCCAGGTGTTTGTTCCTCTACTAAGTATTTTAAAGGTTTTGAGGTATCACTAGCTGCTAATTGGGCTAGCGCTGAATATAAGTGAGTAACATATTTCTGTGCATCTTTTTTATCTACTTTTTCTTTAATAAGCCAATTTGTTAATACATTTAACAATTCATAAAATGAGGCCATAGTGCCAGAAATTGTCCAAAAATTTTTTGATAATTTTTCATCTTTTATTTCAATCGTAGTGCCTATTTTGTTAAAAAAATTTTTTACTTTTTTATTTTTAGGAAAAATGGCGACAGGTCCTTTTTTCAAGCTGATTGGAGGCATTGGTATTGCTTTTACAATATTTACCTTTAATTTGATTAATCTTTTTAACTCCAGGTAGTCAATTGTAGACATAAAACTTATTATAGTTTGATTTTTTTTAAATTTAAGGTTTGGTAGAATCTTTTTACCTACACTTGGCAGTATACCGAGAAATACCCAATTTGAATTATCTATTACTGCTTGATTGTCTTTAGCAATACTAATCCTTTGATATTTCTTTTTTAAAATTTTGGCTTTTTTTTTATTTCTTGGAGAAACTATAATTTTTTTATAGGGAATTTTAGATTTAGTTATTCCAGAAACTACATCAGAAACTATGTTCCCTGTTCCAATAAAACCTAATATCATAATTTAAATTACATTAAAGCAGGGCTCATTTGAACAAAAAAAAAGGCTGGGATAATCCCAGCCTTTTTAATTTTTATTTTAAATATTAATTAAAATGATTTAACTAATGATACTCTACCAGTAGCACCTCTCATATCAGAGACAGTGATTTCGTTTTTATTAACGTTAGTAGTAGCACCGTTATCTGCTTTTACTGAATCAAATTCTGAATAAGCAAGTTCTAGTCTTACACCAAAACCATTTCCAGCATCATGCTCATAACCAACAGCAAGTTCAAATCCATCTGTATCAGTGTCATTGTAGCCGGTTACGTTTTCAGTTGTTATGTTGATATCCATTTGAGAATATCCAAGCTTACCATAAATACCTAAATCTGTTTTACCTAACAAATATAAAGTTGTTAACTCTTCAAATTCAGCTACAACTGTTATATCTCCATCAGGTTCAGGGTTAACGTTTTTAGGAGTAGATATCTCACTAGGAGTATAACTTATACCCAGTGATAGGTTATCAGTTAGAGCAGCTTCAACAAATATTTGTGCATAGTCGTCAACAAAAGCTCCTTCTTTTATGTTAGTACTTTCTATAGAACCAGTATGAGTGTAGTTTTCCTCTTTACCTTCTGCTCCGTAAAGACCATGATTGAAACTTGCTCCAATAGAGAAGTCGGAAATTGTTACAGCATATGCTGATGTTGAGAATACTAAAGCTACTAAAGTTGCTATAATTTTCTTCATTATTAGTCCTTTGTTTAATATTAAACTTATATATATAAGTTTGCTTTTTAACATAATTGACCAAAATTTAACCCTGTAATTTGAGAAAAAATTATCTTTTTAAACTCTGTTGCAAATTTATCACTTAAAAATTGTTGTAAATGTTGGTTTTTCTTTATATTAGATAGTTAACACCCCTAGTTGAATAAATTTCTTTATCTGAAAAATTAATCATAAATTAAGCTTTATAATGGATTTTTTTTGTATTTTAAATTGATTTATACAGCTTGTTTTTAAAATAATTAAAAATTGTGGGGAAATTTACTAAAGTTTTAGGATAGTCCTTAAAAACCGGGAGCTAAAGATGGCTAAGAAGGACTATCATAAATAATATAGCATACCCCCTAAAAAAATGCACTAAAGATTTTTATCAAATATAAGGAATATATGAAAAAAAAAGGTCACAGGCCAATAACTCGGGTCAAAAATCCAGAGCCAAACATTGAGGATCCAGATTGGGTCATCTGGGCTGCCTGGGCAGATCGTATCACTTTTGAGGAAATTGAAAAAAAAACGGGATACAAGGAGTCTGATGTTATCAAAATAATGAGAAGGTCAATTAAACCCTCTTCATTTAGATTGTGGAGAAAAAGAGTGAATCAGAAAAGCATTAAACATAGAAAAAAATTTGAATATTCTAGAAAACTTATCACTAGTAAATTAAAAAAAGGTGACTATCTCTAAATCATGAAAAATATAGTAATTTATACAGGTCCTTTTTGTAATTATTGCGATGCCGCAAAAAGATTACTAACTCGAAATAATGCTACCTTTAAGGAAATTGATATTGCAACAGTTGATGGTGCAATGGATGAGATGATTAAAAAAGCGAACGGCAAAAGAACTATACCACAAATTTTTTTTGATGAACAGCATATTGGTGGTTATGATGAGGTAAGGACTCTAGAAAAAGAAAACAAATTGCAAGAGATGTTAAAATAAATTTTATTTATTTTTGAAAGTCAAACAGATACCATTATTACAATATCTTTTACCAGTTGGTTGTGGTCCATCATCAAAAATGTGGCCATGATGAGCTTTACAATTTTTACAATGATATTCTGTACGCGCATAACCTAGTAAATAATCTGTTTTAGTCTCAAATACATCTGGTAGTGACTCAAAAAAAGACGGCCAACCTGAACCACTTTCATATTTAGTTATAGAGTCAAATAACTTTACTCCACAATTTGCACAATGATAACTTCCCTCACGTTTTTCGTTATTTAATTCACTAGAACCAGGCGGTTCAGTTCCTTCCTCAAACATAACTAATTTTTGTTCAGTGCTTAAATTTGAATTTTTTTTTCTCATACAATTAAACTAATTTAGCACATGATTGATGTAAATAAGAATGTAATTCAACAAGTTTTTTAGCATCTTTATTGTAACCACCTCCTAGAACACCACAAAGAGGAATTCCTTTTGAAAAAAAATTTTCTGTAACAATTTCATCTCTTTTTTTAATTCCCTCATCAGAAACTTTTAATTTTCCTAATCTGTCATTAAAATGAATATCAACCCCTGCAATATAAAATACAAAATCAAAATTTTCTTGATTTAGTTGATTTAAATAAAATCTAAGTATCTTTAAATATTCTTCGTCTTCTAAATTATTTTCAAGCTCTACATCACAGTCACTAATAGATTTTTTTGCAGGATAATTTGATTTAGAATGCATGCTAAAAGTAAAAACATTTCTATTATCTTTAAAAATATCTGAATTACCATTTCCTTGGTGAACATCTAAGTCTACAATCAAGATTTTTCCAGCTAATCCTCTGTCTAATAAATACTGTGATGCCACTGCCACATCATTAAAAACACAATAACCAGCACCTCCTTGGTAATTAGCATGATGACTACCGCCTGCAGTATTACAAGCTACACCATAATTTATCGCTAGCTTTGAAGCTAATACTGTGCCACCGGTTGCTATAAAAGATCTTTGAACTACACTATCAACTAATGGAAATCCTATTTTTTTTATACTGTTTTCATCTAAAGTTTTATTCTTAATATTATTAATATATTCTTCTGAATGAGCTCTCTTTAAAGTTTCTATTGAACATGGGTATGGTTGATGAAATTTTTTAACAATTTTTTCTCTAATTAAATAATCTGCGAGATCACCAAATTTATTTATTGGAAATTTATGATCATCACCAATTTTAGCAAAATAATCCTCATGATTAACAACAGGCAAATCCATACTTAATTAGTTTTCTTTCCTATAAATGAAATTAAAATCAAAATTTTTTATTAATTTAAAATTATTCTTAGTGAGTAAATCTTTTATCTTTTCATTATTTAAAACTGACTCTTTATTATGCTCGATCATTTCTATACATAAATATTTTATATTAATCTTATTAAAATCAAGTGTCTCCAAAACTTTTAATTCATGACCTTCAATATCAAGATTCATAAAATCAATATTATAAAATTTATAATCATCTAAAATATTATTTAAATTCCTTGTTGTTATTTTTTTTTCTAAAATTTCGTCGTCTTTAATGTTGTGATGATTTTTAAGAAAATTTAATTGATTCTTGTCAAGAGTATTTTGAGTATTTAATTCATCAATGAAATATAATTTTTTTTCAATTTCTGTGTCGGAAACTCCAGAATTAATATTGATATCTCTAGGCCTCATAAAATCAAATAACTCAATTGTCAAAGGATTTAAGTCTATATTCATACCTGACCAGCCGTTCTTGTACATTATGAAAGTATTATTGTGCCTTGTTGGATGGTAGCATCCAACATCAAGAAATTTACCTATAAAGTTTTTATCAAACAATTCTATAATATATTTATCTTCACCAAACTGAGTTCCATTTTTTAGAAATTTAAAATTTCGAATATAAATATTATAGAAAAAATATAATCTTTTTAATATTTTAAATTTTTTTGATAATTCTAAAAATTTTGACTTAGAATTAACCATAATTATTCATCAATTCTTCTTATAGGCTTTCCATTTACACAAGCTTCAAGAGACTCAATCATTTGACTGTAATAAGTTTGGTAATTTTCAGCGGTCACATATCCAATGTGAGGTGTTAATAATACATTAGGTAAAAATCTAAGTTTATTATTTTCAGGTAAAGGTTCCTTTTCATAAACATCTAGCCCAGCTCCTGCTATTTCATTTGTAGACAATGCAATTATTAAATCATCCTCATTTATAATTGGTCCCCTTGAGGTGTTAATCAAAAAAGCAGTTTTTTTCATTTTGTCCATTTCCTTAATTGTAATACAATCTTTGTATCTATCACCACCTTGAACGTGAATTGATAAAAAATCTGAGTTTTTAATTAAATCTTCTTTGCTACAAGGTAAGACTTCTAATTCCTTACAATTATCTAAATTTAGATTTTCACTCCATGCCATTACTTGCATACCAAATGCTTTTCCAATTTTTGCAACTTGAGATCCGACTTTTCCTAAACCAATTAAACCGAGTATTTTTCCTTTCAATTCTACTCCGATAGTAGTCTGCCAATATCCTTGGTACATATTATCAATTTCTTCTTTAAGGTTTCTCGCTAATCCAAGTATTAAAGCCCAAGTTAATTCAGGTGTTGGATTTATATTGCTTTCAGTTCCACTAACAATTATTTTTCTTTTTTTTGCAGAAACGAGATCGATTGACTTATTTTTTAAACCACTTGTAATTATAAATTTTAATTTAGTCAGATTTTCTATCAAATTTTTTGTAATTGGTGTTCTCTCTCTCATAATCAGTAAAGCCTCAAATTCAGATAATTTATCAAGAGCGTCTGCTTCATCCTCAAATGGTTCACTAAAAATTTTGATTTCATATTTTCCTGATAATTTTTCAATATCAACAAATTGGTGAGAGACATTTTGATAGTCGTCTAAGATAGCTACTTTAAGCATTTTTAATTTCCTTATTTGATAAAAATAAACCTAATATAATCAAAATTGCTCCAATCAAGTGAAAAAATTTAAATTGCTCATTGTAAAAAAGTATTGCCATTATTGTGCTGAACAAAGGGATTAAAGATAAGAAAATACCTGCTCTATTTGCTCCGATGATAGAAACAGCACCTGCCCAACAATAATAAGATCCTATACTTGGAAAAAGAGCAAGAAATATTAAAATATAGACTATATTAATATCAAACTTAATTAATTGTCCATTAGAGTACTCATATAAGAATTGTGGGAACACACTAATTAAACCGAACGTACAAATAACGTGGACCAAAGTTAATAACGGAAGAGTAAACTTTTTTTTCTTTAAGAGAGTTGAATAAACTCCCCAAGTGATGACACCTCCTATCATTATCAAATCTCCTTTGTTAAAATTTAGTGAGAGTAAAATATCAAGCTTTAGTCTAGTAATAATCGCCAAAATTCCACACACTGAAATAATAAGACCCAAAATTTGAAATTTATTAGTTTTTTCAACTTTAAATAAAAAACAAAGTAAAATTATTATAGCTGGAATAGCCGTATTAAAAAGAGATGCGTTAATGACTTGGGTATAAATTAAGGATAAATAAGTAAAAGAATTAAACAAACCAACGCTTGTAAAACCCAGAAAGAATAATAAAGGTAAATTATTTAAAATCGTATCTTTATATTTCTTTATTTCTCTATAAGTGAAAGGTAACAATATAATCCAAACAAGTGACCAGCGATAAAAAACTAAAGATAAAGGAGGTATATCAACCATGAAAGCATACTTTCCAACCATAAAATTACCCGCCCAAAATAGCGTAGCACATACCAGCATTATATATGCTTTGGTATTTTGCATTTAACTAGTTAAATCTTGATGAGCTATAAGGGGATAAATTTAAATTAGTGTTTTCTCTAGCTATCATTCCGGAAACAATCTTTCCAGATATTGGTCCTAATGTCCATCCTAAATGATGATGACCAAAACAATAAAATACATTTTTATAATTTTTTGATGGACCCATAACTGGTAAAAAATCAGGTAATGTTGGTCTAAATCCTAACCACTCGTCTTCATGATCAGGTAAATCTCCTAACATGTATTTTGCATTGTTAATCAAGTTTTTAATACGGGATTTTGATAAAGGATTTTTCAATCCCCCAAACTCTACTGTGCCCACAACTCTTAATCCTTGTTCCATTGGCGTAATTCCAAACCCTCGATTTGAAAAAATAACTGGTCTTTGTAAAAGATGGTCACAATCTTTGAAATGAACATGATAACCGCGCTCAGTATCTAATGGTATTTTTTCATCTAAATTGTCAGTTAATTTTTTTGAGAAAGCCCCACAGGCTATCACCACTCTATCAAATGAAAATTTTTCTGACTCAGACTTTATAATTGGTCGTTCATCTTTAAATTCCATACCTCTAATATCTAACTTTTTAAATTCTCCTCCCTTTTTAAGAAATAAATCAAAAAATTTTAAAAGTATTTTTTTTGGGTTTCTTGCATGTCTTGCATATGGATAATAAACACCAGCATGATAAAAAGGTTTTATATTAGGCTCAAGATCATGAATTTCTTTTTTATTTACAAGTTGTTGCTTAACACCTAATTCTTTTCTGACATTAATTTCTAATTCCCTACTCTTTAAATCTTGATCATTCCAAATATATAAAATTCCTTTATTCTCAACTAAACCGTCTATATTAATTTCATCAAATAACTCATCGTAAGCTGGTAAGGCTAAATCTAAAATTTGATGCATATTTTTTGCGGTATGCATCATTTTATTTTTGGATGTGTTTAATATGAATTTCATAAACCATGGAATCATTTTTGGAACATAATTCCATTTAAGAGCAAGAGGTCCTGTTGAGCTCATCAGCATTGCTGGAACGTCTAATAAAATGTCAGTTCTATTTA
Source organism: uncultured Pelagibacteraceae bacterium (assembly GCA_902624635.1). Lineage (GTDB taxonomy): Bacteria > Pseudomonadota > Alphaproteobacteria > Pelagibacterales > Pelagibacteraceae > Pelagibacter. The sequence continues at coordinate 264,952 of CACNYD010000001.1, read as the reverse complement.
AAGATAATGAAGCATAGGGAGAAAAATGACCAGCATTCCCATAAGATGCTGCTGGGCTTCCGGGATTTTCTCTATCAAAAATCGTTACTTCAAAACCTTTTTTTTGAAGAAACAAAGCATTAGAAATTCCTTGAATACCGGCACCAACGATACCTACTTTAAGTTTGTTATTCATATGACAATTATATTATGAAATATTAATTTTGATTAAGCGACAAATTATACTTATGCGATAGATTGCTGACTATGAGTTTTAGCACTCATCACAATTCCAAATCCAATCATCGTGGCTAACATTGATGAACCACCATACGACATTATCGGTAATGGCGACCCTACAATGGGAAGTAATCCTAGAACCATACTCATATTTATTACAATATATATAAAAATTGATGTGCCAAAACTGTAACAAAATAATTTTGCAAAATAACTTCTGGAAAGTGCACCTATCCTAATAACTCGGTAAATTATAATACTATAAATTAGAAGTAATAAAACTGATCCTATAAAACCAAATTCTTCTGAATATAGTGTAAATATAAAATCCGTATGTTTCTCTGGAAGAAATTCTAGATAACTTTGTGTCCCTTTAAGAAAACCTTTACCAGTAATACCTCCTGATCCAACAGCGATTTTCGATTGAATAATCTGATAACCAGCGCCTAAGGGATCTCTATCTGGATTAAGAAAAGTTAACACTCTAAGTTTTTGGTAAGGTTTTAATAAAGAAATGACAATTGGCAATGAAATTATAGAGAATAAACAAGAATAAAAAAAATATTTATGATTTAATCCAGCAAACCACAATACAACAATGCCACTGATCGCAATAAGTAATGATGTTCCCAAATCAGGTTGTATAATTACTAAACTCATTGGAACAAAAATAATTATTAGGGAAAAACAAATAGCATAAAAAGAATTCACGTGTTGTGCTTTCATTCTATGAAAATATTTTGCTAAACATAAGATGATAAAAATTTTCATCAATTCAGATGGTTGAATATTTAAAAAATATAAATCAATCCATCTTTTAGATCCTGAGGCAGTAATACCGAAATTAATGGTCCATATTAACATTCCCAAAATAATTCCATATGATAAATAACCAAGAGAAAACCAAAATTTTATATTTATAAGTGAAATCACAATCATCATTGAAAAGAAAATGACAAACTTAATAAAGTGACTTCTTGTATGGAATAAAACTGCACCTCCATCTGTAGAGTACATTGTTGCAAGACTGATAAATCCCAATATTAACAAACAGATTAAAAGTACATAATCCAAATTTCCAAATTTTTGAAAAAAGTTATTTTTGTTATTAAATCTTGTATGTTGGTACATTAGATATCCAAATATTTTTTGTTGTCATAATTTTTTCTAATTTCATGTCTATCAATAATCATTTTGAATAATTCTTTAGCTAATGGAGCTGCTACAGTTCCTCCAGAACCTCCATGCTCTATAATTATGCTTAGCGCGTATCTTGGATTTATATAAGGCCCAAAAGCAATATATAAAGCATGATCTCTCTCTTCGTAGGGAATTTCAAATGTTTTAAGATCTAGCTCACGATCTCTTTCAGTTATTTTTTTCACCTGTGAAGTTCCTGTTTTTCCAGCAAATTGATATTTTGGATCATCTAATCGTGATCTGTAGGAAGTTCCTCTTATTTCATTTGTTGAACTAAACATAGCATCTTGAACAATTTTAATATTTCGAGCCTTTTTGTATAAGGGGGTAAACTTATCTAAATATTCGATATCATCATTTGCCACTATTTTAGGATAAATTTTATATCCACCATTAGCTATTTGTGCTGTCATCAAGCATAATTGTATTGGAGTTGTTTGAATAAATCCCTGACCAATACCTGTGATTATTGTTTCACCAAGCACCCAATTTCTTCCTAATGCATTTTTTTTCCATTCTGTGTTAGGAACTAAACCCCTCTTCTCATTATCGAATATATCTCTAAAAACTTTCTCACCTAATCCAAATTTTTTCGCAGTATCACTTAATCTATCCACTCCTAATCGTCTTGCGACTTCATAGAAATAAGTATCGCAAGATTGTTTCATTGCACCTCTTAAATTTACAAATCCGTGTCCTTCCTTCTTCCAGCAATGATAAGTTTGACCATACAATTCTAACGGATTTTTGTGTCCTTTGCACTGAACTGTAAAATCTGGAGTAATAATCTCATTTTCTAAAGCTGATAAGGCAACTATAGGTTTTATTGTTGATCCTGGTGAGTAATTTCCTGATAATGATTTATTAACTAAAGGTTTCATTGGATTATTTCTAATAAGTTGCCATTCATCTTGACTTATCCCAAACACAAAAGCGTTAGGATCAAAGGATGGAGAAGAATGCATTGCAATTATTGCACCTGTGTAAATGTCCATTATGCATATAGATCCTGCTTTTTCTTTTAATAGCTCATTAGTTAGTTCTTGAATTTTTGTATCTACTGTAAGCTTGATTGTTTCTCCTTTGTCTCCTTTTTGAAATGCTAATTGACTTATTCTTCTACCATAAGCATTGACTTCATATCGCTCTACAGAATTTGATCCAATTAATTTTTTTTCAAATGATTTTTCTAAACCTGTTTTTCCAACTTTTAAACCAGGAACAAATTTTTCTTTTATATTTTCATTTGTTAAAAGGTCATTTTCATTAGCCTGACTAACATAGCCTAAAACATGCGTAAAATTTTCTTTATATGGATAGTCTCTTGATATTGAGATAACTGGTTTAACTCCATTAAGATCATAAAGGTGGTTATTTATTTTTGAAAATTTCTCCCAACTTAAATTATCTGCTACAATTAATGTTTCCCAGGGTTTTATTTCATTCTTTTTTCTTAAAATTTTTTTGAATTGTTTTTCGCTTAGTTCTAATAATTCTTTGACACGATAAATTACATATCTAAAATCCTCAATTTCTTCTGGTATGATATGAAGTTGGTAAGCTTCAAAGTTTCCAGCTATAGTATTTCCAAAATAATCTTTAAATTCACCTCTAATTGGGGGTAATTTCCATTCTCGAATTCTATTTTTATCAGAAAGTGTTAAATATTTCTTGTTCTCTTTTACTTGTAAAAAAAATAATCTACTGACTATTCCACCTAAAATAATAATTTTAGCTGTAGCAAGAATAAACATTCTTCGATTTAATGAATTTAATTTAGTTGCACTATCACTTATATTAATCATCTAAACTTTTTAAATACCTCTTGAAAAAAATTGAAAACACTATGTAAAATAAAAATGTAAAAAAATTGTTTACAATGAAAAGTGTAATATCCAATTCATAAGAAAAAAATAAAAACAAAACTGAAAAATTAATTGAGTTAATCAAACTAATAATAAACAAAAAATAGAACCAATCTTTTATCAAATTTGGGCTAATTGTTATATTCCTAAGATAAGTGGCAAATATACAAATCAAGATATACGATAAAGAGCTTATGCCTAACGGTAAACCAACAACAGTGTCATTAAATAGTCCTGCTAAAAAAACTAAAAAATAATCAAATCGCTGATATGCTTTTAAGGCAAAATAAAAAATTAATATAAATGGAAAGTTAAATGAAAAGTAATCAATATTTAGATAATTCAAATCAAATTCGTTGAATACAGATATAAATAAAAATAGAATTGGTAACCAAGTGTATATTTTGTATAATAAATTTTTCTTTTGAAATCTAATCACTTATCTTTCCTTTTCTCATTATGCATTCTTTATACTCTGGAGTGCCTACTTTAAAACCAGTACTAAAAAGTTTTTTTGATTGACACCTTGAGCTATAAATTAAATTTAATCTTAAAAATTCTAACTCCTCTTGATCTAAATTATGCTTTTGAATAACTTTTTTTTGAAAATTATTTTCTGCCTTTAATGCCTCAATTTGTCTATTTAATTCGTTAGTTAAAGTATTTAATTCCTTATTTTCCTCTAGGAATTTAGTATTACTTTCCTCTAAAATTTGCAGTTCATCACTTATTAAGTCTAATTTTATTTGCTCGGTATTTGGAGAAATTTTTGCCGCATCATTTTCTTCAATTTTAAGTGTTGTCGGGACAAAATCATTAATCTCTGCAAAAACATATTTTAATTGACTAAAATCACTGAAAAAATTAATTAAAATTTTTTCATTTTCATCTTTTAAATCTATCGTTCCAACAGGAATTCCACTTTTGAAAATCGAGCCAGTCCCTGATGTGTATGCAATTCCTTTGTCATCTATTTTGTTTATAAGATCATTTTTAATATATTTAATTTCACCTCTTTTATCTCCATTACCAATAACAATTGCTTGAACATTTCCGGGTGTGATCGAAACAGGAATATTTGAATTTAGATCAGTTAATAACAATACTCTTGAACTTGTATAATTTACCTCTATGACACGTCCCACAAGATAGCTTCGATCATAAATATTTGTTCCGATCTTTATTCTTTCTTTGCTACCTTTGTTAATAATAATTGATCTCAAAAAAGGACTTTCGTGGTCAACAATAACTTTTGCTAAAATCTTATTAGAAGTAACGGTATAACCATCAATAAGACTTTTAAGTTCTTCATTCTCACTCTTGATAATCTTTGTGGAAATATTTTCAGATTTTAATTGATCTAGCTCTTCTTTTGTTATTTTAAACTCTTTATAAAAATTGGTGTATTCATTTATATTTAAATAGGATGATTTGATAAAATTTTCTGGTATTGAAACTATAAAAGAAGATCGATAAACGATTTCTTTTATCACTGACTTGGTTAGACTTATTGCCTTAAAATTAAAATTGGATAAAACAATTATGAAAATTGAAAAAAAAACTAGAGTTAATAAAGAAAATTTTTGTTTTGTGCTTTTGTTTAGAAAAGCAGATCTAATTGCTATTATAAAATCATCTCTGCCTTCAGCCATCTCTCTTAATATTCAGTCAGCATAGTAGAAAAAGTTTGTTCTTGATCCAGAGCTTTACCAGTTCCAATTGCGACACATGATAATGGGTCCTCAGCAATATGTACCGGCAATCCTGTTTCTTTAGAAAATCTTCTATCTATATTTTTTAATAAAGCACCACCTCCTGTTAGAGTTAAACCCATATCAACAAGGTCTGCAGATAGCTCTGGCGGTGTAGCCTCAAGAGCATCTTTAATACCATTGACCATCTCTCTTAAAATACCATCTAATGCCTCTGCGGTATCTTCTTCAGTAATGTTGACTTCTTTTGGAGTTCCCGATCTTAAATCTCTACCTTTAACAGCATAAGTATTGTTATTCGATGGAATAGCAGTACCTATTTCTTTTTTAATCTTTTCAGCAGTACTATCTCCTATCATAAGATTGTATTCTTTTCTCATATAGTTAACTAAAGCTCCATCCATAGCGTCACCTGCAACTCTTAAAGATTTTGAGTAAACTAAACCACCTAATGACATAACAGCAATCTCACTTGTTCCACCTCCAATATCAACAACCATCGATCCTGTCGCTTCTGATATTGGTAAACCTGCTCCAATCGCTGCAGCTATTGGCTCCTCAATTAATTGAACTCTTCTAGCTCCTGCTGCTAAAGCACTGTCTTGAATTGCTTTTCTTTCAACTGGAGTAGAACCAGTAGGTACGCAAATTAATATTCTTGGATTAGCAAATGTTCTACCTTTATGAACTTTTTTTATGAAGTGTTTGATCATTTCCTCAGTGACTATAAAATCGGCAATAACACCATCTCTTAAAGGTCTAATTGCACTAATATTTCCTGGTGTTCTTCCTAACATTGTTTTGGCCTCGTCCCCTACAGCTAAAACTTGTTTTTTTCCAGTTTGCTCTACAATTGCAACAACAGATGGCTCATTTAAAACTACACCTTGTCCTTTAACTACAACTAATGTGTTTGCAGTTCCAAGATCGATTGCCATGTCCTGGCTCCATATTTTTTTAACACTGTCAAATATTCCCATTATATACTCTCCTTCAATTTTTTTGGTTCGATGTTTTTATAAAGAGATTTTTTCTCTCTCTTAATAAGCATTTTATTTAAGGCATTTAAATATGCATTAGCTGATGCTACTAAAGTATCAGTGTCAGCTGACTGACCCACTGTAGTTCTATCATTTTCTTCTATCTTTACACTTACCGTAGCTTGTGCATCAGTTCCCTCTGTAACAGCATGAACTTGGTAAAGAGATAGTTTTACATCATGAGGATAAAGTTCTTTAATACATTTAAATATTGCATCGACTGGACCGTCACCAGTTTGAGAAGTCTTTTTAACTTCTCCAAAAACATCTAAAGTCATATCGGCTCTTTGTGGCTCACCAGTTCCAGCAAATACTTTTAATGATTTTAAGTTAATTGCGTTTATCTTATTATCGATAATTAAACTATCATCAACTAAAGCAACAATATCTTCATCATAGATATGTTTTTTCTTATCAGCTAAAATTTTAAATTTACCAAAAGCTGCTTGGACAACATCATCTGTTACATCAGCATATCCTAAATCACTCAATTTATCTTTAAATGCGTGACGTCCAGAATGTTTCCCCATTACTAAAGATGTTTTTTTTACACCTACACTCTCTGGCGTCATTATTTCATAGGTCTCTCTATTTTTTAACATTCCGTCCTGATGAATTCCTGATTCATGAGCAAAAGCATTCTTTCCAACAATTGCTTTATTAAATTGAACAGGAAAACCTGTTGCATTAGATACAATTTTAGATGCTTTACTAATTAGTTCAGTTTTAATTCCTGTTTCGTAAGGCAATAAGTCATCTCGTGTTTTTATAGCCATCACAATTTCCTCAAGTGCTGCGTTACCAGCTCTTTCACCTATTCCATTGATAGTGCACTCAATTTGTCTAACTCCTGCTGATAGACCTGACAGAGCATTAGCAACCGCTAATCCTAAATCATTATGACAGTGCGCTGAAATAATAGCTTTATCAATGTTTGGTACATTATTTTTTATTGATGTAATAGTTTTTGCAAATTCCTCAGGTATTGAATATCCAACTGTATCAGGAATATTAATTGTTGTAGCACCACATTTAATTGCAAGTTCTATTGTTTTATACATAAATTCTAAATTTGTTCTTGTGCCATCCTCACACGACCACTCAACGTCATCAGTGAATTTTTTTGCATAAGTAACACTCTCTTTAATAGCACCTAATACTTGTTCATCTGTCATATTAAGTTTATGTTTCATATGAACTGGGCTTGTTGAAATAAATGTGTGGATACGAAATCTTTTTGCAAATTTTAGAGACTCATGACAAGCGTCTATATCTTTTTTTGTAGCCCTTGCTAGACCACAAGGAATTGAATTCTTAACACTTTTGCTAATTGCGCTTACGGCTTCAAAGTCGCCAGGCGATGATATTGGAAAACCGGCCTCAATTATATCAATTCCCATTTCATCAAAAACTCTTGATATCTGAATTTTTTCCTCAACACTCATAGAGGCCCCTGGTGATTGTTCACCATCTCGCATAGTTGTGTCGAAAATAAATACTTTATCTTTCTCAGCCATATAAATATTTTAGATGATCGAAATATACAACCTATCGTTTAGATTGCAAAATAAAATAGTTATTTTAACCCAATTTGGATCAATATTTTACTTCTTATCGCTATCTACTAATTTCTTCTTACCAATCCAAGGCATCATAGCTCTTAATTTTGTACCAACTGTTTCTATTGAGTGTTTTGCTAATTCTTCTCTGGTCTTAAGAAAATTTTTTTGACCATTTTTACACTCATCCATCCATTGTTTGGTAAACTTCCCAGATTGAATATCCTCGAGTACTTCTTTCATTCTTTTCTTGGTTTCATCTTTATTAATGATTCTAGGTCCCGAAACATACTCGCCGTACTCTGCAGTATTTGAAATTGAATAATTCATATTCGCAATTCCACCTTCATAAATCAAATCAACAATTAATTTTACCTCATGCAAACATTCAAAATATGCCATTTCTGGCTCATATCCTGCTTCAACTAATGTTTCGTAACCATTTTTAATTAATTCTACAAGTCCTCCGCAAAGAACTGTTTGTTCTCCAAATAAATCTGTTTCACACTCGTCTTTAAAAGTTGTTTCAATAATTCCAGATCTTCCACCTCCAATAGCTGATGCATATGAAAGGGCTAAATCTCTGGCTTTACCCGTGCCATCTTGATGAACTGCCATCAAACATGGAACTCCACCGCCTTTTTCAAATTCACTTCTCACAAGATGTCCAGGTCCCTTAGGAGCAACCATAAATACATCTAAATCTTTTCTTGCTTTGATTAGATCATAATGAATATTTAAACCATGAGCAAAAGCTAAACTTGTACCCTCTTTTATTCTTTGTTCTATATGATTCTTATATATTGTTGCTTGAAGTTCATCAGGAGTTAAAATCATACAAACATCTGCCCATTCTGCTGCATCTGATAAATTCATTACTTTTAATCCCTTTGACTCAGCTTTTGCCCTACTTGAGGAACCATCTCTCAAAGCAACAACTACTTCCTTTACTCCGCTATCTTTTAAGTTAAGAGCATGCGCATGCCCTTGGCTACCATAACCAAAAATTGCAACTTTTTTATCTTTAATTAAATTTACGTCAGCATCTTTTTCGTAGAACATTTTCATTTTTTCTTCTCCTTTATAAACTTATTTAAATGTTTCAGCACCTCTGGTCATTGCTATTGCCCCGGTCCGTGAAGTGCTAGTAAGACCAAAAGGTTTTAATTTTTTACTCATTTTGTCGATTTCTCTTCTTAAAGCAGTTATTTGTATAACAACTGATTTATTTGTTTTGTCTAAAATTACAGGATTAAATTTTTTACATTCCTTAAGACACTTTTCTATCTTTTTTTTCTGTGCAACAATTTTGAGTAATGCCATCTCTTTAAAAATAACTTTTTTATCTTCTCTTTTGAAATCTGCAACTTTATGGACTGGAACTAATTTCTTTAATTGAAGTTTTATTTGATCAATAACTTGTGGTGTACCAGTTGTTACTATTGTAATTCTTGAGATATTTCTCGTTGCATCAATTTCTGCTACAGCTAAAGACTCTATATTATATCCTCTGCCAGAAAATAATCCAACTACTCTCGCCAATACACCTGCTTCATTATCAACCCAAACAACAAATATATGAGTATCTAGTTTACCTTTTTCAGTGGGAATGCTGTATGCTGACTTTGGCGAAGGCATTAAACTAATGATTTCCCTTTTCCAGTAATCTTATTTTCTTCTTTGTCATTTGGACCCAAAATCATCTGATTATGAGGTTTTCCAGATGGTATCATTGGAAAACAGTTTTCATTAGGGTCTACATGACAATCAAATATTACTGGACCTTTATAATTAATCATCTCTTGAATTTTATCATCTAAATCTAAAGGATTATCAGCTTTAATACCTTTGCATCCATAAGCTTCTGCTAATTTTACAAAATCAGGTAAGGCTTCAGAATAACTTTCAGAATAATTTTTTTCATGAAGAAGTTCTTGCCATTGTCTGACCATTCCCATGTATTGATTATTTAAAATAAATATCTTTATGGGCAAATTATACTGTACTGCTGTAGACATTTCTTGCATAGTCATTAGTACAGATGCTTCACCCGCAATATCAATCACAAGTTTATCTGGATGAGCAATTTGAACGCCTACTGCTGCTGGAAGCCCGTATCCCATAGTTCCTAAACCTCCTGATGTCATCCATCTATTTGGTTTATTAAATTTATAATGTTGAGCGGCCCACATTTGATGTTGACCAACCTCAGTTGTGATAAATGTATCTTGATTTTTTGTTAATTCATATAATCTTTTTACAGCATGTTGGGGTTTTATTTCTTTATCACTATTGATAAAACCTAGAGAGTCTTTCGTTCTCCATTTTTGTATTTGCTCCCACCATTTTGATATTTTTTGTTTATTCGAATTTTTAAATCCATTTTGTTTTTTACTTATTTTTTTAATAGCTGATCTTATTACTTCATTAACATCTCCAACTATTGCAAGATCCACTTTTATAATTTTATTTATTGACGATGGATCAATATCAATGTGAACTTTTTTCGATTTTGGTGAAAACTCATCTATTTTGCCTGTTATTCTATCATCAAATCTTGCACCAATATTAATTAACAAATCACAATCGTGCATTGCATTATTTGCTTCATAAGTGCCATGCATACCTAACATTCCAATAAATTGATTATCATCCCCTGGGAATGCACCTAACCCTTGTAGAGTTGATGTGATCGGAAAACCGATTAATCTTACAAACTCTTTTAAAGTTTCACTAGCCTGAGGGCCTGAATTTATTACTCCGCCACCAGTATAGACAACTGGTTTTTTTGCTTTTGAAATCAAATCAATTAATTGATTAATTTCATTTTCGGAAAATTTATTATGTATTTTTCCGTTTAATTTTTTTTCTTTTTTAAATTTTGCATAATTAGTTTTTGCAAATTGTATATCTTTAGGAATATCAATTAATACAGGTCCAGGTCTACCAGTTGTTGCAACTTTAAATGCTTCGTGCATAACTTTTGATAAGTCTTTAATATCTTTGACTAACCAATTATGTTTTGTGCAAGGTCTTGTAATTCCTGTTGTGTCACATTCTTGAAATGCATCAGTGCCTATTAAATGAGTTGGTACCTGACCAGAAATACAAACTAATGGAACTGAATCCATGTAAGCATCTGTCAATGCTGTAACAACGTTAGTAGCACCCGGTCCTGATGTTACTAAAACAACTCCAGGCTTACCTGATGATCTCGCATATCCTTCTGCTGCATGACCTGCTCCTTGCTCGTGTCTAACAAGTATATGCTTTATTGATGAATGATTTTTTAGTTCATCATAAATTGGTAAAACTGCTCCACCTGGATAACCAAAAATATATTCGACATCTTGATCTTCAAGACATTTAAATACAATTTCAGCACCGGTATATAATTTAGACATTCAAGCAATCTAGCTGAAGTTGTGCTGATTGGTCAAGACTAAGTAGAGGATATCTAAATTTTTTTTAAGAGCTTATCCAAATCATCTGAATTAACTTTATTCCAATCTTTCATATTTCCTCGGGCCCAAGTACTCTGTCTTTTAGCATATTGCCTTGTCTTTATTGATATTTTCTCAATTAATTGTTCTGATTGGATTTTTTTTTGAATATACTGCTTAATCTCACTAATTCCAATTGCTTTACAAAGGCTTTTATCTTTTGGGACTCTCAGTTTGATAAACTTTTTAACTTCTAAAATTGCACCTAATTTAACCATGTTTTCAGATCTTTTATTTATTCTCTCTATTAAATCTTTCCTTGGAAAATCAATGCAAATTTTAAAAAAGTCATTACGATCATAATTTGACTTTGTGTTTTTGAACCAACTAACCATAGATTTTTTTGTAAATGATTTAACTTCATATGCTCTTAAAGATCTTTGTATATCTAAGGAGTCAATTCGGTCTTTGATCAGAGGATCTATTTTTAATAGTTTTTGAAAAAATTTTTTTTGGCCTATCCTTTTATGCAAATTTCTTATTTGATTTCTAATGTTAGTAGGAATTTTTGGAATATTTACCAAGCCATCAGTCAAAGCTTTAAAATATAGCCCAGTACCTCCTACTAAAATAGGAATTTTTTTTATTTTTTTACAATATAAAATTTTTTGATTTGCTAATTTAAGCCAATCTCCTGTGGAAAAATTTTTTTTAGCATTTTGAAATCCATATAAATGATGTTTTATATTTCGATAATCCTTTTTTAAAGGTCTGGCTGTTAAAATCTTTAATTCTTTATAAACTTGCATACTATCAGCATTTATAATCTGACCTGAAACTTTTTTTGCTAATTTTACTGCAAATTTAGATTTCCCAGATGCAGTAGGTCCATAAATTAAAATAATTTTGGATTTAAAATCCATAAACTAATCTAATTTAACACCTATATATCTTTTCTGATTTTGACTATTGTAGATTACAAGCAAAATAGTCTTTTGGTTACTACTTAAAACTTGTTTAAGTATTTGATTTAAATCCTCAACAGTTCTCATTTTTTTCTTTTGAGCTTCTAGAATAATACTATTCACTTCGATTGAACCGGTTAAAGGACTATTTTTTTCAATACTAGTAATCACTAAACCTTTGGTTTGGTTCGGTAAATTTCTTATTTTAATATCTTGATCGGAAAGTTTTCTTACTTTTATTTTAAGATTTTCAATTAAAGTTTCTTTAGGTAATTCTTCTTTTTTTTCTGAAATTTTAAAATCCTCTGATGTCTCTAGTCTTCCAAGTGTAATTGTTTTAGTAATTTCTTTTTTATTTCTCCAAATTTTGACTTTTACTTTCTTTCCTACCTCCGTCCTTGCAACAATCATTGGAAGTTCCTTCATTTGCTCTATTTTTTCTCCATTAAATTCTAAAATAATGTCTCCACTTTTAACGCCAGCTTTTTCTGATGGACTATTTGGTGCAACACTTGCTACCAGTGCTCCTCTTGGTTCATCTAATTTTTCAACTTCTGCAATTTCTTTGGTTACGTCTTGAATTCTAACCCCTAGCCATCCTCTTTTTGTTTCCCCAAATTTAATTAATTGATCAATTACAATCTTTGCACTATTTGATGGTATTGAAAAACCTATTCCAACGTTTCCACTTCTACCAAGAATAGCAGTATTAATTCCAATCACATCACCATTCATATCAAATAAAGGGCCGCCCGAGTTTCCTGAGTTGATAGAAGCGTCTGTTTGAATGTAATCCTCGTATCTTGATAAACCAATTGATCGATTTCTTGCTGAAATTATTCCTGAGGTAACTGTGCCACCTAGCCCAAAAGGATTGCCAATAGCTATAACCCAATCACCTATTCTCGCTTTATCTGAGTCACCAAATCTTACAGGCAAAAATTTTTCTTTAGACTCTATTTTCAAAACCGCAATATCTGAAAGAGGATCTGCTCCAATAACTTTTGCTTTAAATTTTTTTTCTCCGTTTACCTGTACAACGATATCCTCTGCTCCTTCAATTACATGATTGTTTGTTACTACTATACCCTCTTCATCAATGATAAACCCCGAGCCGAGTGCTGAAGATTGTCTTTCTTGAGGTGTGCCGAATTCTTTAAACATATCACCAAACGGTGATCCCGGAGGAAATTGAAAATTTGGGAAAGGATTGCTTCTCTCAACTACAGTCTGTGTCGTTGAAATATTCACTACCGAAGGCATCAATTTTTCTGCTAAATCTGCAAATGAATTGGGAATATTTTGAGAATTGGATATCCCTGAGAAATTAAATATCAATATTAAAGAAAGAAAAATTGTTTTTATATTTGTCATTTTAACTTTTTGAGTAATAAATAATTATAAATCCTATTAAAGCAAAAATTAATCCTCCAGTACGTAATTGACCGTCTTTAATTAGATCCAACTTTTTCAAAATATTCCTCATTTTTGATGGAAATAAGGCATATAGAATTCCCTCAATAAATAAGAATAGACCAAATGCTATGATCAATTCTTTCATTAATTCTACTCTGTTTGTGGTTTAATATTCCCAAAGAATTTAAAGAATTCACTGTCAGGAGATAAAATTAAAGATGTTTCTCCACCTATTAAAGCTTTTTCATAAGCTTGCATTGCTCTATAAAATGCAAAGAATTCTGGGTCTTGTCCAAAAGCTTCGGCAAAAATTTTATTTCTTTCACCATCACCTTCACCTTTCATAATTTCAGATTTCTTTTGCGCATCTGCTAAAATTACTGTTACCTCTTTGTCAGCTGTTGATGTAATTGTAACTGCCATTTCAGCTCCTCTTGCTCTAAATTCCTTCGCTTCTCTCTCCCTTTCAGTTTGCATTCTTCTAAAGATTGCATCACTATTGGCTTGGGGAAGATCTGCTCTCTTAATTCTAACATCAACTATTTTAATACCAAAATTTTCAGCCTCATTATTTACACCTTCTTGAATCAATGCCATTTGTTTCGTTCTGTCCTCTGATAAAAGTGTTTGAAGCTCTTGTTGTCCTAAAACGTTTCTGATTCTTGAGTTAATAATTGTAGCCAATCTAGATCTTGCAACTCTTTCGTTTCCAACTGAAATATAAAACTTTAAGGGATCTACTATTTGGAATCTCGCAAAAGCATCTACTATTAATCTCTTCTGATCAGATGCAATTACCTCTTCTGGAGGTGTATCTAAATTTAGAATTCTTTTATCTAAAAATACTACATTTTGAATAAAGGGTAATTTAAAGTTTAATCCAGGTTTTAAAATTATTCTTTTTGGATCACCAAATTGTAGAACGATTGCCTGATTAACTTCTTTAACTACAAAAATTGAAAAGAATGCAATTACAGCTAAGGCAACTATAATTCCAATGGTAATTTTTCCTGCTTTCATATTAGTTAGTCACTTTCTTTTTTTGTAATTCAGGTAACGGTAAGTATGGCACAACACCAGAACCTGCATTTTTTTCAATTATAACTTTATCAATATCAGCCAAAACTTTTTCCATTGTTTCTAGATACATTCTCTCTTGTGTTACAGATTTTGCATTTTTATATTCATTATAGATTGCTAAGAACCTGCTTGCTTCACCCTCTGCTTTTGCTACAACTTCTTTCTTATAAGCTTCAGCAGCTTGTAAAATTTTTTGTGCCTCTCCCCTCGCTCTTGGTATAACATCATTCGCATAAGCTTCAGCCTCGTTTTTTGATCTTTCCATATCAGCTCTTGCAGCTTGTACATCTCTAAATGCATCAATTACTTGGTCAGGTGGGTCAGCTTTTTGTGTTTGAACCTGTGTAATTTGAATACCGCTAGTGTATTCATCTAAAATTTTTTGAATAATTTTTTGTGTATCTGTTTCTATAACAGATCTACCCTCTGTTAAAATAGGCTGGATATCAGATCTTGCAATTACTTCTCTCATAGCAGTCTCCGCTGCTGCTTTAACTGTTCCCTCGGGGTCTTGAATTTTAAATAAAAAATTACCTGCATCTTTTATAACCCAGAAAACTGAGAAATCTATATTCACAATATTTTCATCTCCTGTGAGCATCAAGCTTTCTTGAGGAACATCTGCTACACCACCCTGAGATGTAAAACCACTATCTCTCTCTGATCTAAAACCAATATCAATTCTATTAACTTTTGTGACCTTTGGAGTAAGAACAGATTCTACTGGAAACGGTATATGATAATTTAATCCTGGTTGAGTTGTTTTTACAAATTTACCAAATCTTAAAACTACACCTTGTTCATCTGGTAAAACTCTATAAAGTCCGCTAGCCAACCAAACAAACCCTAAAATAATTAAGACTAAAACTGCTTGCCTACCACCAGAAGAATTACCTCCTGGTAAAAATTTTTTAATCTTTTCTTGAAACTCTCTTATAATTTTATCTATATCTGGTGGCGTTGGTCCACGACCAGAGCCATTACCACCACTTCCATCGCTTCCTCCTGGGGGTGTTCCCCAAGGACTTCCACCACTTTGTCTAAAATCATCTGACATATGGCAATCTATATAATGTCTTTATGCGGAAAAACAAGTTAAGATCTATAAATGCCAAAGGAAAAACCAGAATTAAGTGACGCAATGAGAGCTAAAATGAATAGAAAATTGCCTGTGAAAAATCCAATTAAAGGCACTAAGTTTACAATAGCGATTTCAAGTGCAAAAGGCGGTGTTGGAAAATCTACTTTCGCTACAAACTTGGCTTTAGCTTTAAAAAAAATTGGATGTAAAGTTGGTTTAATAGATGCAGATATTTATGGCCCATCTGTCCCAAAAATGATGGGTATTAATGAAAAACCAAAAAGTGATGGACAAAAATTAGAGCCTGTAAATAAATATGATATTCAGTGTATGTCTATTGGTTTCTTAGCTGATCAACAAACACCTATGATTTGGCGAGGACCAATGGTGACAAGTGCAATTAGGACCTTTACGCAAAAAGTTAATTGGAAAGATTTAGATTTTATAATTGTTGATATGCCTCCTGGAACTGGGGATACCCAGCTTACTTTTTCCCAAGAGATTAAGATGGATGGTGCAATAATAGTATCGACGCCACAAGAAGTTGCTCTACTAGACGTAAAAAGAGGAATAAAAATGTTTGATAAGCTAGGGGTTAAAATTTTAGGCTTAGTAGATAATATGAGCTACTTTGTTGGAGATGATAATAAAAGATATAATATTTTTGGAGAAGGTGGAGTTAAAGATACTGCAAAAGAATTCGATAAAGAGTTTTTAGGAGAGATTCCAATTAATCCTGAAGTTGGAAAGTCAGGAGATAAAGGTAAACCCATTGTTGAGGAAGACCCCAACAATGAGATATCAAAAATTTATTTAAATTTTGCAAACAAAATTAAATCAACTTATCTTTAAGATCAAAAGCTTCCATAAGTTCGTTCCATTCTCTTTTAGATAAACCAGAGTTTTCCATAGAAATATTTTCACCCTTGATAAGTTTCTGAATAATAATTTTTCCTTTTGCTGAAACTTCAGTCCCTCCAACTCTATAATCCATAAAAGCTTCGTGAGTAATTGGGACCCATTTCTTTAAAGTATCTAACATTATATCTGCATATACTCGAATTTCATATTGAGCATGACGGTCAGCTCTAAGTCTCAAAAAATTCATCAAATTTAGTAAATCTGTTTTCCAATACCACTGGGTATAGGTGTTTAACGTCAGGTTCATTCTTGCAAGTTCTCTTGCTAAACCTTTTTTATTTTCATTAATTGTAGATCCGTCATATCTTTCATTAAGCATTGTTTCATAATTTTCATATGTTCTTTCAGCATCATTCTTTAAAAGTTCTAAAACCTCTTTAGCTTGCTCACCCTCTAAAATATCACCTCTACCTTGTCTGTTAGATGTTGATTGAGCAGCAAGATTTTCCTGAGTGGGTAGATAAAATTCTTTATCTAAAATTGAGTATCTTGCGGAATACTCATTTACATTTGCAGTTCTGTGTCTAATCCATTGACGAGCAATAAATATTGGTAGCTTAATATGATATTTGATTTCACACATTTCAAAAGGTGTACTATGCCAATGACGCATTAAATACTTAATTAATCCTGAGTCTGTTGAAACTTGTTTTGTACCTTTGCCATATGAAACTCTGGCAGATTGTACTATTGATGTATCATCTCCCATATAATCAATGACTCGCACAAAGCCATGATCGAGAGCTGGTAAAGCTTCATAAAGAATTTTTTCTAATTCAGGAGAAGTTACTCTTTTTGTTGAATTGTTTTGTGATTGTTGACTTTTTATACCTGCGATTTGCTCTTTTGTTAATTTCATGATTGTTATTGAATCTCTAGCAATTACTTTTATATTAATAAAGTTGGATTTCCAACTATGACGATAAACGAATTTCGTAATAACCATTGCGGACGTGGGGGCAGTACCCACCACCTCCACCATTTACAACTTATGGGGGTGAACTAGATTCGACGAGTGACTAAAGGCTATTCTTTCGTTCGGCATTGTTCCACCGTAACGGGCTAATTTACAATTGCTAACGAAAGTTACGCACTTGCTGCTTAATTAACTACGTTAATTAAGTAAACGGGGTTTGGGGCACCTGGCAACAGAACGCCCCTTTTAAACTACTTTATTTTTTCTTCGCTCTTTTCTCCAAAGTATAAAAAATAATAGGATTAATGCTGGTTGCAAAAAAACAAAAATAATAATGTTTATTGCCTCATATGATAATCCTACTAAATTTGCTAAATCAACCAAAAGTATTACACAAACTTTAAAAACAAAGTCTATTACTTCAAACCCTGAATTTCCCATACTATTGTAAGCATCTATATATTTGTTCATAGTCAAAATATAGAATTTTTTTCTAAAAAGTATTGTCCAAATTTATAATTTATCTTGGACAAGAACTTATTCAAATAAACCTTATATTGAAATCATGATTAAAAATAAAATGAACAAAATAATCTTGTTGTTATATTTTCTAACTATTGGAACTTATGCTCACGCAAGAGTAATAACTGTTGATCAGTGCCCAGTACCTTTTGACTTCACGATTGGTGATTTTTGTGTACTTAGTACATTGGGTACTATGTTTATAATTCCAATAATTATAATCGCTGGTTATGTTGGATTTACATTATTTACAGCAATTATTAGAGGTATATTTTCAAGATAATCTATAACGGGTGTCCTTAATAAGGGCACCTGGCAACAGAACGCCCCTTTATACTATTTTCTATCAACAAAAAACATTATTACAAAATAAGTTAAAAACACTCCTAAAAAACCAAATGGAACTAGTTTTTCAGATTTGAGAGGAAGAATTTCATTAAAAGTTATCCCGATAGATACATCTACAAAATCACAAAATAAGAAAATTAATGGTAAACCTATCATAAAAAATAGTGGAAGGAATAATATATTTTTTTTATTTTTTTTAACAAATTTAATAATATTAATGCCTTGATCTTTGCTCAAAAAATTAACTATAAAATTACCAACCACAAATAGAATTAGTGCCAACGTTAAACCAACTGATCTTGGTAAAAAAGAACCTCGATAATCTTCAGGGTTTGGAAATTCAACAAAAATATATTTAGGTATATAATCAATTAGATATTTTCCAGTTATAACAGTTGATAGAATATATGAAGCAATTGCTATCAAAACTATAATGATTTCAGAATTCTTTTTCATAAAGTAATTATTATTTTAAATAATCAATTTTTACAACGAAGTACTAGAGAATAAGACCAACTGAAAAGAAAACATGTCATTCTGGCAACGAAGTTTACAACGAAGTAGTTTAAATAAGTAAGCAAATATGCTATTTTCATATCTTATGCCGGGCAACAGAACGCCCCTAAAAATTTGGAGGAAAAAAATGGGAAAAATAGGAAAAACTTTTGTAGTGTTATCTATAATTTGGTTAATAATTATGTTTGCTATTGCAAAAGATGCTAGTTATCTTTTTGATTGGACTGGATTTGTAGTTGGTGGTTTTCTACCATTAGTAATTGGATGGGGAATTTATTGGGTAATTAAAAAAAAATAGATGCCTGGCAACAGAACGCCCCTTACTATTAATTACAAATTATTTTTTTAACACTGTTCCCAAGAGATCCGGGCAATATTGATCTCCATTCACTTGGGTTAGTAACCTGATCAATCATATCTCCTTTTCCCATTTGATCTTCATATAAACCTATATAATGCAATCTGTTTTTTCCTTTATTGCAATCTATTTGGATATGTACTTTTCGCGACCTTGAGTTATCTAATACTTCTTTTTGATCAATTAAAACCCATACATAATTTGTTCCCTGATCTTTGGTTAAAGTTTCTAAATCTATATAAATTGTTGCATTGTTAGACGATGTTATTTTAATCCATTCAGAATATGCGACATTGCAAAACATCATGCTTAAAACAACAAAAAGATATACTTTCCTCATAGAGAAATAGTAGTCTAACGCTTACTGTTTTTCAACGAAGTACAAGGGCAAACCATGGAGAAAATGAATTGATCTCTCAACGAAGTTTTCAACGAAGTAGTTTTAATAAGTGAGCGATTATGCTAAATTTTATTATAATAACGGGCAACAGAACGCCCCTTTCCATTGAATAAATAGAGTAAGTCAATATTAATTAGGGTTATGACAGTATGCATCAAAGCATACACATAGTTGACTGTTTTGAGATAAGAAAATAAAATTTATTCATGAAATTAAACAAATTTAATTCAAGTAATTTTTACAATTTTTTATGTATTAAAACTTTAATTTTTATTTTAATTTTTTGTCTATTATCGACTAAGATATTTGGTGCGATTAACGATATTTATTACTGTGAAATGGAAAATTTAATAATGATTAAAGATGGTAAACATGATTCCTATCAACCACAGAAATTTAAATTTAAAAGACTAAAAAATGAATTACAATTCGGGTCAGAACAAAATTATTTCAAAGATTTTTCTTTATCGATAATATTTTCATCTAGTGAAATGTTTTCAGCTGGAGATAATACGATGGCAAATTTTCAATATGATAATGGAAAATTTCATTATGCTGCATCAACTTATTCGAAAGCATATGCAATCGATGGTAATTGTTCTATTTTTTAATATAGTGCTGGGCAACAGAACGCCCCTTTTAAAATTATCACTAATTTTTAAAAATTACTAACATGGAAATTTAGTTTTGTGAGCGAAACTCAAGATAAGACCCAAATTCATCTTATCAACCTCTGCTCTACCAAATTTCGTAATAAACTCTGCTGCTTGGGTCTCAAACATTTCTATATATTCTTCAGTGCTTATTGCAAGGTTCCTTGGTTGACAAAAAAATTTTGGACCAATTTTTTCTTGCATTGTGATAGACCATCCAATGCCATCACCTAATCCATGAAAATATTCCACAAATGCAGATGGATTTTGTCTATAGCTTTTATAAGTATATTCCGCAAAACCAATATTGCACCATGTCAAAACTATAATAATAGTTATAAATATTTTTTTCATTGATTGAATTTAATTTACTTTACAACAAAGTTCTAGATCAAAAATCTAACTGAAAAGAAAATAAATCATTTTAGCAATTAAGTTTAAACAAAGCAGTTTTGATAAGTAAGTAAATATACTATTTTATAATTTAATGCTGGCCAACATAAAACCCCTTCTTATTAGATTAATAAAGTGTTATTATTAACCATGAATCTAAAAAATATTTTTAAAAAATTTGTGCTTTTAGATTTAATATTAGTTTTATTGGTTATTTCTACTGTATTTTTTGAGAATGAAACGATCACAAGTTTTAATGAAAATGTAGATCAAACTACAGATATGTTTGCTTTAGTTTCGCTCATTTATTTTGTCATTTGGTTAATATCTTTATACTTTTTGTATAAATTCAAGAAAAATGGAAAACAACTTTATTTTTTTACATGTATTTTTGCAGTAATATTATCTCTTCTTATGGGAGCATCTGCTCAAAGTTCAATATCATATATTGTTGATGGATTAGGTTGGGCAAACTCAGGTGCTATACTTACATTATTATATTTTAGTCCAATAAAAAAAGAATTTGATAAATAACACAAATAACTCTAATAGGCAGAAGAACCCCCTTTAAAATCACCAAGTTAATTTTTGACCTGATGCTTTTACTTCTTCTTCATACATCAATAGAATAGTCGAATACATACACATACCTTCTAGTATCGAATTCATACAGTATGTTTGTATAACATTATTAAGTATTACCTCTTCTTTTGCTTTTGTTAACTTTTTGAATGAATTTAATTCCTCTTCCTCCATCATTCTTAGTAATGAATTTGTACACATAGTTTTTAATATTTCATTTTCGCAATAAATTTCATAAACATTTTTCTCAATAAAAATGATGATCTTTTTCTTTTCTTGTTCCGATCCTCTAAAATCAAGTGGGTGAGGTATATTTTTTGCAATAGATGATTTGATTAAAAACATCAAAACTAGAAAGATGTATAGAGATAGTTTTTTCATATTTAAAGTTAATTAAGTTTCATTTCATTAAAAATACTCTCTGGAAATTCTATTTCTACAACCTTCCATTTTATTCCAATTCTTTTAAAATGAACTGAAATCTCTTCTCTGTTCGTCTCTAAATTTACATGGAAAGAACTTAAATCATCAAAGTTCATTATTGAGATTCCCCCAATTAGTGTTCCTAAATTTGGTTCTGGTATTTCAGACTTTTTATTTGATTTTTGTATTAACAAACTTAACCCCTCAGGATTGATATATGTATCAATTGCGTAGTCCACGAATTTACTTGCAAGTCCTGTGAATAAAATTCCAAATTCACCTAAATCTTTGAATTCTTTATCATTTGACATTTTATCAAGTAAATTAGCGTTAAAAAAATCTTTAAAATTTTTTTTTACTTCATCCCATTCAACATAATTTTTACTCAACTGTTTATCATTATAATATATTGATTTATGGACTTGATGAAATGAATGCATAGCACTGAAAATGTAAAAAAATAACAAAAATATTGGTAAAATTATAATTGATAATTTTCTCATTGATTTAATTTAATAAAATTTTCATCAAAGCACAAAGAGAAACCTAGAATAAAAAAAATAGACTTCTCAACGAAGTTTTCACTGAAGTAGTTTTAATAAATAAGCAAATATCCTATTTTCTTATATAATGCTGGGCAACAGAAAGTCCATGCTCAAAAAAATTAATCTTTACTTAAATGATGGGAGAGTTCTATAATAACTTATTATACCTATTACAGCAGCAGCATCAGAGTCTTTTCTGCAAAAATTTATTAAGTATGCTAAAGCAAATTCTGTCGAATTATGATTTATGATTTTTAATGTTGCATTTTCATCCATTAATAATGATTGCACATTAAGACCATTCAAAAAACCGCGTATTTCAGATTGCACTAGAAGTTTTCCCTCTTCAGAATCTAAAAATGGATCTAAATCCTTACAAGTTGAACCTGTTGGTCCCCATGTCGCCATTTCTTTAGAGAGAGAATGCTCATTAATAAATAAACTAAAAAAAAGAAAGACATATAGAGACAGTTTTTTCATAATTTTACATTAGCAGATTTTAATAAAAAAGCAGACACTTTTCACTTTTCTATTGTTAAATATAAAAAGTAAATTAGGGAATCTTGACACATAAAACCCCTTCTTAAGTTATAAATTATCCTTTAGAAAATTAATCTTTTTTAATAGAGAACCATGTTTGGTGTATAATTCTATTATTTTATCCATTTTAGTTTGTAATTTAGTTTTATCTATAAAATCTAATTTTTCTCCATTATCAAGTTTTTTTCCTATTTCTAATAAATTAATTTGTAAATTTTCACTAGCAAATACGTTCATTAAATTTTGTTGGCCATCCATTCTTAAAGCAACTTTTTTACATTTATCACCCCATTTTTTAAAATACTTTATTTCATTTACACAGTCTTCTAAAAAACCATTTTCAAATTCAAATCCTAAAATTACTTCATCCATTATTTCAATAGTTTTTTTATTATTTACAGTTTTAGCTTTATTTAATAATTCTTCATAATTTGCAGCAAACCCGATATTGCACCACATCAAAACTAGAAAGATGTATAGAGATAGTTTTTTCATAAAATAAATTTAATCAAAATTACTATGTATTAGCATTAGTTTAAATATCTTTAATAGCACAAATATAAATTAGGACACATGGCAACAGTACGCATTTATTAAACTATTTTTTATTTTTTTTTTTTGATTTTCCTTTTACAAATTCAACGACAGAAACATTTGAAGTTGCATTTGTAAGACTTGCATAAAAAAGTAAAACAAGGAAACCAACAACAGTCCATCCTAGAAAAAGGTTCAAAAAAAATACAGAAACTTTATTACGAACATCTCTAATCAATGCAATTATAAATGGAATAAAATATGCTGCGATGAATAATAATAATATAAATAATTGCCAAAAACCTACGCTCATAAATTTTATTTAACTAAATTTTCAATGAAGTTCAAAGGAAAATTAAAGACAATAAGAGTAGATCTCTCAACAAAGTAGTTTTAATAAGTAAGAATTATAATAGTTTTTAATCAAATGCCGAGCAACAAAACGATCCTTAAAATAATTATTTAAATTTCAATTGATCTGGTTTATAAGCAATTATGGATTTTGGAACATCTATTAAAACATGTTTTTCTAAATATGCTACTTTTTCTGGAAGGGCATCTAGATCTGAATTTTGGTGGTTTGCGCTTTTTGGTTTGGTGGGTGGAATAGTCACCACAATAATAGATGTAATGATTTTAGCATATTCTTCTGAAGCATATGGACCTACAAATATAATATTTAATGTAATAACTTTCCTACCTTATCTTGCTGTAGGAGCTAGAAGACTTCATGATATCAACAGATCAGGTTGGTGGCAGTTAATTACACTAACTTTGATTGGAATAATTTTATTAATTATTTGGTGGGCAACTGTTGGTGAAAATAAGAAAAATGTCCATGGATCACCCTTAAAATTAAAAAAATAATATATTTTAGCAATAGACAACCGAACGCTTCTTTAACTATTTTATAAATTTACTTAAGTCCGGCTTAAAATAATTTGGACCCTTCATTACTTTACCTTTGTCGTTATAAATAGGTTTACCATTATTATCTAATTTGCTCATGTTTGAATTTTGAACTTCCTCAAAACATTCATCAAGATTTATACCAAATGCATGTCCTGCTCCATAAGTTACATAGAGAATATCTGTTAATGCATCAGCTACTTCGACTAAATCTTTTTTATTAATTGCTTCAATTAATTCATCAAGTTCCTCTTTAATAAGACTTACTCTTAATTCATTGATCTTATCAGTGCTAAATGAGGAATTATGCTTGACGTCTTGACCAAAAGTTTTCATAAAAGTGCCTACTTTTTCGAAATTTGTCATTTTGCTCCTGTTAGTTATCTTTGTTTTAATATATAAACGTCAATAAATTATCAATGAAATTTCGTAAAGAATTTGACAGTATTGGATCAATAAATGTTCCAGATAATAAATATTGGGGTGCTTCTACTCAAAGGTCAAAAAAATATTTTGATATTGGTGATTTTTTAGTTAGACCAATTTTAATTAAATCTATAGCTATCATTAAGAAAGCAGCTGCAATAGTACACACAAAGGAAAAACAGCTACTACCAAAAATTTCGAAAGCGATAATTGCAGCCTCTAACGAAGTTATAACTGGAAAACTTGATGAACACTTTCCACTAAAGGTTTGGCAAACTGGCTCTGGCACACAGACTAATATGAATGTTAATGAAGTTATTGCCAATAGAGCTATTGAAAAATTAGGAGGAAAAAAAGGTTCTAAAAACCCAGTTCACCCAAATGATCATGTAAATAAATCTCAATCCACAAATGATGTTTTTCCAACTGCAATGCATATTGCTATTGCAATAGAAACCAAAAATAAATTATTACCATCTCTTAAATTGCTAGATCAAGAACTTAAAAAAAAAATATCTAGATTTAAAAATATAATAAAAGTAGGTAGAACTCATTTACAAGATGCAACACCTCTTTCTTTAGGTCAAGAATTTTCGGGTTATCAGACTCAAATTAATGATTGCATTAATAGAGTTAATATAGCTCTAAAAGAAATTTATTCACTTGCGCAAGGTGGAACTGCTGTGGGAACTGGAATAAATAGTAAAAAAAATTTTGATAAAAAAATAATTAACGAAATTAAAAAAATTACAAAACTTCCATTTAAACCAACAAAAAACAAATTTGCGGCTCTTGCTGCACATGACGAAATCGTCAATTTCTCGGGTACATTAAATACCACCGCAGTTAGCTTAATGAAAATTGCTAATGATATAAGATTTCTTGGCTCTGGTCCAAGGGCAGGTTATGGAGAATTAATATTACCAGCGAACGAACCAGGTTCATCAATAATGCCAGGAAAAGTTAATCCCACTCAATCAGAAGCTGTCACTATGGTATGCGTAAAAGTAATAGGTAACCATAACGGGATAACAATGGCAGGATCACATGGTCATTTTGAGCTAAATGTATTTAAGCCCTTAATTGCACATAATATTTTACAATCCATTAATCTTTTATCTGACAGTATAAAAAATTTTTCACTTTATTGCATAAGAGGATTAAAGGCTGATAAAAGTAAAATTAAAGAATATTTAGATAATTCTCTAATGTTAGTTACTGCACTAGCACCACATATTGGTTACGATAACTCTGCTAAAATAGCTAAGTTAGCTCTTAAAAATAAAACCACTTTAAAACATGAGGCGTTAAAATCTAAACTTATCAGTGAAAAAGATTACAATAAAATTGTTGACCCAAAAAAAATGATTTATCCTGCATAAACTTTAAAGAATTCTCTTATAAAATTTCTTATAGTAAATTTATTAAGTGAATTATTTTCGCTTTTATTATATTGATTTAAAAACTTATCTATTTTTTGTAAAGATTTATTATCAATTCTAAAATTATTCATAGTTATTTTATCTAATGTAAAATCATATACGAAATCTAGTCTTATTGTTTCGAATACATCTCGATAATTTCTTTTTATTTGAAAGTATCTAAAAAATTTTTCTATATCCTCAAATTTGAAAATTATTTCACCAACCAATTTTTTACCATCTACGTCATTCAAAAATTCTATCTCATCAGATTTAATTAATACAGACTCATTCCATTGAGTATTAAAATTTTTCATTAAAATTCTTCCCTCACCAAAATGTATTTTAGAAAAAAAATCTTTTAAATATTCAAATTTATCAATTTTATTAATTTTTATATTTACTGATGCATTCAAATTTGGGTTATTAAGCAATTCTGAATCAAGTAAATCTATAAGTAATGACTCACTTTGAAATATTTTTTTTTGACTTACGAAATTAAAATTTAGATCTGTTGAAAAATAAAATGGTTTAAAGCTTACCTCGCCCTTAAAATCTTTCTCTGATGATAAAAAATTTAAGGAATTATCTTTAATTACATAAGTAAATAAATTTCTTTTATTCATTGATTTTATATCAAAAAAACCACTTATTTTTTCTTCACTATAATCAATAGAGGTTTCAATATCTAATCTAATTTTTTTTGAGAATAATTTAATGTTTTTATTTTCATTTATAACATTTTTTGAAATATCTAATTTAAATGGAATATTAAATACTTCAAAATTTGTTTTTACTTTTTGAAAGTTATTTACATCATCATAAAAAAAACTGAAATTTTTTATTTTTGAAAGAAACAATAAATCGTCATTTTGATCCTTATAAAAAAATTTAGATCTTTTAAATGTAAACCGATTTTCTTTATCAGAACTATTTAATGCTTTTAAAAAGAAATTAATATTTTCTGAGTTGACATTAAAGTCTGTATCTTGAAATACTAAATCCTTTGGTGAGATATTTTCTGACAAAAAGAAATTTTTAAAAGAAATGTAAAATTTAACATAACCTGAATTGGCTATAACTTTCTCATTATGTTTAATATCTAAATTTTTAGTATAAAAAAATGGTTTGGGAAACATTCCATACTTAATTTTTTCATTAAATTCAATTTCCATTTCATATCTATCTGAAATTTGATTTATTAAAGTTGTTTTAATTATATCCTCTTTGTAAAATGCAGGAATTACGAAGTAACCAAAAAAAATTACAATCAAAGAAGCAATTGTGATGCCTATCTTATTATTTAAATAGTAAAAGTTTTTCTTGCTCTGATTGAATTTTCTTAAATTTTTGAATTTATCAAAAAAACTTTCGATCCTACCATCTAGCTGACTTATTTTTTTCTTTATAGATGTTTGCCTATTTGATTGAGGCTTAGATCTATCTATCTCAGTAAAAAATCTTTCTATAATTCTATTTATTGGTAATAATATTTTTTTTAACTTTTTTTTATAAAAACTTAAATTAAACATAAATTGTTGAAACTTATAATTAAATTATTCAAATGGTAAACTCTGATTATCTAAAAAATCTAAATGAAGCCCAAAAAAAAGCTGTCATGTCTATAGATGGACCCTTATTAATAGTTGCAGGTGCTGGATCTGGGAAAACAAGGGTTTTAACAAGTAGAATTGCGCACATAATAAAAAATAAAAACGCTTATCCTAATCAAATTCTTGCTGTGACATTCACGAATAAAGCAGCAAAAGAAATGCAAAACAGAGTAAGTAAAATTTTGGGGTCTTCTGCTGTAGGCTTATCTTGGCTAGGAACATTCCACTCAATATGTGCAAAATTGTTGAGAAAACATGCATCAGCAGTTAATTTAAATTCAAATTTTACAATCATCGATACTGATGATCAAATCAGATTAATTAAAAATATTTGCAAGGCAGAAAATATTGACATCAAACAGCTAGCTCCAAAATATATTATTGCGATTATAGATAAATGGAAAAATAAAGGTTTCTATCCAAGTGAGGTAAAAATAAATTCTAAAGATATTTATGAAAAAACAATCTTACCTGTTTACAAAATTTATCAACAAAAATTGATTGGGTTAAATGCTTGTGATTTTGGAGATCTGATCTTGCACTCAGTTAAAATTTTAGAAAAAAATAAAGATATAAGAAACATTTATTCAAAAAATTTCAAATATATTCTAGTCGATGAGTATCAAGATACAAATTTTATACAAAGTCGATGGCTTAATCTATTAGCAGAAAAAAATAAGAATATTTGTTGCGTAGGAGATGATGATCAATCAATTTATAGTTGGAGGGGAGCGGAAATTAAAAATTTCCTAGAATTTGATAAAATTTATGAAAATACTAAAATAATAAGGCTTGAAGAAAATTATAGATCCTCAAAAAATATTTTATCTGTTGCATCGTCATTAATTTCTAAAAATGAAAATAGAGTTGGCAAGAAACTAATATCAACAATGGATGATGGCGATCTAATAAAATTAAATTGTTTTAAAAATGGAAAAGATGAAGCGACAGGGATTTCAGATGAAGTGGAGAATATTAAAAAAAAATATTCTCTTAATAATATTGCAATTTTAGTCAGAGCTATTTTTCAGACAAGAGAATTTGAGGAAAGATTTTTAAAAATTGGCATGCCCTATCGAATTTTAGGGGGAATTAAATTTTACGAGAGAGCTGAAATTAAAGATTGTGTAGCCTATTTAAGATTAGTTAATCAAGAAAAAGATGATTTAGCCTTTGAGAGAATAGTCAACAATCCTAAAAGGTCTATCGGTGAAAGCACAATTAAAACAATACACGAATACTCAAAAAAAAATAAAATTAGTTTAGAAAGTTCATCGAGAAAAATGATAGAAGAAAATTTAATTAAACCAAAGGCTAAGATAGGCTTAAATTTATTTTTAGATTTAATTTCTAAGTGGAGAAATGATTTAAAAATTAAAAAATTTAATCATGTGAAATTATTACAAATTCTTTTGGATGAGTCTGGATATTCTGCAATGTTAAAAAATAAAAAAGATCTTGAAAATGAAAATCGTTTAGAAAATATTAAAGAATTACTAAGTGCAATGAAAGAATTTGATAACTTAGAGAGCTTTTTAGATCATGTATCTCTTGCAACCTCTATTGATCAAGATTGGGAAGGTGAAAAAATTAATATGATGACGATGCATGCTGCAAAAGGATTAGAGTTTGATGTAGTTTTTTTGCCTGGTTGGGAAGAAGGACTATTTCCACATCAAAAATCAATAGAAGAAAAAGGACACAATGGTTTGGAGGAGGAGAGAAGATTAGCATACGTAGGTATCACTAGGGCTAAAAGAAATGCAATTATTTCATTTTCAATGAATAGATTTTATCAAGGTGATTGGATAGATAGTATGGCTTCAAGATTTATTGATGAGCTTCCAGAAAATAATTTAGAAAAAAATTCATATTTTGATGAAAGTAAGGATTCATTTGAGGAATTTGAATTCAATCAAGATTTTGAATTAGAAGATGACACTAAAAGAAGTCCTGGTTGGCTTCGATATCAGAAAAGAATTAAATGATTAAAAAAAGAATAAATAAACTTCGAAGTCAATTTGTGAAACATGGAATTGATGGATATATCATACCAAAAAATGATGAATTTTTTTCTGAATACTCGAATAAAGACAGGCTTAAGTTCATTTCAAATTTTTCAGGGTCCGCAGGTTATGCAGTAATTTTAAAAGATAAAAATTATTTATTTGTTGATGGAAGATATACAATCCAAAGTAAAATTGAAAGTGGTAAGGACTATAAAATTTTAGACTATTTAAAGATTATTAATACAAATGTTTTTAAAAATTTAAATTTGGGAATTGATCCTTCATTATTTACCTCAAATCAAATAAAAAATTTTTTCTTAAAACATAATAAAATTACCATCATTAAAGAAAATCTTATAGATAAAATTTCCAAAATTCAGAGTAAGAGAGCATCTTCTTTTTATTCATTAGACAAAAAAGTAGCTGGCGAGGGTCATCTCAAAAAAATTTCAAGAGTTTCATCTTTTTTAAAAAAAAAAAAATATGATTATTTATTTATAACAGCGCCAGAAAATATCGCCTGGTTATTAAATATAAGAGGATACGATTGTCCGACCAGTCCGATACCAAATAGTAATCTTTTGCTTACTAAAGAAAAACATTTTTTTTTAATTGTTGATAAAAATAAGACAACTAAACTTGTAAAAGAAAAAAAACTTAAACAAGATCAGGTAATTAATCCAAAGCATATTTTAGATTTCTTTGATAAATTAAAAAAAGGAACTATTTTACTAGATAAAAAAACTTGTTCTTTATATTTAGAAAAAGCACTAGAAAAAAAATTTAAAATAAAAAAAAAAGAAGACCCTATTTATATTCTAAAATCAATCAAAAATAATATTGAAATCAAAAATATGATTGACACTCATATTATCGATGGGGTTGCATTAACAAAATTTATCTATTGGATAAAAAATTTAAAAAAATTCAATATAACTGAAGTTGATGCTCAAAATAAATTAGAGAAATTTAGAAGAATGAATCCAAAATATCTATTCCCAAGTTTTAATACAATTGCTGGTAGTGGAAAAAATGGAGCAATAGTTCATTATAGGGCTACTAAAAATAATACAAAACTTTTAAAAAGAAACGAGATATTTCTATGTGATTCTGGTGGTCAATATAAATTTGGTACAACTGATGTAACAAGAACCATCTGCTTTGAAAATCAAAATAAAAATATAAAAAATATTTTTACATACGTTTTGAAGGGACACATTGCTGTTGCGCAAACTGAAATTAACAGAAAAAAAACTGGGAAAATTATTGACAAATACGCAAGAAAATTTCTTAAAAAAAATCACCTTGATTATAATCATGGTACTGGGCATGGAGTTGGTTTTTTTCTAAATGTTCATGAAGGTCCGCAGGCTATCTCAAAATCTAATTCAATAAAAATTAAAAATGGAATGATACTTAGTAATGAACCAGGCTATTATAAAAAGGGTAAATTTGGAATTCGTATTGAAAACCTTGTATATGTAAAAAAAATTGGTAGAAAACTAGCGTTCGAAAATTTAACTTTAGCTCCAATAGAAAAAGAATTGATCAACTTTAACCTTTTAACAAAGCAAGAAAAAAAATATCTTTTCAATTATCATTTAAAAGTTTACTCAAAAATATCACCATTTTTAAATAAAAATGAAAAAAAATGGTTAGCAAGTTTTATTTAAGCATCTTTAACCAAGAAGACTGGTCTAAAATTTTTACTCCCAAACCTTTTGCAGCGTCAATTTTCCTATTAGTTGGTTTTTCACCAATAATAAGATAATCAAGTTTTTTTGTAACATTGCTCACTATTGAGCCTGAATTTTGCTCTATTAAAGATTTTGCCTCCGAACGGCTCATGCTAGAAAGTTTACCAGTAAACATAAATGTTTTATTAGATAATAATCCACCAACCTTAGGTGTTTCTGCATCTTTTACTTTTAGTAAATCATTCAAACTTTTTAAAACATTTAAGTTTGTATTGTTTCTAAAGAAATTTTTTATTGAATTGATCTGAGTTTCACCTATTCCATCAATATTTATTAGATCATCAAAATTGCTTTTTTTTGAGAGAGCTATAAAATTTTTTAACGATTTTAAATTTTTAGATATAATCTTAGCATTTTCTAAACCAATATGTCTAATACCTAGTGCATATATAAATCTTTCAAAGGAAATTGTTTTTCTTAAATTTATTGAATATTTTAAATTTGCAACTGATTGTTTTCCCCATCCATCCAAACTTTCTATTTTTTTAAAATCAAGTCTGAATATATCTTGTGGGAGTTTTATCAAATTTAAATTCCAAAAATTTTCAACTATTTTTTTACCAAAACCCTCAATATTAAAAGCCTCTTTTGATACAAAGTGTTTGATTTTTTCTATAGACATTTTTTCACACTCGTAACCTTCACTTGAACATCTTCTAACTGCATCTTCTTTCCTAGTTGTATAATTAAAATCTTTAATTGTTTTTGATCCACAAGATGGACATTTATGAGGAAAATTAAATTTTTTTGTGTCTATAATCCTCATCTTTTTATCAACAGAAATAACATGCGGGATTACATCTCCGGCTCTTTCAATTAAAACTGTATCACCCACCCTAATATCTTTTCTATTGATTTCTTCTTCATTATGTAAAGTTGCATTCGAAACAACTACTCCTCCAATATTTACAGGATTAATTTTTGCTACTGGTGTTAAAGCACCAGTTCTGCCAATTTGAATTTCAATATTTTTTATTTTTGATATTCCACTATTAGCAGAAAATTTATGAGCAATTGCCCATCTTGGAGCGTTAGCAACATTACCCAACCTTTTTTGTAAGCGAAAATCATTAATTTTATAGACGATCCCATCAATATCGAAATCAATATCACCCCTTTTTTTTTCAATTTCTTTATAATTGTTCATTAAATTTTTTACTTTTTCCAAAGTTCTATTCAATGGATTAGTTTTAAAACCCCATTCTTTTAAATTATTCAAAAACTCACTTTGTGATGCTGCTTTCAAACCTTTTTCAAAACCAAACGTATAAGCAATAAATTTCAATGGAATTTTTTTTGTCTCTTTTGGATCTTTTTGTCTTAAGGAGCCAGAGGCAGCGTTTCTTGGATTTGCAAACTTATTTTTTAATTTTTCAAAATCACTATTTTGGATAAATACCTCACCTCTTATGTCAATTTTTCTTGGAAAATTTTTTGATTTAATAAAATATGGAATATCTTTTATAGTTTTCAAATTTTCTGTTATATCCTCTCCTTCTTTTCCATCACCTCTAGATAAACCAGTGATAAATTTTCCATCTTCGTAAATTAAGGACGCTGATATGCCATCAATTTTAGGCTCAGCGCTGTATTTTATATTGAAATTCTTATCCTCATTTAAAAAATTTAGAATTTTTTTTTCAAAATTTATCAAATCATTTTCATCAAAAGCATTACCCAAAGAAAGCATTGGAACTGTGTGTTTTACTTTTTTAAAAACTTTAGATGGTTTAAAACCCACTGAATTAGACGGAGAATTAGCACTATTAAGAAATTTATATTTATTCTCTAATTTAATAATTTCTAATTTTAATAGATCAAAATCATTATCCGAAACTATTGGTTCATTTAAATTATAGTAATATTTATTATATTTCTGAAATAATTTTATTTTTTTTTGATATTTTTGATTAATCTTTTCATCAGTCATTTTAAAATAAACTTTTTATTTTACTTAAAATTTTACTATTTTCTTTTTTGATCTGTGGAATAGGTTTTTCATATTTTTTGTTAAAAATTTTATATGTCTCCTCGTACCACTCGCTAGAATTATAATTATAACCCAGTAAGGAAGCATATTTTAAAGATTCATCTTCCATTCCCAAAAAATGATATATTTCAACTAACCGATGAATTGCTTCCTCTACATGTACTGTCGTATCATAATTTTGTAAGACATTTTTAAATCTATTAAGAGCAGGTAT
The DNA here is from genome assembly GCA_902624635.1 of uncultured Pelagibacteraceae bacterium. Classification (GTDB taxonomy): domain Bacteria; phylum Pseudomonadota; class Alphaproteobacteria; order Pelagibacterales; family Pelagibacteraceae; genus Pelagibacter. The sequence goes on along the minus strand of CACNYD010000001.1, from coordinate 231,382 downwards.
CCATTTTTTCTTTTTAATGTAGTGTCTACCTATATAAACCTCTTTTGCAGCTAAAATATCATTTATTAAATCAATTTTAAATCTAGCATCATAAGCGTAATCAGTTTCAGGATAATTTTTTATAATAAAATTGAGTTCATTCTTAGATAAAATTAGTGGAGCTAAATCTCTTTTTTCACCTTCGATTGTTTCATAGTAACACATGGCCAAAAGGTAATGAGCATATGCTTTATTTTTATCGTTTGGGTAAGTGTTTAAGTATCTTTTAAGATTATCTATTGCCAGAGAATAGTAATCTTGCATATAATATGAATAAGATGCCATCAAGACAGATTTGGGAGCCCATTGAGACTGGGGAAACAAAATCTCAGCCTCTAGAAATTTTTTACTAGCTAAAAAATAATCACCAATTTCAATTAATTTCATGCCTTCTTCGTAATTTGAAATCATTTCTTGTTTTTGATTTTTTTCTTTAACTAAAATAATTTTTTCTTGATCTTTACTACACGAATATAAAAATATAAAAAAAATGAAAAATATTGTAAATCTATACTTAAGCATTTTTGCTGACATCTATTTTAAAAAAATTATTATTATGAATATAAATTATGCTATTGATCTAAGCAAACTTCTATTTATTAATGTATGTGGAAGAGTTCTTTCTTGAATTTCGATAATTGAAAAATTTTCATTATTATCGAATACTTTTCTTAATAAACCATTTGTAAGATAATGACCACCCTGTGAACAATTAACACTAGCTAACATTCTGTAGCCAGTTGTGTAAAGATCTCCAATACAATCTAGTATTTTATGATTTACAAACTCTTTTGGATTTCGTAATCCTTCCGGATTCAATATGTCCTTTCCTTTAACAACTACTGCATTTTCTAGGCTGCCCCCCTTTGCTAATCCATTTTTTTTGATCATTTCAATGTCCTCATATAAACAAAAAGTCCTAGACTCAAAAATTGATGTTAGATTATCCTCATAAACATTAACTTTATTTTTTTGATTTCCGATAAGTGTATTTTTATATTTAAGTTCAAAATCTATATCTAAACTCAACTTTGAAGGTTCAATTGAAATATATCTATCACCATCTTGAAATTCTATTCTTTTTTTGATCTTAATTATTTTAATTGGCTTATTACTAAATTCTAATCCTACTGATAACATTTTATCAATAAATACCTTAGCTGAACCATCCAAAATTGGAACTTCTTCGTTATCAATTTCAATTAAAGCATTATCAATTCCGATACCAAATAATGCACCCATTAAATGCTCAATAGTTGAAACCTTGACACCCGAATCATTCGATATGGTTGTATTAAGATCAGTATTACTAACGTTCATAAAATTTGGGTAAATAAGATTATTTTTTTTTATGTCTAATCTTTTAAAAACGATTCCAGTATCAGGTTCTGAAGGGACTACATTCACTTTTACTAGCTTACCACTATGAAGACCAACTCCACTAAAAGAGACTATTTCTTTGATTGTTTTTTGATTTAGTAAAGACACATACAACTTTTAATCCTTAAAGAGATAAAACCAAAAACAAGAAATATTACGAGAAAATACAAGTTAATTAAAAAAATTAAAGAATTTCTCAAAAAAACTCAATTTTTTTATGTTTTTATTAGTGATGTGCACCTCATTTTCATTAAAACCATTTAAAATTTTTAGTGCAATTGAATACAAATTATCACTTTTATTATTTAAAAAACTATCCAGATAATCAAAACTCAATATTCTATTTATAGAAACTTGGTACTTACCAAGAACATCTTCGATAGTTTTTGAAATCTTTTTAGGTAAACATATATAACTAATCTCAATAGAAAGATTTTTATAATTTTTTTTTTCTGGTAAAGTCTTGAAATAAGTTCCATCAATATAAAATTGATCAATCTTCATGTGAAGAATTTCTAAATTTTCTAATGTTTTCTTACAGCAATTTTTTGCCTCTAATAGTAATTTATTAATAGAATTTGAATTTATAATAATATTGTCAAATTTATTTTTAACAGACAAATAAATTGAAAAAATATTTTGGTGAGCAATAATCAAAAAAATATTTTCAACAAATTCATTAAGTTCTTTTTCAATTTTAAAAATATTTTCACTTAAAAAATTATCTAAAAAATCTAAATCGATTTGATTACTTTTGTTATTAGTTAAAGTTTCTTTTTTATAAACAAACTCATTATTTGAATTAAGTACTACTATTACAAATTTATCAAAACCTAAAAGAAGAAATATTTTATTTTCTGAATTATTTGTCATTTATTATTATTTGATTTTTTTGACGAAAATCAACTACTAACTCATTTATAATTTTATCTTCATTATATAAACGAACAAACATGTTAAGATCTTTTTCAACGTTATCTTTAGATAACTTTATTAAATATCCTTTGGATGTTTCAATATCCCATCTTTTTGATTTAAAATAATATAATTTTGTTATGTTTTTAAAATCAAAATTTGATTTATCAATTTCTTTCTTAAAATTTAAAAATTCATCAAGATCTAAATCACCAAATACAAATGGTAGATTAGACACTAAATAATTATTTCTAATTAGTTTTCCATTTGATCCAATAAAATAATCAAAACCATTTCTTTTCACTTGTGCAAGTGTTTTTGTTTCTTTTATAGAAATTTTTAAGGTTGATGGATAATTTTTGAATATTTCAAATTGTTCAATAATATTAATTGAACTAATTTTTCTTTTTAAATATTGCTTATCTAAATGAAATATACTTTTAAAATTAGAATCATGAATAATATCTTCAATTTTCTTTCTTTCATCAAGTTTTAAACCACTGATCTCTATCTTATTAATTTTTGGAAAACTGATATTCATTAACGAGGTATTATTTATTGATACAAGAAAACAAAACAGTAATAAGTAAATTATAATTTTTTTACTTATTAATAGATGCATCTTTTAAAATTAATTCTATTAGATTTATGAAATCAATTCCAATATAGGCTGATATCTCTGGGACTAAAGATAGTTTTGTCATTCCAGGCTGTGTATTAATTTCTAAAAGGTAAAATTTTCCTTTAAAATATTTAAAATCTGATCTTGTAACTCCTCTACACCCCATTAGATTATGTGCTTTTAAAGATGTATCCATGAGAATTTTGAATTTTTTTTTTGGTAAGTCTACAGGAATTATATGTTCCGTTTTGGCATTAGAATTATATTTTGCCTGATAATCATAAAATTTCCTCTTTGGTTTAAGCTCAATTGCTCCAAGCTTCTTCTTTCCAATTATAGCTGACTGAATTTCTCTCCCAGGAATAAATTGTTCTATCAATATTCTTTTATAATCTTTTAACAATTTTATTTTTCTCGATAAATTATTCTTATTACAAATATAAACATTTACACTAGAACCTTCATTTATAGGTTTAATCACAACAGGAAAGTTTAACTTTTTTTTTACTAAACCTATAAGTTCTTTATTAGTTTTATTAAAAGTAAAAATAAAATATTTGGGTGTCAAAATTTTATTTTTAATAAAAATTTTTTTAGAAATTTCTTTATCCATTGCTTTAGCAGAGGCAATCACGCCTGAATGGGTATAAGGTATACCTATTGTCTCAAGGATTGTTTGTATGTATCCATCTTCACCAAACTGCCCGTGTAGAGCATTAAAAATCAAATGGGGTTTGAAACTTTTTGTTACAGATATTAAATCTTTGCCTGGCTCGCATGTTTTTACTATATAATTATTTTTTTTTAATTCTTTGGCAACCTGCCCTCCTGTCTCTAAGCTGATAATTCTTTCCTTAGAAATACCACCTGAAATTATTAAAATTTTTTTTTTCAATTTATTCCAATATTTTAATTTCTTTATCTAGTTTTATACCAGTTTTTTCTAAAACTTTTTTTGAAACAAAATCAATTAATTTTTTCATATCATTAAATGTTGCGTTACCTTTATTTACAAAAAAATTTGAATGTTTTTCTGAAATATATGCATCACCGAACTTGGTATCAATTGAAACTGAATCTCTTATCAGTTCCCAAACTTTTTTATCTGTTTGATTTATTGGATTTTTAAAAGTGCTTCCACCTGTTTTAATTCTCATTGGCTGATTTTTTTCTTTTAAAGATTTCATTTTAATTACTTCACTATTTACTTTGTTAAAGGTGCTTTTTGTTCCTTTAAAAGAAGCACTTAAAAAAATCAAATCTTCAGGTAAATCATTGTTTCTATAATCAAAATTTATTTCTTTTGATGAAATTGTTATTAAATTACCTTTTTGATCTATAGCTTGGATAGAAAGAAGAATATCTTTAAATTCTCTTCCAAAACATCCGGCATTCATTTTAATTCCTCCACCGATAGATCCTGGGATGCAGGATAAAAACTCAAATCCACTCAAATTGTTTTGAGCAGCGAACCTAGATAAGCTATTATCTAAAACGCCACTTCCAGAAATTATTACATCCTCTCTTAATAAAGATATTCTATTAAAATTTTTACCTAATTTTATCACAACACCATCAAAAATATTATCCGAGATTAAAGTATTAGACCCTGCGCCAATGATAAAGATTTTTTCCTTATTATCGAGTAATTTGAGAAATTTAACTAAATCCCTCAAATTTTCTGCCTTGTAAAAAACTTTGGACTTTCCTCCAATATTAAACCAATTTTTTTTTTTTAAATCTTGATCGTAAATTACATTTTTATCAAAGGCTTTTAATAAATCTTTAAGTTGATGTTTCTGCATTACATTAATTCAGGTAATTTTTTCATCCAATTTGAGATTGAACCAGCACCCATTCCTATGACGATTTTATTTCCATAAATATTTTGTTTAAGAAATTTTGCTAATTCAATATTATTTTTAATCATAAATAGTTTTACTTTCGAATTTTTAATTATTTCTTTTGCAAAATCATTATAATGAAAACCTAATTTAATTTTTTCTCCAGCTGTAAAAATGGGACACAATATAATTGTGTCTGCATCTCTGAAACAGTGAGTAAATTCATTTCTTAAATCTTTTAATCTTGATATTCTATGTGGTTGAAAAACACAGACTTTTTCACAATTATCAAAAACTTTTTTTACTCCCTCTAACACAGATTTTATCTCTGTTGGATGATGTGCATAATCATCATAAAAATCAACTCCATTAAATGTAAATATTTTATTAAATCTTCGCTGGACACCTTTAAAGTTTTTTAGACCTTTTTTAATATTAGACACTGGTATTCCAACGGTAAGAGCAACTGCAATTGCTGCTGTAGAGTTTCTTATATTATGAACACCTAATAATGGAATCTGAAAGTTTTTTAAGATTGTTCTTTTTTTATTTGGTAAATTTATAGATAAATCAAATTTTGAGAAAAGTTTATTTTGAATTATATTTTTGATAAGAAAATTAGCATTAGATTTGATTCCATATGTAAAAAAATTTTTACTTTTAATATCTTTACTTAATTCATTGTTAATTTTATCATCAATACAAATAAAAGTTTTTCCAAATGATGGAACTTTTTTTATAAAGTGTAGAAAATGATTTTTTAAATCCTTCATTGATTTATAAAAATCCATGTGTTCTCTATCTATGTTTGTAATAATTGAGTATGTTGGAGAAATATGAATAAAACTTCCATCTGACTCATCTGCCTCTAATATAGACCAGTCACTCTTACCTAATTTTGCAGTGCTCTTTATCGAATTTATTATGCCTCCATTGATTATTGTAGGATCTAACTTTGTATTTTCAAAAATAGAACTTACTAAAGATGTCGTTGTTGTTTTGCCGTGAGATCCAACTACTACAATATTTTTCATTAAAGAAACAAGATTTGCTAACATCTTCCCTCTTTTAATTACTGGTAATTTTTTTCTTTTAGCTTCTAGTAATTCTGGATTACTTTTTTTTATCGCAGAGGAAGTCACTACAATTGTAACATCTTTTATATTTTGTTTTTTTTGACCAATAAAAATTCTAACACCCTGTTTTTTTAATTTTTCGATATTTTTGTTCTTATTAATATCGCTACCTTGAATTTGAAAACCTTTTGACTTCATAATCAATGCAAGACCACTCATACCTATTCCACCAATACCTATAAAATGGATAATCTCTTTTTTAGCTAATTCAATTTTCATTTATAATTTCTAATATTTTTTGATTTATATTATTCCATGAGTTTTGGGAATTATGTTTTTCTAAATTATTTTTTTTAATATTATATTCGGACTTATTCATAATTATATGATTTAAAAATTTTTCTAAATTAACGTCATTAAAGTCTTTTTGATTCATAATCCAGCAGCAACCTAAATTTTGATAAAAATTCGCGTTTTCAAATTGATGATTATCTTTTGCTGAAACTAAAGGGATTGCTAGGAACGGTTTATTCATGATTGATAATTCTGCTAAGGTGGATGCACCGGCACGCGTAATACATAGGTCTGATTGATTTATCAAATCCGCCAAATTTTCCTCAAAATCAAAAATGGTATTTTCAATTTTAGCCTCATTATAAATACTTCTTAATTGATCAGTATTACTTTTATGAGTTTGTTGAATGATTTTAATTTTATTTTTTTTCGATAAGTTAACGATTACGTTTTTTACCACATTGTCAAAAATCTTTGCTCCTTGACTGCCACCAACAACCAAAAGACAGAATGCTTTATTTTCTGATTTAATTTCTCTTTTCTCATAAAAATTTTTTTTAACTAGTGGAGTTATTATTTGAATTTTATGTTTAAGTTTTTCAGGAAAGTTTTTTAAACTTTCTGTATAAGTGAAAATTTTTTTACAAAAACCTAAAAAGAGTCTGTTTGCTCTACCTAAAACAATATTGGGTTCAAGTAGGTATATCTTTATTCCTAATAATTTTGCACCAAAACAAGCAGGTAATGACATATATCCTCCTGTTGAAAAAACGACATTAATCTTATTTTTTTTTAATAATAAAACTGTTTTAATCACTAAATAAATTACTTGGAATATTTTAAATATAAAAAATATATTAAGATTTAATTTAGGAGTATTTATCAAAATAATATCATTTTTTTCATCATCTAGATATTTCAGCCCTCTTGAGTCAGTAGAAATAAAAACATTAAAATTTGAATGCAAATGTTCACTTAGAATTTTTGCTGGCACTACATGTCCCCCTGATCCTCCTGTTGAAATTAATATATTTTTCATTCAATTATTTTTCTTTTTGTTAAATTCAAAATTATACCAGACATTATAGAAATACTTATAATCGATGAACCCCCATAACTTAAAAATGGTAAAGTCATTCCTGTAGTTGGGAATAATCTAATATTTACTCCTATGTGAATCATTGCTTGCATGATTATTAAGCTAATAGATCCAGTTAGGATTAGTTTGATCTTTTTGTCATTTTCTTTGTAAACTTTTTTCAGAACTGAAAATATTAATACTAGGTAGGTTAATAAAATTAACATTATGAAGATTACTCCAAACTCTTCCGAAATTACTGAAATAATGTAATCTGTATGAGCTTCAGGGACTCTGTTTTTTAATGTTCCCTCTCCAATGCCTTTTCCAAAAAAACCTCCACTTATTATAGCTTCTAATGCTTTATCTGATTGAAAGTTATGAGTACCCATTTCAGGATTAAAAAAAGAAAATAATCTATCTTTTATGTATTTAAATTGTGGAAGGTAACTAATGATAGATGCTATCGTGGCTAGAGAGATAAAAAAAACTAAGCTCAAAAAAAATATACTAATACCGGAAATAAAAATCAAAACTAACCAACTAAAACCAATTAAAAGAGTTTGACCAACATCTGGTTGAAGTATCAAAAGACCAGATACCAAGATAGTTATCAAAAAAGTTAAAAAATATTTTAGATTAAAATTACTATATTTGTGAGAGCAAATTATCATACTTATTATTACTATTAAAAAAGGCTTTACAAACTCAATAGGTTGTATTCTTGGCAATACCAACAAATCAATCCATCTCTTGGAACCCTTAATCTCTACTCCAATTATAGGAACGAGGAACAACAAAACTAATGATAAACAGAAAAATATTAGTGAAATTCTATAAATTTCTTTTTCAGGTATAAAAGATAAAATAAAAATTAAAAAAAAGCCAAAAAAAACAAAAACTGTATGTTTAAAAAAAAAGAAATAAGTATTCGTATCTAATTTATCAGATGCGATTAGGGAAGTTGATACTAATGAGAAGAATAAACCCGCCAAAAATAAAATTAAGATCAATGATAAAATAGGTTTATCAATACTTTTCCACCATTGATAAAAAGAAATATAACTAAATAATTTTTCTTTCATTAATATATCTTTTTATCAACTTATTAAAATATGAACCTCTTTCCTCAAAATTTTTAAAACTATCAAATGATGCAGAGGCTGGACTAAATAAGATTGTATTATTTGAGTGTTTCTTTTTATGAATATTCTTAAAAATTGCTGATACTGCAAGATTTAAATTTTTAAAACTTTTAAGTTCCGCTTTTTTCTTTAAATCTTTTGAAAATTTTTTAAAGTTTTTACCAAAGACATAAATCTTAATATTTCTAAAATATTTTTTTGATAACGATATTTTGTCATCTTTTTTTGGAATACCGCCAATTAACCAATGAATATTCTTGTACATTTCTAATAATTCTTTTGAAGAAGAATAACTTGTTGATTTAGAATCATTAATGATGATTAATTTATTTTTGTTATAAATAATTTTCTGCCTATAATTCAATCCTTTGAATTTATTTACGCTTTCAAATAATTTATTTGATTTTACATTAAATTTTTTTATCATTTCTAAAACAAATGAGAGATTTGCTTGATTTGATCTTGATAAAAAATATTTATTTCTAATTTTTTCCAAAATTAGATTGTTCAATTTTGTATCTACATTTACCAGTTTTAATTTAGGCTTTATTGTTTTAATTCTTTTTTGAATTAAATGATCATTTTTATTTACAAATCCAATTGCTCCCCTTTTTCGATTATTAAAAATTTTAAATTTTGCCTCTATATAATTTTTTAAATTACCATGTCTCTCCAAATGATCTGGTGCAATATTAAGGATAGCGGCAAATTTTGATGAAAAAATTTTACTATATTCTAATTGGTAGGATGAAGCCTCAATAACGAAAATTGTTTTTTTTGAGATCTTATTTATAGATAGTATTGGTGTACCAATATTCCCTGCTAATCTTACGTCTTTTTTTTGATCTTTTAAGATATCATATAGAAGTTTACATGTGGTGGACTTTCCGTTTGTGCCAGTTATTGTTAATAAGACATTTTTATAAAATGAATAAAAAACATCTAGATCTGTATAGATATTCTTATTTTCTTTTCTAAGTAAATTTTTTAACTTACATTTTTTTATATCAATTCCTGGGCTTAATATAATTATATCAAATTTGGTTTTTAATAATTTTTTAAAATTGAGAATTTTTTTTTTAATCGACTTATTTATTTTAAGATTTGGGTTATCATCAAATAAATAAACATCATTTTTATTTCTTAAAAAATTGAATGACGAAAGTCCACTTTTTCCTAATCCATAAATTAAGATTTTTTTATTAAAGAAAATTTGTGAATTATCACTCATTATCTTAGTTTTAATGTAGCAAGTCCTATCATTGCTAAAATAATAGAAATTATCCAAAATCTAATTACAACTGTTGATTCAGGCCAACCTTTCTTCTCAAAATGATGATGGATTGGTGCCATTTTAAAAACTCTTTTACCAGTAAGTTTAAATGATATTACTTGCACAATCACTGAAACTGCCTCAAGAACAAATAAACCTCCAGTAATTGCTAAAACTATTTCATGTTTTGTTATTATACCAACTGCTCCTAGAGAGCCACCCAAAGACAAAGATCCAGTATCTCCCATAAAAATTTTTGCTGGAGGTGCGTTGAACCATAAAAAGCCTAAGCAAGAGCCAATGATTGCTCCACAAAAAATTGAAACTTCCCCAGTTCCCTCTATGTAAGGAATTTGCAAATAATTTGAGAATACAATGTTTCCTGTAACATAACTTATAAATGCAAAACAAGCTGCAACAAGTATAACAGGCACTGTTGCTAACCCATCTAATCCATCAGTGAGATTTACAGCATTCGATGAACCAATAATTACAAATATTGAAAAAGGTATAAAAAACCATCCGAGATTAATGATGAGGTTTTTAAAAAAAGGAAAGTATAGATTAGTTAAATCTTGATAGTCATTAAAGTAAACATAAAAACTAACACCAATTATTGCTAGTATTATTTGAAAGGTTAATTTTAACTTTGATGAGATACCTGAAGAGTTACTGTACTTTATTTTTTTATAATCATCGAATGCCCCAAGCAAACCAAAAGAAATTGCGATATATAAACAAAATAAAACATTTAAATTCGATAAATCAGCCCAGAATAGTACTGATATTAACAACCCAATCAAAATAATTACTCCACCCATAGTCGGAGTTCCTATTTTCTTAAATATATGATCTTCTGGACCATCATTACGGATAGGATTTAAAATTTTTTGTTTTGAAAAAAATCTTATAAAAGTTCCTCCAATAATTAAAACAATGATTAATGAAGTAAAAAAAGATAAACCAGTCCTAAATGTTAGATATTTAAATACATTTAAAAAACTAAAACTATCAACAAAATTTAGTAAAAATTGATAAAGCATTTAATTTAAACCCTTCAAGTTATTTACTATACTGTTGAAACCTGTCGCATTTGAGGCTTTAATCATTAAATAATCATTATTATTGAAATCTTTCTTAATTAATTCAAAAATTCCTGATTTATTTTCTAAAATTCTTCCTCTTTTTACTTTCACAATATTATCGAATATTTCTCTTACCATTTTTCCCATAACAAATACTTTATCAATATTTGTCTCGTTTATTAAAGGAACTATTGATTGGTGAAGTTTTTTTGAATGTGAACCAAGTTCCATCATATCTCCAAGCAAAAGATATTTACGATATTTTTTTGTATCTATATTGTCATAATTTTTTAAGGCTGATTTTAAAGATAGAGGATTAGAATTATAACTTTCATCAATTAAGTTTATTTTTTTTTTACCTATCTTTATTGTAGAATGATCTCCTCTTCCTGCTGGACTTCTAAAATCTAAGAAAATATTTTCATTAAGTTTAAGCACATTTTTGTAAATACTTATTACACTTAAAGCGCTTAAAATATTATAAATATTACTTTGAAAATTATTAGAAATTATAAAATATTTAAACTTATCATTAAGTTTAACTTTAATTTTAAATGCCTTTTTAACTTTTTTAATATTAAACAACTTAACATTTGCTTTTTTAGTTTTAATCCCAAAGGAAATCACATTAATATTATTATTTTCAGCAATTTTTTTATGTAATTTGAAAAAACTATCATCAGCATTCAAGACAACAAAACCATTGGGTAATATATTTTTAATTATCTCTGCTTTAGCTAAAGCAATTTGTTTGATATTTTTGAAATTTTTTGCATGTGCATAATTTATGTTAGTTATCAAGCCAACATTCGGTTTTATAATATTTGTTAAATTATCTATTTCCCCTTTTTTATCCATACCAACCTCTAAAACTCCAAATTCATCACTATGTTTTAAATTAAGTAAACTTAATGGAACTCCAAATTTATTGTTATATGATTTTGGAGAAATACTAACACTAGAAATCTTTCCTAATACATTGCCCAATAATTCTTTGAGAGTAGTTTTTCCACAACTTCCTGTAATAGCTATAATATTTGTATCGATATTTTGTCTAAATATTTTTGAAATTTCAGTCATAAATTTTAATGTATTTTTTACTTTTATCTGACGTTTGCTATTAAATTTATTTTGAACTTTATTTACTACAACTAATGATGCTTTATTTTTAAATGCCTCTCCAATATATTTATTTCCATCATTTTTTTTTCCTTTAATAGCAAAAAAAATATCATTCTTATTTACCTCTTTGGAGTTAATTCTTGCTTTATCTGCTTTTACTAAAGGAATTTTGTTTTTGATTTTCGACAATTCTTTAATAATATTTATCTTAAAGTTTTTTGATAAGTTTGTATTCTTAAGTTTAATACAATCTAAAATAATTTTTTTGTCTGAAAAATAAATTTTCTTTTTACCAAAATCTTGGGTTTTCTCATGACCTTTTCCAGCAACCAACAAAATATCACCTGTATTTAAATTTTTGATGGCCTCAGAAATAGCTTTTTTTCTATCAGGAATTTCTTTTATCGAAGTGTCTTGAATACCCTTTTTAATATCATCTCTTATTTTTCTTGGATCTTCAAATCTAGGATTATCATCTGTTAAATAAATTTCGTTAGAATAATCACATGCAATCTTTCCCATTTTAAATCTTTTATTTTGATCTCTATTTCCACCACAACCGAAGAGTAAAATTATTTTTTTATTTGGAAATTGCTCTTTAAGGTTTGAAAGACATATTCTAAGTGCATCTGGTGTATGTGCATAATCAAGTATTACTTTAGACTTATTTTGTATTTTACCTATTTTTTCAAGTCTTCCATCTATTGGCTTAAGTTGTGATAAAACATTTAGAATCTTGATTAAACTTATATTGCTATTTTTTGCTGCAATAATCGCCATTAAAATATTTTTTAATTGTATTTTTCCAATAAGATTTAAATTTATTTCTCTTGTTAGATTATAGTATCTAATTTTTAATATTTGTTTCTCACCTCTATAACTATGAGATAAAATTTGAAATTGATTTTTGCTATTATTTAAAACCTGCAATTTCAATTTTCTAGAAATTGCGATTTTTTTTATTCTTTTAAATTCTGGTAATGTTTCATCTGTTATTACATTTCCTTTCTTTCCTATCAAATTTTCAAAGAGGTACAGTTTTGCTTTAAAATATTCTTTAAAATTTTTATGATAATCTAGGTGATCTTGAGATAAATTTGTGAAAATACCAGATGAAAACTTTAGACCATCCAACCTATGTTGAGTTAGACCATGGCTGGATGCTTCCATAATTACATTATTAATTTTTTGAGATTTTAATTTAGATAATATTTGTCCCATTCGAATTGGGTCTATCGTAGTATTTTGTAAATTTCGTCTTATATTTTTCGATTTCACACCTAATGTTCCGATTGAGGCGACTTTTATTTTATTAAGTTTTAACAATTGAAAATAGAAATCTGAAACAGATGATTTTCCATTTGTTCCAGTTACAGCAATTAAATTATTAGGTTTATTCTTATAAATTTTAAAAGCGATTTCTGCTAAAAGTTTTCTTACATTTTTAGTATGAATGAATAAAATATCCTTTTGAAGATTTGTAATTCTTTTCTCGCTTATAATAACTTTAGAGCCTTTTTTTATTGCAATAGAAATGAATTTATTTCCATCAAAATTATTACCTTTTATAGCAAAAAAAATATTATCTTTTTTAATATCTTTTGAATTGAATGAAATCCCTGAGAAAAAAATTTTTTTTTTACTATTATCTATATTCGTGAAATAATTGCCTAATAACATTGTTAATTAATTTGCGCGTATTTTGTGGCTAAAATAGGCCCAATCTTTTCTATAATTTGACCAACAACTTCAACTGAAGTCCAACCCGCAGTATTAAAAGGAGTTCCTTTGTATTTTATTCCTGATCCATCTCTATAATTATAAACGTACTCACTATTTGTTTTAGGCTCATCCAACATCACAACTAAGCTATACTTGGGATTTGAGGCTGGAAATACTGAAGCAAAAGTATTAATTTTTTTTCGGGAATATCCACCCTCTAAAATTTTTTCTGCGGTACCAGTTTTCCCTGCAACCTCATAACCTTCTACATTAGCTAGAGTTGCTGTACCTTCTTTTGTAGTTACAATTTTTCTTAATATTGAAACAAGATTTGATGAAACATTTTCCTCTAAAATTCTTTCTCCTTTAACATATTTTTCTTTTTTTATAAGAGTTGGATTGATCCTAAAACCACCGTTAGCAATAGTAGAGTAAGCGCTAGTTAATTGTAAAATTGTAGTAGTTATTCCATGTCCATATGAAGTTGTTGCAAGCTTACACTTTCCCCAATTAAAGGGTATTGGTTTACCCATTTCCTCTATGTCAAATTGTATTGAGTTAATTAAGTTAAGATCATTTAAAAATTTTTTATATTTTTCAATCCCAATTGCTTGGCCGATTCTTACCGAACCTATATTGCCTGAGCGGATTAATATTTCTTCGGCAGTTAAGTTGGAGGGAATTTTTTTGTCATATTCACTTATTTTATTTTTTCCACAAGTAATATTTTTTTCTAAATTTTTAAATTCAGTATTAGGCTCTATTATCTTTTCATTTAAGGCTGCTGCCAAGGTAAAAGTTTTAAAAACAGAACCTAATTCATAAACACCTTTTGTTGCTCTATTAATATAATTCACATCTGTAATATTTTCTCTTTGATTAGGGTCAAAATCAGGCAGCGAAATAATCGATAATATCTCACCATTATTAATATCCATTAAAATTGAGGCACTACCTTTAGTTTTAAATATTTTATTAAACTTTATTAACTCTTCTCTTATCAGGAACTGAATATCTTTATCGACAGTAAGTTGAATAGATTTATCATTTTTTTTTAAATCTAGATCTAATGATTTCTCTAACCCAGAAATCCCCAAGTTATCATCATCTATTTGTCCTATTATATGACTAAATAAATTTTTTTGTGGATAAACTCTTATAAGATTTTCATGTGGTTTTATTGATTTATCACCCAACATCATAATTTTCTCATAGTTCTCCTCTGAAATTTTTTTTTCAAACCAAAAAAATTTATCTTTAGAAAGTTTTGAATTAATTAATTTAAAATCTTTATCAGGAAAAATATATTTTAGATTAAGTAGCAATTTTTTTTTATCTATCGCTTCAACCGGATTTATTCCAATATCAATAGAATTAACAGTTTTTGCTAAAAAATGATTGTTTCGGTCTAAAATATTTGCTCTTTGAATTTTATTAAAAGAGCCATAATTCTTTGAAATATTGGAATTCAAATCTCTAGAACCAAGATGAGTAAGATGAATACAATAAATTATAGAAATAAGGAAAAAAATAAAAAAAATAAATGCAATTCTATTAAATCTAATATCAAAATTTTTTTTGTCACTTTTAAGTTCAAATTCCTCTTTGTTTTCTTGGAGAATAAACTTCATATCATTATTTTTCGCTATTCATAATTTTAACATCGTTTGTAAGAATTTTTTCTCGTGTGAGGTCAATAATTTCAATTTCATTTATACTCTTTTGAGTCAACTTATTTTCAAAATAAAGATTTTGATAACTAATCAGTTTTTCTGAGGAGCTTAAATAATCGAATTCAAGTTTCACATTATCTAATTCTAAATTTAAATCTGATATATTCTCTTTTAAACTAAACAATTCCTCATCAATTTTCTTCGTAGAATTTTTTATAAAAGAGGTAATTACGATAAGTGAAAAAATTAAACTAATAGTTAGAATTTTTTTCATAAATTAAGTCCAAAATTTTCAATTTCTATTAAATCTTTAAATTTCTCTAAAATATCAGTTTTAAAATCGTAAAAATTTTCTTGTTTAATTAAACATCTTAATTTTGCAGACCTAGAAGGAGGGTTTTCTTTTAATTCTTGATTTGATGGCACTATTGGCTTTTTTTGATGTAATTTAAATAAGATTTCCTCTTGTATTTCCTCAGGTTGGTATCTAGATACACTTTTGTGTTCTGAGAGACTTCTAAAAAAATACTTTACAATTTTATCTTCTAAAGAATGAAAAGTTACAATAACCAAAAGACCATCTTTTTTTAAAACTTTAGCTGCATAGATCATTCCATGAATTAATTCACTTATTTCTTTGTTAACAAAAATTCTTAATGCCTGAAAAACTTTAGTTGCAGGGTGAATTTTTCTATTATTTCCTTTTTTTGATTTTTCAATAATTTTTACTAAATGAGGGGTATCTATTTCTTTTACCAATCTGTCTTTAAGAATATTCTTAACGATTAGTTTTGCGTCTCTTTCATCACCAAAAGATTTGAAAATTTTAATAAGGCTTTTTCCATCTAATTTATTTATTACTTCTTTAGCTGAAAATTCATTTAAACCCATTCTCATATCTAATGATCCGCTAGAATTAAAGGATAATCCTTTTTTTGGATCTTTAATTTGTGTAAATGAATAACCTAAATCAAATAACACACCTCTGATATTTTCATTTCTGAGTTTTAAATTTCCTAATTTACTAAAATTTAAATTCTTAAAAATAAATCGATCTGTAAATTCTTTTTCAATTCCTTTTGCAATTTTTAAACTTTCAGAGTCTCTATCAAATCCAATTACTTTGTTGTCTTTATTCTTAAGAATTTCTCGAGTGTACCCGCCTTGACCAAAAGTACAGTCAATAAATGTGCCACCATATTGAGGGGTAATAATGCTAATAATTTCTTTTAGCAGTACTGGATAATGTTTTGTTTTATCCTGTACTATGGTGGCTTCCATTTATTTTTACGAAGAGCATTAATTTTTTTGTCTTCTTAAAAATGCTGGTATCTCTAAATCGTCCTCTGGATCCTCATTTTCTTGGGATAATAAATTTTCAGAAGAAGACTTTTCGTTTTCAGAACTAAACAAGTCTGGCGCATCACTATCAACTCCAAACTCTTTTAAGTCATTCTTTGCTTCATCATCTTGAGCTGAATCACCAATAGCCTCTTGAGTAAAAGAACTTTCATCATCCTCGTTGGTGTTTTCAACCAAGCTTTCAGCTTGCTGATTTTTTAATAATTCCTCATGATATTGATCATTAATTTGATTAATATTATCATTAATGACAGTTTCACTAGCATCTTCAGTTGTTATTTCATTCTCTAATTTTAGTGCATTAGCACCGCTTGAGATTGGTGCGCTAGTTGAAAAATTAAAAGAAGTATTAGATCCTAAATTTGAAAAATCAGAGTATCCAGGATTTCTATTCTGAATCCTATGTACCATATTGATAACTGATTTTGTTTCAGGTTGTTGTCCATCTAAAGCTGTTGCAACAATTGATACTCTTATTTTACCCTCAAGAGATGGATCAGTTATTGCTCCTATAATGACCTCTGCATCGGCCTCAACTTCAGATCTTATCTTATTAACCACCTCATCAACTTCAAATAACTTAAGATCTTTACCGCCTGTAATATTAACAAGCAAACCTTTCGCACCTTTGAGGGTATAATCATCAATTAAAGGGTTACTAATTGCCATTTCTGTAGCTTTCATAGATCTACCCTCACCTTCTGCTTCTCCTGTACCCATCATAGCTTTACCCATAGATGCCATAACTGTTTCAACATCAGCAAAATCTAAATTAATGATTCCAGGTCTTACCATAAGATCTGTTACACTTTGAACGCCATGCATTAAAACGTTATTTGATAGATTAAAAGACTCCTCAAATGTAGTTTGCTCATTTGCTATTTTAAATAAATTTTGATTGGGAATTACAATAATAGTATCTACATGTTTTCTTAATTCCTCAAGACCGGTTTGAGCTCTTCTCATTCTTGATGGGCCTTCATATAAAAATGGTAGTGTAACAACACCAACTGTTAAAATATTTAATTCTTTTGCAGCTCTTGCTATTACGTGTGCTGCACCAGTCCCTGTTCCACCACCCATACCAGCAGCTATGAAAACCATGTTTGCACCTTGTAAAACATTTACTATGTCGTTTAGAGACTCATCTGCTGCTGCTTGACCAATATCGATTTTTGCACCTGCACCTAAACCCTTGGTTAAATTTAAGCCAATTTGAATTTTTGATTTTGCTTTACTATGTTTTAAATCTTGTGCATCAGTGTTGACAGCAATAAATTCTACTCCCTGCATTCCGTTTTCAATCATTTCATTAATTGCATTTCCCCCTGCACCACCAACTCCCATTACTAAAAGTCTAGGTTGTAACTCTTTTATCTCTGGCGTTTTAAAATTAATTGTCATTTTGATATCCCCCGTTTTTTATTTTATTAATGCTCCCATTTAAGACCGGCACGATTTAAATTTGCTTTTTTTCTTGCAGTGACCTTAAATTTTTCAAAAATTGTTGGTTCCCATATCTGAAAAGTTTTGCCTTGACCAACAAACAACATGCTATTTTTGATTTTCGCGTGTTTTAATAATTTTGGTGTAAGAGAAATTCTTCCTTCACTATCAAATTGTAAATTTATACTTTCTGATAATATTGAAGTAGCAAAAAAATCTCTTTTTTCCTCAAATGGATTTAAAGTATCAATTGAATTAGAGATTTTTTCAACTCTGTCTTGAGGCCATGCCTCTATTGATTGATTATTAAATGATGGATAACAAATCACTCCATTGTAACCTAAATTAGATAAATAAGATCTAAAGTTTGCCGGCACTGACACCCTTCCTTTTTTGTCTATTTTGTTTTCGTAGGTTGATAAAAACATAAACCATAAATCCTTATATCCCTTTTATTTGGGAATTTATGGGATCATATGGGTTTTTACATAAAGTGTCAATACATACAATTTATAGTTTAAATCAGTAATTTAAAAAATTTATATATATAAAGTGTTGAAAAAGGAAAATTTTGCCAGATAAACTATAAGCCGGGTTCTGTCATTTAAACATATCATTTCTCTAGGTTTGAAATCACTTTCAAACTCAAGCGACTAACCCTGATGACTAGCCAAGGATGGCTTTTAGTTGATAAACAATGTCATCTCTACTTAGTCTTGCTCCCAGTGGGGTTTTCCAGCGTTCATTGTTACCAATAGAACCGGTGTGCTCTTACCACACCTTTTCACCCTTGCCATGTTATGGCGGTTTATTTTCTGTGGCACTATCCCTAGGGTTACCCCCGCCAGGAATTACCTGGCACTGTATCCTTGCGGAGCCCGGACTTTCCTCTTTAATTTCTCAAAGCGATAAGTCATTTATCTGGCATGTATAATCTATAATTTAATTATTTTTTTTCAACAATAATTAACAAATTTTTATAGATTCTTACTTATTATTAAGCATTCTTGATCGGAAATTCCGTTAATCAACTCTTGTCTAAAATGCCTTTGAAAAGCTCTAATTATTATTCTTTTTTTTAAATTTGAAAATTTATGAGATATTTTAGGATATCCAATTTTTTTTAAATTGGTCAAAAATCTACTTTCTTCATCAAAATTTAATTTAATCAATCTTTTTTTTCTGAGTTTTTGTTCGTCTAAATTATGCCATTGAGATAATCTAGATTTAGCCAACTTTTTCCAAGGAAACTTTTCTCCAGGGTCTTTTTTACGATCTGGAGAAATATCAGAATGACCCAAAACATTTTTTGGACTTACATTGTATTTTTTTATCAAAAACATTAATAATTTTTTTATTGAAATAATTTGTTTTTTAGAAAAATTTTCATATCTATTATCATGACCAGAATTTTGAATTTCAATACCTATAGAATACTTATTAAGAGATTTAAAATTTTTCCAACTAGACTTTCCCGCATGCCAAGCTTCATAGAGTGGAGGAACAAGATTTAACACTAAGCCATTTTTTTTTATAAAGAAATGTGCACTAACTTTTGATTTGAAGTTACAAAGTCTATTAATAGCTGATAATTCTTTGTTCATGCCTGTGTAGTGAATAATTATAAATTTGATATCTTTTTGAGATCTTTTAATTGTTTTAAAGTTTGGTGAATAATTTAGTGATATTTTAGGCCACATTTAAGCTATAAAAATGATTTATTCTTATTTTATTTTATATAACATTGTATTATACAGAATAGTAAATGATGAAGAAAATTGTAGTAATTATAATTACAACTTTTACGTTAATCGTGAATGTTCACGCGGGTTCAGACGGTGAACTTGTACTAAAAAAAAATGAACCGTCTGAAATCAGAGATTGCTCTGAAACTTTTAACAAAGCTTCTTTTGCTCTTAATCAAGGTTTAGATAAGGTAATTTTTAAACCAGTTTCAAGTGTTTACAGAGTCTTGCCCTCTCCAGTTAAATCTGGAGTAAGTAATTCATTAAATAATTTATCAAACGTTGTAACTATACCTAACAATATTCTTCAGGGCGATTTTGCTATGGCTGGTGTAAATACAGGAAGATTTTTAATTAACACCACCATTGGTGTTCTGGGCTTAATTGATGTTGCTACATATCTTGGGTTCAGTGAATATGTAAAAGAGGATTATGGACAAAGTTTAGCCTCTCTTGGTGTTGGGCCTGGTTGCTATTTAGTGTTACCTGTTTTAGGCCCTACAACTGCTAGAGATACCTTTGCCTCTTTAACTAATTTTGTTGGTGGAGATGCTTGGTACAATGTAACTGTGCGAAATGATACTAATTATTTTAGAGATAGTGACTATTATATATCGAGGGTAACTGCTGGAGTAGATTTTAGAGCAAAAAATTTTGACTCTATTGAAAACCTAGAGAAGAATTCACTGGACTTTTATGCTTCGGTAAAGAGTCTTTATCTACAAGATAGACAACAAAAAATCTTGAATAATAAGAAAATTATTGAAACTCAAGATGATAGTGATTGGGAAGAGATAGAAACTCAATAATTTTGCTAAAACATGATAAAAAAAAAATTATTGATATTTATAATAATTTTTTTTTCAATTTCATCAACTTCATTTTCTATTGAGCCAGATATATTTGTTCAGTCTACAGTTAACAGAGCTTCAAAATTACTGGGTGAAAATATTTCTAAAAATGAAAAAATTGAAAAATTGAAATTAATTGCTAAGGAAACAGTAGATATTAAAGGTATTGGTTTTTATACGCTAGGTGCAAAAAGAAAAAATCTAAGTGAAGAGGAAAAAAACATATATTTAAATTTATTTGAAGAATACTTTTTAAAAAGTTTCTCTAGTAGATTGGCAGAATACACTAATCCTGAAATTGACGTTACTAACAAAGAAAAGTTAAATGATAATTACACGATTGTAAATAGTGTTCTAAAAGCAACAAAAGAGAGGCCTGAAATAAATATTGATTGGAGGATTTATACAAAAGATCCTAATAACCCTTTAATAAGAGATTTAATAATAGAAGGACTGAGTTTAGCAAGAACTCAAAAAGAGGAATTTGCATCTGTTTTGAGCTCCAATGAAAACAATATTGAGGCTTTATTTAAAGTTTTAAAAGAATTTTCTAATAATTAAAATTTTTGTGGTGGGCCCGCCAGGACTCGAACCTGGGACCAATACATTATGAGTGTACTGCTCTAACCAACTGAGCTACAGGCCCTTAATTATTCTAAGTATTATATCATTTATTAAAAATTCTCAAATAAAGATAGATTTTAAATTGGTGGGCCGTGTTGGTTACGCTCCAACTACCCCTGCAATGTCAATGCAGTACTCTACTATTGAGCTAACGGCCCAGATTAACTTTCTAAGAAACTTTTTAATTGTTTTGATCTACTCGGGTGTTTAAGCTTTCTCAGAGCTTTAGCTTCTATTTGTCTAATTCTTTCTCTTGTTACTGAAAATTGTAAACCTACTTCTTCTAATGTATGATCAGTATTCATTCCAACTCCAAATCTCATCCTTAAAACTCTTTCCTCTCTAGGAGTAAGAGTAGACAATATTTTTGTTGTTGCTTCGCCTAGATTTGATTTGATTGCTTGTTCTAATGGCGCTAATGCTTTTGTGTCTTCAATAAAATCTCCCAAACTACTATCTTCTTCATCACCAACTGGTTTTTCTAACGATACCGGTTCTTTGGAAATCTTTAGAACTTTTCTTACCTTGTCTAAAGGCATTCGAAGTTTTTTTGCTAATTCTTCAGGTGTAGCTTCTCTACCAAACTCACTAAGTATAAGTCTCTGTGTTCTTACAATTTTATTTATTGTTTCAATCATATGGACTGGAATTCTAATAGTTCTTGCTTGATCGGCAATTGACCTTGTTATTGCTTGTCTTATCCACCAAGTTGCATAAGTTGAAAATTTATAACCTCTTCGATATTCAAATTTATCAACTGCTTTCATTAAACCAATATTTCCCTCCTGAATTAAATCTAAAAACTGAAGTCCCCTGTTTGTGTATTTTTTCGCTATTGAGATAACTAGTCTTAAATTAGCTTCCACCATTTCTTTTTTAGCAATTCTCGACTCCTTTTCACCTTTTTGAACTCTGCTCACTAACTTTTTAAAATCAGTTACTGACATTCCAAGCTTGTGACTGATTTCAATCAATCTTTCTCTTATATTTTTAAATTCTTCTTTATTCTTACTAAAAAATTGCTTCCACAAAGTGTTAGTATCTAAAAACTTTTTTAAGTTAGGATTAATCTCATTACCTATATAAAATTTGATAAACTCATTCCGTGGTATTTTTTGATCCATAGCTAATCTTAAGAGATTACCCTCTAAAGAGATAACTTTCTTATTTTCCACATAATGTTTTTGCACTAGCTCCTCTAATACTGAAGGAGATAACTGTAAAGATTTTATATTCTCTAATATTTCATTAACAACCTTTTCATAACCTTTTTCTTTAGAAGTTGAAAAAGTCTGAGAATTCAGAACGCAATATAATTTCTCTTTTTGATATTTTATTAATTTTCGGTACTCTTTGGTTAATAAATTAACTGTTTTTAAAACTTTTGGCTTAATTTCTGACTCCATGGCAGCAAGTGTTGGGTTGAAATCATCATCACTCTCATCGTTTGAACTATCCTCTTTGTCATCTTCACCAGCATTTTTTTGTTTCGCACTTGGTCCAGTATTTTCATCCTCCATATAATTTGTATCAATATCTATAATTTCTCTCACTAATATCTCATCTTTTTGTAATTTTTCATCCCAATCAAAAAATTGCTGAGCGGTAATAGGACTTTGTGATAAAGCAATTAACATAACATCTTTTCCAGCTTCTATCCTTTTTGCAATTGCTATCTCACCTTCTCTGGAAAGTAACTCAACACCCCCCATCTCTCTAAGGTACATTCTTATTGGGTCATCACTTTTCTCAATAGTTTTGCCTTCATCTTTAGAGGAATTTTCTTTTTTTCTTAATACTTTAAAATCAGATTTCTTTTCAACAAGAACTATTCCACCATCTAAAATATGAATAAAAGCTTGAGACAGATTCTCATCTGAGAGATTTCTTTTTCCTAGGGATTTACTTAACTCTTCATAAGTTATAAATCCCCTATGGGTTCCACGACCCATTAACCTAGCAAATGATTTAGTAATAATTCTTTCCACAGCAATATAAGTTTGAAAGACTTATATAATATCAAATAAGAAAAAATCCATTGCTAATTTATTAAGATTAGTTAGTTTTTCTTTCGTTTTTGAGCTCTTTTAGCTCATTAAATGTCGTTTCACTTAAATCTTTTGAAAACTTCGAT
The DNA here is from genome assembly GCA_902624635.1 of uncultured Pelagibacteraceae bacterium. Lineage (GTDB taxonomy): Bacteria > Pseudomonadota > Alphaproteobacteria > Pelagibacterales > Pelagibacteraceae > Pelagibacter. Next base: position 207,952 of record CACNYD010000001.1, on the reverse strand, counting down.
TCTAATTCTTGAATTCGCAACTCTAAATCATGATTAAATAAATCTTTTGAAATATCATCCAACAACTCTATGACTCGATTTTCATTTTTAGGTTTATTCTTGATGATATGTTTAATTGGAGCGAACCTATTTATCTTATTTAAGAGTTGTTTATCCAAATCAAGATCTTCAACACGTATTGATTCATCCATTTTTAGTTTACCAATAATTGAATGGAATATTTGCTTATTTATTTCTGTAAATAATTTTATGTTTTCAACTAAATGTAGGTTTTTTTGAAAGAGAGATAAATTATCACACAATAAATATAATAAAGAAAACTCTTTTAATTCAACACTAGTAATTGCTTGGCTTTCATTGAAAATTTTTTTAGTTGATTCAAGTGATTTTGTTTTTTTTACAAAAAATTTATTTTTATTTTGATTAGAATGTGGTGTTAGTTCTGTTATTTTCTCTAAAAAATACTCAAGAACATATTTTTTTATAAAATTATCTTTAATTGTATTTGCAATAAACCTTAAATTTTTTTCAAATATTGCCATAGAAGATGGATTATTTTCAGTCTGTTTTCTATAATGACTAAAAATAAATTGATGAATCGGTAATTTATTCTGTTTTGTAAAATCTAAAAAATAGTTTTTGCCGTTTTTATTTATAAAACTATCAGGATCTTCTTTATCTGGTAAAAATAAAAAAGATATTTGTTTTTCGGGTTTAAGTTCTTTTATAGAATTCTCTGCTGCTCTTAATGCAGCTTTATAGCCACTTTCATCTCCGTCAAAACAAATAATAATATCATTAAAAAACTGGTTTAATGTCAAAATTTGTTTATCAGTTAAAGAAGTGCCAAGATTTGCTACTACATTGTCAATTCCATTTTTACTTAGTCCAACTACATCCATATAACCTTCAACTAAAAAAATATGATCTAACTTGTTAGATAATTTTCTAGCTAAATCTAAATTATAAAGATTTGAACCTTTTTTAAAAAAATTTGTCTCCGGTGAATTAATATACTTTGCTAGGTAGTCGGAATTTTCTATTATTCTTCCACCTAAAGCAATAGGTTGACCTGAAATATTATTTATTGGAAATATTAATCTTCCTTTGAATCTCTCCACACAGTTTTTTTTCTTTTCATCAAAATAAAATAAACCACTTTCTAATAATGTTTTTTCACTAAAATTTTTTTTTAGTTCATCAAAAAAACTTGGATTTTTTTCAACAAAACCAATCTTAAATTTTTTTACTTCGTCTTTGCCTAATGATCTATTCTTCAAATAATCTCTAGCGTTTGAAAGTTTTTCATTTTTTAATAGCTGATCATGATAATAATCAACATAACTTCTATAAACTGATAAATACTCTTTCCAATTTTTTTCTCTCTCCTCATCTTGTTTTGTAAATAGATATGGTTGCATTCCTGCAATATTAGCAAGATATTTTACTGCTTCTCCAAACCTTAAGTTTTGAGTTTTCATAACAAAATCAAAAATATTTCCGTGCTCTGAGGTTGCGAAGCAATGATAAAATTCTTTTTCATCGTTGACTGTAAAAGAAGGTGTCTTTTCGTTTTTAAATGGTGATAGTCCAACAAACTCTTTTCCTCTTTTTTTTAAAGCTACAACTTTTGAAACAACACTAGAAACTTTTAGACGAGTTTTGATTTCATCTAGATATTCTTTTGGATATTTCATTATTTATTTAATAATTGTTTTAACAAGGCGCCAGCTTTTGAAAAATCGATTTCATCAGCATGCTTTTTTTTTAATTCACCCATTACTTTTCCCATTTCTTTAATAGAATTTGCACCTAATTTAGAAATAATTTCCTCACATATTTTTTTAGTATCTTCGTCATTTAATTGTTTGGGAAGAAAACTTGATAGAATATTAAATTCGTTTCGCTCAATTTCTAGAAGATCAGAGCGATTATTTTTTTTATAAATATCAATTGATTCGGTTCTTTGCTTCATCATCTTTTTTAATAATTTTTTTATATCTTCATCATCTGTTTCTTTTTTGTTAGGGCCGGACCTGTTCGAGATATCGAGATCCTTAATTGATGATAAAATTAACCTATAAGTTGAGATTTTAATTTTATCTTTAGATTTTAAAGCATTTTTATATTCTGTTTCAATTGTTTCTTTTAAAGACATAATTTTTTAATCTACTTTAATGAAAAAATTCTTCAAAAGAAAAATTGTTTTTTTACAATTTTATAATACATCTCTGTTGCGATAATAAATCAATTATTGTATTAACCTTTAACTTATGAGTTGTAATTGATCAAAAAAGTAAAAAAAGCTCGCGTAAAAAATTCTCAAAAAAACACAGGTATTTTAGTTTTAGAAAACAAAAAGATTTTTAAAGGTATCGGGATTGGATATCAGGGAGAAGCAACTGGTGAGGTTTGCTTTAATACCTCGTTAACGGGATACCAAGAGATAATATCTGATCCATCTTATGCCGGACAAATAATAAACTTCACTTTTCCTCACATTGGAAATGTAGGGACAAATAAAGAAGATTACGAGTCTGATAAGATATGGACTAAAGGAGTTATTTTTAATTCTGAGATAACATCGCCATCAAATTATAGATCTTTTCAACATTTAGATGCTTGGTTAAGAAAAAATAAAATAGTTGGAATTACTGGACTTGATACAAGAAGTTTAACGAATTTTATAAGAGATAAAGGTGCTCCAAAAGGAACCATTGTTTACTCAAAGAAAAGTAAATTTCATATCAACAAACTTATTAATTCTACGATTAAATGGAGTGGGCTAAAAAATTTAGATCTAGCAGAAAAAGTTACCACCCAAAAAAATTATATTTGGAAAGGACTTAAAACTTGGAGAAAAGAACATGGCTATAGAAAAAATAATCAAAATTCGTTTCATGTAGTCGCTATAGATTATGGAATAAAAAAAAATATTTTGAGATATTTTTCTAATTTTAAATGTAAAGTTACTGTGGTTTCTTGTAAAACACCTGCAGAAAAAATTTTATCTCTCAAACCTAGTGGTGTCTTCTTATCTAATGGACCTGGGGATCCGGCTGCAACAGGAAAATATGCAATTCAAATAATTCAAAATCTTATTAAAAATCAAATGCCATTATTTGGTATCTGCCTTGGTCATCAAATACTCGCACTTGCATTAGGTGGTAAAACAAAAAAAATGAAATTAGGTCACAGGGGAGCAAATCATCCTGTTAAAAATTTAATTAATGGTAATGTAGAAATCACTAGCCAAAATCATGGCTTTGAAGTTGTGCGAGAAAATTTACCAAAAAACATTCAGATTACTCATAAATCTTTGTTCGATAATAGTATTGAGGGAATAAAATTAAAGAATAATCCTGTATTCTCAGTTCAATATCACCCAGAGTCAAACCCTGGACCACAAGATAGTGTCTATTTATTCAAAGAATTTATTAACAACATGAAAAAAAATGCCAAAAAGAAAAGATCTTAAAAAAATTTTAGTTGTAGGTGCTGGACCAATTATCATTGGTCAAGCTTGTGAATTTGATTATTCAGGAACCCAGGCTTGTAAGGCATTAAAAGATGAAGGTTATAAAGTTGTTTTAATTAATTCAAATCCAGCAACAATTATGACAGATCCGGATGTTGCTGATAAAACTTACATTGAGCCTATTACTTTAGAGGTTTTAGAAAAAATTCTCAAAAAAGAAAACCCAGATGCAATTCTTCCAACCATGGGTGGCCAGACTGCTCTTAACCTTGCAATGGAAGCAGAGAAGAAAGGAATTTTAAAAAAATATAAAATTGAGTTAATTGGTGCAAATTCAAAAGCTATTTCCAATGCGGAAGATAGAAAAAAATTCAGAAAAAACATGATTGATATTGGTTTAGATCTTCCAAAATCTGAGATCGTAAACAATATAAATCGAGCATCAAAAGTTTTGAGTAAAATTGGTTTGCCAGCAATAATTAGGCCAGCTTTTACTCTTGGGGGTTTAGGAGGAGGAATAGCAAAAAACAAAAAAGATTACCTAAAAATTATCAAAAATGGTTTGCACGAGTCTCCGGTGAGTCAAGTACTTGTAGAAGAGTGTTTAGAAGGTTGGAAAGAATTTGAAATGGAGGTTGTAAGGGATAAAAAGGATAATTGTATAATTATTTGTTCAATAGAAAATGTAGATCCAATGGGAATACATACAGGAGACTCGGTTACAGTTGCTCCTGCATTGACATTAACTGACAAAGAATATCAAGTAATGCGAAATGCCTCTATTGCGTGTTTGAGGAAAATTGGAGTTGAAACAGGTGGTTCAAATGTTCAATTTGCAATAAATCCTAAAAATGGGCGAATGGTAATAATTGAGATGAACCCAAGAGTATCAAGATCTTCAGCGCTTGCATCAAAAGCAACTGGATTTCCCATTGCAAAAGTTGCTGCAAAACTTGCAGTTGGATATACGTTAGATGAATTAAAAAATGAAATTACTAAAGTTACTCCAGCATCATTTGAACCAAGTATAGATTATGTGGTAACCAAAATTCCAAGATTTACTTTTGAAAAATTTTCAACCTCTCCAGCAATTTTAGGCACATCAATGAAATCGGTAGGGGAAGCAATGGCAATTGGAAGAAACTTTAAAGAATCTCTTCAGAAAGCATTGGTTTCTCTTGAGACTGGTTTCTCAGGATTAGACAGAATATTTGATTTAAATAAAAGACAAATCGAAAAAAAACTAAAAGAAAATATTCCTAATAAAATCTTACTTATTGCTGAAGCAATGAGAAAAAAAATCAAGCTTAAAAGAATTCATAATTTATCAAAAATTGATCCGTGGTTCTTAAACCAAATTAAAGAAATAATAGAAAATGAGATTAAGATAAAAAAAAATGGCTTACCTAAAAATTTTGATGATTTTAACCAAATAAAATCAATAGGTTTTTCAGATAAAAAGCTTTCTGAGCTATCAAATTTATCTGAGGATCTTGTGAGAAAAAAAAGAACTGCACTTAAAATTCTACCTGTATTTAAAAAAGTTGACACTTGTGCGGCAGAATTTAAATCCTTTACACCATACATGTATTCAACATATCAAAGAAATTTCTCAATCAATTCAGAGTGTGAAGCTTACCCGTCTGTAAAGAAAAAAATTATAATATTAGGTGGGGGGCCTAATAGAATAGGACAAGGAATAGAATTTGATTATTGCTGTTGTCAAGCAAGTTTTGCCTTAAAGACTGCTGGTTTTGAGACTATAATGGTTAATTGCAATCCTGAGACTGTCTCAACAGATTACGACACTAGCGATAGATTATATTTTGAGCCTTTAAAGGAAGAATATGTTTTCAACATCATAAAGAGGGAGAAAGATAAAGGGAATTTAGTCGGTATTATTACGCAATTTGGTGGTCAAACTCCAATTAAATTGGCAAAATTTTTACATGATAATAATCTTCCAATTTTAGGAACTCAATACTCTTCTATTGATCTAGCAGAAGATAGAGATAGATTTAGAAAACTTTTAAAAAAATTAGATTTAAATCAAGCTGAGAGTGGAATTGCAAAAAATTTTAAACAAGCAATCGTAATATCTGAAAAAATAGGTTTACCTTTAATGGTTAGGCCCTCTTATGTTCTTGGAGGTAGGGCGATGGAAATTGTATATGAAAAAAGCCAATTAAAAAAATTTGTAGAAGAAGCCTTTAAAGCAGCAGAAAAAAATCCAATTCTTATTGACAAATTTTTAGATCATGCAATGGAGGTAGATGTTGATGCTATATCTGATGGTAAAGAAGTGCATGTAGCTGGGATAATGCAACATATAGAGGAAGCAGGAATTCATTCTGGCGACTCTGCTTGTAGCTTACCACCTGTTTCCATAAAACCTTTTTTAATAAAAGAAATTGAAAGGCAAACAAAAAATTTAGCTATAGCCCTTAAAGTAAAAGGTTTTATGAATGTTCAATTTGCAATTAAGAAAGATGAAATTTTTGTAATTGAGGTAAATCCAAGAGCTAGTCGGACTGTTCCTTTTGTTTCAAAAGCTAAGGGAATACCATTAGCAAAGATAGCCTCGAGAGTTATGGCTGGTGAAAAACTTTCAAAATTTAATTTAAAAGATAAATCTAAAGGAATGTTTGCCGTAAAAGAGGCTGTTTTTCCGTTTAATAAATTTCCTAATAGTGATTTATTGTTAGGTCCAGAAATGAAATCAACTGGAGAAGTGATGGGATTTGACAAAAATTTTGGGATGGCATACGCGAAAAGCCAGATAGCATCGTCTAATTCATTACCTACAAATGGACTAGCTTTTTTATCATTAAAAGACTCTCATAAAGATGAAGGTTTATGGCTCGCAAAAGAACTTTTAAAACTAAAGTTTCATTTATGTGCCACAAAAGGAACTGCCGAATATATTCAAAAACATGGCATGAATTGTAAAATTATTAATAAAGTAAGTAGTGGATCACCTCATATCGTTGATGTTCTTGACTCTAAAAAAATAGCTTTAGTAATTAATACAGGTGGTGGCAACACAGAACATAGATTAAACGATGCTATTGCTTTAAGAAGAGCAACACTTAAAAATAAAGTGCCGTACTGCACAAATATGTCAACAGCACTTGCATGTATTGAGGGTATTAAATCACTCAAAACAAAAAAATTAGAGGTGACATCTTTACAAAGTATTTAATCAACTTTCCAATCAGTTTTAAATGTAACATAATTGACTTGGATACACCTTCTTTCTTTAACAATTTTTTTCTTTTCCATTCCGTGCCATGTATTGGGGCCACTTGTAAATAAATAACCATAATTATGCTTGTAGGGAACTGTTTTAACTTTTTTTAATTTTTCATTATAAAAATCAGTGCCTAATTCTTCTGACTCATTTGCATTATTAACAAATATAAGTCCTGACATTAATTTTTCTTTAATGTCACAATGCGGCTTTAACCAAAAACCTTCACGATCACATATAACTTCAAGTCTGACATATGATCCAGATAAATCTTTATTTATCATTTTTGAAATCGTTTCGTATGTTTCTTTAGATTGGAGTTCATTAATAAATTTTACTAAATTTGGAAATTGGGAAGCATTTTCTTTTGTAATAAAACATCTAAATTTTATTGCCTTACCACCTGAGGCTATACCTTCTCTAAATTCGGCAGCACCACCATCAATTGCTCTTGTACCATCGTAATTGAGATTATGTTTGCTTACATCGGGAATGTCTGCACTCTCTATTTCTTTAATAGCCGACTCACTTAAAGCATTATTATATTCCCAGTGATTAAATGGAAATTCATACTTTTTTGAGTTTTTTTGTATAGAATTAAGAAAAGTCATAATTTTTAAATTGTTTCTCTATATATCCCGATATTCTATGAGTTTCATTAAGTTTTTGATAATTCCATTCTTCCAATGTGTCCTCTAAGTTTTTAATTATATTTAGGGATTTAAAAAGTTCAAAAAATTTTTTGAAACGATTATTTTTTTTAATAGCTGGCATTTGAGCCACATATATTGGTTTTCCTGACATAGCTGCTTCAGATATCATAGATGTAGAATCGCAGGTTACAATAATATAATTAGCTAGCTTGAGTGACGATAAATAGGCTTTTTTGTCGATATCTTGAATTATAATCTGGTCTTCATCAAAAAAATTTTGAGCTTTATTTATTATTCTTTGAGGTGTTCTCATGGAGGGTATAAAAATTAGCTGATAACCTTGATTGATAAAATTATTTCTAGTTTTAACAAAAATATTTTCGATTATCTCATCATTAAAATCATAATACTTATTTGGACCACCGGCAATAAACACTATTACTTTTTCTTTTTTAATTCTGGGTTTTAGATAGTCAATATTTTCCTCTAATTCTTTTTCAGTGAGATAATGAATTGCTCCTTTGGTTTGTAGAACATTTATACCCTCAAGACCATCATGCTCTGGCGCAATAACAAAATCAAAATTATTTAATGATACTTTTGGATCCTGAATATGAATATTCATTATTTTGCTTCCAAATTTTTTTTTTAAAAAAATAGATGGAACTACACTTTTTCTTCCGCATGAAATCACTACATTAAATTTTTTTGATATGTCATTTTTGAAAACAAAATCTTTTACAGGTGTTAATTTTGGAGGAATCATTTTCCAAAAATTATTTAGTTCAATTTTTTCGTGTATAAATTCAAGATTGAGAGCTTTAGCAAGCCCCTCAACTTGGCTAATCATGCCATGCATACCCTCGGTCAATAATAAACCTTTTAATTTAGTCATTTATCACTATATAGCTTTGATATGAGTCAAAATCCAACTAAACACACAAAAGTGTTAATAATTGGGTCTGGTCCTGCTGGATACACTGCTGCAGTTTATGCAGCGAGAGCAATGTTAAATCCAATTTTGGTTTATGGGTCAGAACCTGGAGGCCAATTAACTACAACAACAGATGTTGAAAACTTTCCAGGATTTGCTGATGTTATTCAAGGTCCATGGCTTATGGATCAAATGAAAGAGCAAGCAAAATCAGTTGGGACAGAAATGATTGAAGATCATATTAGTTCAGTAAATTTAAAAACAACACCTTTTGAGGCTGTGGGTGATGCTGGCCAAAAATATACTGCTGAAAGCATTATAATTTCCACAGGTGCTCAAGCTAGATGGTTAAATATTAAATCTGAGCAAGAGTTTAGAGGATTTGGTGTATCTGCATGTGCAACATGTGATGGTTTTTTCTTTAAAGATAAGGAAGTTGCTGTTGTAGGTGGAGGTAATGCGGCTGTTGAAGAAGCAATGTTTCTCACAAAATTTGCGTCAAAAGTAAAATTAATTCACAGAAGAGATAGTTTGAGAGCTGAAAAAATGCTTCAAAAAAAACTTATGGAAAATAAAAAAATTGAAATTATTTGGAATACAGTTGTTGAGGATGTAATTGGAGATAAAGATCCAAAGAATGTAAAAGGAATAAAAATTAAAAATGTGAAAACAAATAAAATTGATGAAATAAAATTAGACGGTGTTTTTATTGCTATTGGTCATGACCCTGCCACTCAATTATTTAAAGATCAACTTAGTATGGATAATGAAGGTTATTTAATAACAAAACCAGATTCAACAGAAACTAATGTACCAGGTGTTTATGCTGCTGGAGACGTAAAGGATAAAACATTTAGGCAAGCGGTAACTGCTGCTGGTATGGGATGTATGGCAGCACTAGAGGCTGAAAAGTTTTTATCTCATTAAAGTGAAAAATAATCTTCATGTTTTCTTAGGCGCTACAGTTGCTGATGCTGCAGCCAGGCCATTACATTGGGTGTATAATCAAAAAAAATTAAGTATTTATATTAAGGGGAAGAGCGACTTTGCTTTCTTGAAAAAAAATAAAAGCCCTTTCTATAGTATTAAAACTGGAAAAGTTTCTGGTTACAATGAAATTGGTCAAGTGATGTTTCGAACACTTCTGGAGAGTCACGAAAATATAGATAAACGTTTTAAAAAAAATATCCTTAAAGACTTTGGCCCGGGAAGTAAATATTGGAAGAATTTAAAACTGAGATCTAAATATAAAAAAGTCAAAGACTGGCGTGGTATGATTAAGGGACCATGGATACATCAGAATATTATTGAAACGGTAAAAAACATTAAATTAAAAAAGAAAATTTCTGGTGGTATAAAGGTTAATGAGTCAGATGGTTTTTGTGCTATTCTTCCTTATTTTCTATATGGCTTTAATTTTAAAAGTTTAGAAAAAATTTTCAAAATTATAACAGTTTCAAAAATAAGTTTTAAATATGCTCTGGCAAAATTATATTTAATAGATTTTGCATTAAAGGGTGCTAAAGACCCAATCAAGGGATTTGTTAAGAAATTCAACAGAAATTCTTTTTTTAAGACAATTGTTAACGACATTAAAAAAATAAAAAAATTTAAATCAAATTTTGATCCAACTGTTATAAAGAAACTGGGTATGGCTTGTAGCTATCCAGGGACTTTTAATAGCTCTATATATACAATTATTAATTCAAAAAATTATAAAGATGCTATTTTAAAAACAATAAAAGCTGGCGGATGTAATTGTTCAAGAGCAAATTTTACCGGAGCATATTTTGCTGCTTTAAAAGGTGCAAATTCTATTCCAAATGATTGGATTAAAAAAACAATTCCAGCAAAAAAGATACTTAATCAAAAGTAATTATTTATTTAGGGTTTCGCAGAAAGATTTAATTCTTAACATTGCTTTTTCTAAATTTTTCATCGATGTAGCATAAGAAATCCTAAAATAGCCATCTAAACCAAAAGCAGAACCTTGGACAACTGCAACGTTTTCTTTTTCAAGTAATCTTTGAACAAAATTAGTATCTGTTTTTAATTTTGTTTTTTTATTTAATAATCCTTTACAGCTTGGGAATACATAAAATGCTCCATTTGGAGTTAAACAATTTATACCTTTTATACTATTGAGGCTTTTTACAACAAAGTTTCTTCTATCTTTGAATGATTTAGCCCTAGTTTTTACGAAACCTTGTTTTCCATTTAATGCTTCGACAGCTGCTGCTTGACTTATTGAGGATGGATTTGAAGTTGATTGTGATTGGATTTTTCTAATAGCTTTTATTATTTCCTTTGGACCAGCAGCATAACCTATTCTCCAACCGGTCATAGCATATGATTTACTAACTCCATTCATTGTAAGTGTCCTATCTTTTAGTTTAGAAATTTGAGCAATTGTAAAAAAATTAAAGTTATCATACCTAACATGTTCATAAATATCGTCACTTAAAATAAAAATTTTTTTATTTCTGATTAAAATTTTTGCTAAATCATTAATTTCTTTTTTTGAATAACCTGCTCCTGTTGGATTTGATGGAGAATTAAGAATAATCCATTTAGTTTTTTTAGATATTGCTTTTTTTAATTTTTTTGGAGTAAGTTTAAAACCTTCCTGTTCAGTACATTTAATTATTTTTGGTTTTCCTCCAGCTAAAAGAACCATATCTGGGTATGATACCCAAAAAGGTGCTGGTATAATTACTTCATCTCCTTTATTAAGAGTTGCCATGAAAGTATTATAAAGGACTTGTTTACCTCCTGTACCAACAGTTATTTGATCTAGAGAATAGTTTAGTTTATTTTCTCTTTTAAATTTCTTGATAATAGCTTTTTTAAGTTCAGGTGTACCATCAACAGCAGTGTACTTTGTGTCTCCTCTTTTTATGGCTTTGATCGCAGCATTTTTTATATTTTCTGGAGTGTCAAAATCTGGCTCTCCAGCTCCTAAACCAATTACATCTTTGCCAGCCGCTCTTAATTCCCTTACTTTCTGAGTTACAGCAATAGTTGGGGATGGCTTAATTCTTTTTAAACTGTCTGATATTATGCTCATTGAAATATAAATTAATTCTACTACTTTCTTTAATATATGGAAAATACATATCAAGATTTAATTACGGATATTCAGAGTAAAAACCCAAAAATCAGTGGAAAACTTGAAGGTGGTAAAAAATTTAAAATTAAATCTGATTTTAAACCAGCGGGTGATCAACCGGAGGCTATTAAAAAATTAGTTAAGGGTGCAAATAAAGAGGAATTTAATCAAGTATTACTTGGCGTTACTGGGTCTGGAAAAACTTTTACAATGGCAAAGGTAATAGAGGCCACAAATAGACCAGCCTTAATTCTTGCTCCTAACAAAACTCTCGCAGCTCAACTTTATGGAGAAATGAAGGCATTCTTTCCTGATAATGCTGTTGAGTATTTTGTGTCTTACTACGATTACTATACTCCAGAAGCTTACGTGCCAAGATCTGACACATACATAGAAAAAGAAGCATCAATCAATGAGCAAATAGACAGGATGAGACATTCGGCAACAAGATCTCTTTTGGAAAGAGATGATGTTTTAATTGTAGCCAGTGTATCATGTATTTATGGTTTAGGCTCAGTTGAGGCTTATAGCAAAATGACTCTAACACTACAAAAAAATTACGATTACAATAGAGAACAAATAATTAATTCTTTAGTTGCGTTACAATATAAAAGAAATGATCAAAATTTTTACAGAGGTACTTTCAGAGCTCGTGGTGAATATTTAGAAATCTTTCCATCTCATTTAGAAGATAGAGCATGGCGATTAAGCTTGTTTGGTGATAAACTTGAAAAAATTGAGGAATTTGATCCACTAACGGGTGATCAAGTAAGAGAATTAAACTTAGTTAAAGTTTATGCAAATAGTCATTACATAACTCCTAAACCAACTATAGAACAAGCAGTTTTAAACATAAGAAAAGAATTAGAAATTACTCTAAAAAAACATAAATCAGAGAATAAATTATTAGAGGCACAAAGACTTGAGGAAAGAACTAAATTTGACCTTGAAATGATAGAAGCAACTGGTTCGTGTGCTGGAATTGAAAATTACTCAAGATTTTTGTCAGGTAGAAAACCAGGTGAACCACCTCCAACTTTATTTGAATACTTTCCAGACAATACTTTAATTTTTGTTGATGAATGTCACGTAACGGTTCCTCAGCTTAATGGTATGTATAAAGGTGATAGATCAAGGAAAAGTACTTTGGCTGAATACGGATTTAGACTTCCATCATGCATGGATAATAGACCTCTAAAATTCGAGGAATGGGATTTAATGCGAACACAAACTGTTTTTGTATCTGCAACACCAGGTCCTTGGGAATTAGAGCAAACGAAAGGTAAATTCATTGATCAAGTTATCCGACCAACAGGATTAATTGATCCACCAGTAGAAATTAGACCAGCCAAAAATCAAGTTGATGACTTAATGCATGAATGTAAAAAAGTTATAGAAAATAATCATAGAGTATTAGTCACTACACTTACAAAAAAAATGGCTGAAGATCTTACAGAATATCTTCATGAAAATGGTGTTAGAGTTAGGTACCTGCACTCAGACATAGACACTTTAGAGAGAATTGAAATAATGAGAGATTTAAGAATGGGAGTGTTTGATGTTTTAGTTGGAATAAACCTTTTAAGAGAAGGTTTAGATATACCTGAATGTGCATTAGTTGGTATTTTAGATGCTGATAAAGAGGGTTTTTTAAGATCTGAAACTTCCTTAATTCAAACTATTGGAAGAGCAGCAAGAAATGTTGAGGGCAAAGTGATTTTATATGCTGATAAAGAAACTAAAAGTATAAAAAAAGCTATGCAAGAAACTGATAGAAGAAGATCTATACAACTTGCCTATAATAAAAAACATAAAATTGATGCTAAAACTGTAAAAAAAGAAATTAGTGATATCTTAGAAAGTGTTTATGAAAAAGATTATGTAAAAATAAGTGAAGGGTCTAATGTAGGTGGAAATCTAAAAAAACATCTGAAAGCTTTAGATAAAAAAATGAAAGAATCTGCATCTAACTTAGAATTTGAGGAAGCTGCTAAAATAAGAGATGAAATTAGAAAATTACAGAGCACTGAACTTGAAATAACTTTAAACCCAAAAATAAGACAGTATGATGTAAAAAATAAAATTTACCCAAAAGGAAGGTCTACTCTTGGTATGCCTGGCACCAGAGTTACAAAAAAAAGAGATAAAAAGTGGAAGCACGGAAGATAATAATCACAGGTGGAGCTACTAGAATAGGTGCTGCTATTGCTGAAAAATTATCCGGTCCTAATATAGAAATTACTATCCATTTTAATAGATCAAAATCTAAGGCAGAAAATTTAAAAAAAAATTTACAAAAATTGGGAACAAAAGTTTATTTGATAAGTGCAGATTTAAATAAAGAAAAAGATATTCATAAGATAATCAAATTCTCAAAATCAAAAATGAAATTTTTTGACTGCTTAATAAATAATGCCTCATTATTTGAAAATGATAAACTAGAAAATTTTAGCTCTAAAAGTTGGGAGAAACATATTTCTACTAATCTTAAAGCCCCTGCTCTTTTATCAAAAGAGTTTTCAAAAAATATCAGAGGAAAAAATAATAATATTATAAATATAATTGATCAAAGGGTGTTTAAATTAACTCCATTTTTTTTTTCATATACATTAAGTAAAGCAGGTCTATATACTTTGACTAAAACTAGCGCTATGAGCCTTTCACCAAGGATTAGGGTTAATGGAATAGCTCCTGGACCTACAATTAAAAATAAAAGACAATCAGAAAAACATTTTAAAAGCCAATATTTAGCAACCCCACTAAAACAGCAAGTAGATGTAAATGAGATTTGTAATGCGGTTGACTTTTTTATAAAAAATAGTTCTATTACGGGACAAGTTTTAGCAATAGATAGTGGTCAAAACTTGAATTGGCAAACACCTGACATTACGAAGGGAAAAGAGTGAAAAAGAATAGTTTTAAAATTGTAAAAATAGATAAAAATAAAACTTTATTTAATTACGAGAAAAAAATTTTAATTAATGAGTTAATTTTAGACTTAAAACTTGGATATTACGATTTTGAGAAAAAAAATTCTCAGAAAATTAAATTTAGTCTTGAAATAGATTATCAAGATAAAAAGCCATCAAATGACAAAGATCTAAGATCAATTGTAAATTATGGAACTATTGTGAAACTAATAAAAAAACTAGTAAAAAAGAAACATTATAACTTTTTAGAGACTTTAGCAGAGGCAGTTTTTGACGAACTATTCAAAGATAAAAGAATTGGTAAAATTATGCTAAAAATTGAAAAATTAGAAATTTTAAAAGACTGCTCATCAGTTGGAATACAAATTTCCAAGATAAGAACCCATGTCAAACCCTGAGTCTGGAAAAGAAGTAATTAAAAAAGAACTTCCTTTAATTCCTAAATTGCCAGGTGTTTATCGAATGCTCAATGCAAAAGGTGATATCCTTTATGTTGGAAAAGCAAAAAATTTACCCAACAGGTTGAAAAGCTACGTCTCTGAAAAAAATCATATCATTCGTACTGAAAGAATGTTGTCTCAGACTGAAAAACTCGAAATCACTACAACTACAAATGAAAGTGAAGCCTTATTGTTAGAGGCCAATTTAATTAAAAAACATAAACCAAAATTTAATATCTTGCTTAAAGATGACAAATCTTTTCCCTACATCTTTATTTCAAATCACAAATTTCCGAGAATAGAAAGGCACAGAGGTGCAAAAAATAAGTCTGGGAAATATTACGGACCTTTTGCAAGTTCACTTGCTGTTAATAGTGCAATCAAAACTATTCAAAGAATTTTTTTGTTGAGATCATGTACAGACAAACAAGTAGAGTCTGGAGATAAAACTTGTTTTAATTATTTTTTAAAAAGATGTGCTGGTCCATGTGGGGGCAAAATCAATCAGGAAGATTATGCTAGATTAGTCGAAGCAGCTGATGAATTCTTAAGCAGAGGAAGATCAAGGAAAATACAACAAACACTTTCATCACAAATGGAAAATGCTAGCGAGGAATTAGATTTTGAAAAAGCTGCAATAATTAGAGATAAAATAAAATCTTTGAACATAATTCAATCCTCTTTGACAATAAGTGACGTAAATTTAACTGAAGCAGACGTAATTGCTGGATATAAAGAGTCTGGAAAAACATGTATTCAGGTATTTTTCTATAGGTCAAAACAAAATTGGGGTAACCAAGCTTTTTTTCCTAAACATGACCCTGATGAAAAATTAAATAATATTTTAAATTCTTTTATATCTCAGTTTTATGAAAACAAAGCTGTTCCTAGATCGATCATTCTTAGTGAAGAAATTAAAGAAAAAAAATTGATAGAAGCTACTCTTTCAAAAAAAGAGAGGAAACAAGTGAACATCTCTGTTGCTAAAAAAGGATCAAAACTTAAAGTTATAAATCTAGCGATAAAGAATGCTAAAAATAGTTTAAATAGAAATCTTTATGAAAACCAAAATAATAAAGAGTTATTAGACAAGATCGCAAAAAAATTTAAAATTGAAAATAGTTTAAGTTTGATTGAAATCTACGATAATAGTCATATCCAAGGAACAAACAGTGTTGGTGCTTTAATTACATATGGAGAAGAGGGTTTTATTAAAAAAAGATATAGAAAATTTAATATTAAGAATGAGAATTTTAAACAAGATGACTATGGCATGATAAGAGAAGTTTTGGGTCGAAGATTTAAGCGCGCAATTCAAGAAAAAGGCAATTACTTATCTTTTCCTGATCTTGTACTTATAGATGGCGGAAAAGGGCAATATTCTTCAGCAAGAGAAACGCTTAATTCACTGGGCTTGAATGAAATTCCTGTAATTGCTATTGCCAAAGGAAAATTTAGAAATAGTGGGAATGAGACTTTTTTTCACAACGGTAAAGAATTTAAATTTGTAAAGAATGATCCTACTTTATTTTTTTTACAGAGAGTTAGAGATGAAGCCCATAGATTTGCTATTAGTGCACATAGAGCAAAAAGAAAAAAGGGCATCAGTCAGTCATTGCTAGATCAAATTGAGGGTATTGGTTCTATTAGAAAAAGAGCTCTATTAAATCATTTTGGCTCAGCACGGGCTGTTGAGTCTGCTAGTCTTGATGAGATAAAATCAGTTGAGGGTGTTGAGGCAAAAGTCGCAAAAAAGATATATAACTTTTTTCATGAATAAAAAAAAATATGCTTAAAAAAATACCAAATATTTTAACTGTTGGAAGAATTTTAATTGTTCCTTTTTTTGTATTGGCTTTTTACTTGCCTGGATTTTATGGTGATTTAACAGCTTTAATTTTATTTATTGTTGCATCTTTTACGGATTTTTTAGATGGAATGTTAGCCAGATTTCTTGGGGAAGAGTCAAAACTTGGGGAATTACTCGATCCGATAGCAGATAAGATTATCGTTGCAACTGCTCTTATACTTTTGGTAATGGATGGAACTATTAGAAACTATGAAGTAATTGCTGCGATTATTATTTTAACTCGAGAAATACTAATCTCAGGATTAAGAGAATTTTTAGCTAAAGGAAAAATTAAACTACCAGTTTCAAATTTAGCAAAATTGAAAACTGTATTACAAATGGTTTCTATAGCTCTTTTGTTATCAGGTGATACTGGAAACAAAATTATTAATTTTCAAGACTATAATGCTCAAACAATAGGAATAATTCTTTTATGGCTTTCAGCTGCATTAACACTATTTACTGGGTATGAATATATGAGAAAAGGAATTGATCACGCAATTTCAGAAGACAGCAAAGATTAAGCTGCCTTTTTTTTTCTAACTAGTTGCTGATAACTTTCATTTAAGCCAATTATTAAATCACAAACTTTAAATTCATTTTCAGCAATACACGATACTGGGGTTACTTCAGCTGCAGTTCCAGTTAAAAAACATCCAACAAAATTTTTTAATTCTTTTGGATTAATTTTTCTTTCATGAACTTTAATATTTTTTGATTTTGCAATCTCAATTACTGTCCTTCTTGTAATTCCATCCAGAAAAGAGTCTGGAACAGGTGTATGAAGGTCACCATTCTTATCTTTAAAAAAAATATTAGCACCAGTTGCCTCAGCAATGTTGCCCTCATGATCTAACATTAAAGAATCTGTATAACCATTTTTTTCTGCTTCATGTTTTGAAAGTGTACATATCATATATAGACCTGAAGCTTTTGTATCCCATGGAATTGTATTGGGAGCTGGTCTCCTCCAATTTGAAATATTTAATCTAATTCCCTCAACTTTTAATTTTGGGTCAAAATAGGAGCCCCATTCCCAAGTCGCTATTGCAACGTGAATTTTTGTTTGTTGAGCAGAGATTGCCATCATCTCACTTCCTCTCCAGGCTACTGGTCTCACGTACCCATTTTCAACTTTTTGATTTTTGATTATAGAGTTTGAAGCAGCATTAATTTCTGCCTCAGAATAAGGTATTTCAAATCCCATTCGTCTAGCTGAATGAAAAAATCTTGAAGTATGTTCCTCTAGTTTAAAGATTGAGCCATCATAAACTCTTTCTCCTTCAAAAACACAGCTAGCATAATGTAATCCATGACTTAGAACATGTACTTTAACATCTGACCAATCTACTAATTCGCCATTGTACCATATTTTACCAGATCTTTTATCGTAAGGTATCATGTATGAAATATAAAATTATTACTGAAAAATATCTATGTATATATAATATGTCAATATAACTTACCTGTGATGAAAGAGCTTTTATATTTAAAAGATGAACAATTGAAACATTTAATTGAAAAATTATTTATCAGTTATAGAGAAACTTTTTCGGACTCAAAAAAAATTCTCAATAAATATCATATTGGCTTAGCCCATCAAAAAACTATTCATTTAATATCTTTGTATGAGGGGATATCGATTTCAGAACTTATGAAAAAACTTAAAGTATCAAAGCAAAGTTTAAATAGAGTTTTAAAAGACTTAATAAAACTTGAGATAATTTTTTTTAATAAAGATGATAATGACACAAGAATTAAGCATATTTTTCTGAATGAAAAAGGAAAAAAAATTTTTAAAGAGATTTTTGAAATACAAAAAAAAAGGATTTATAACGCATTACTAAATTCAAGCTCTCAGGAAGTTCTTAATTTTGATGAAGTTTTAAATAGAATAATAAATGGATAATTTTCAAGCTCATATTTTAGTAGTCGATGATGATGAGGGTATAAGATCATTAGTTAAAAAATATTTAAATGAGAAAAAATATTTAGTTACCACAGCTGATAATGCAGAAAATGCATCTGAAAAAATAAGCATCATAAAATTTGATTTAATAATCTTAGACATAATGATGCCAGGAAAAAGTGGATTAGATTTTTTAGAAGAACATAAAGAAAATATTAATACTCCAATAATATTATTGACAGCAAAAGGTGAGCCAAATGAAAGAATAGAGGGGCTTGAGATGGGAGCAGATGATTATTTGCCAAAACCGTTCGAACCCAAAGAACTGGACTTAAGAATTAAAAATATAATTAATAAAACAAAAAAAAATAATTTAAAAAAGATTATAAAATTTGAAAACGTTCAAATTGATTTGAATAAACAAATAATATTTCATGGTAATTCAGAATTCAAAATAAATAATACTGAAAAAACAATATTAGAAAAAATGATTAACAACCCAGGAAAAGTATTTGAGAGAGAAGAAATTGGAAAATTAATTGACTTAGACAAAGAAAGATCAATTGATGTTATTATAACAAGATTGAGAAAAAAAATTGAAATAGATCCAAAAAATCCTAAATTTCTTCAAACTATAAGGGGAGCTGGCTATGTTTTATGGATTGAATAGATTAGTAAAAAATTTATTGCCAAAAAGATTATTCTACAGAGCTTTATTGATAGTTGCTATTCCAGTGATTTTAATTCAATTAATAATTACAATAGTTTTTTTTGATAGTCTTTGGATAAAAACTAATAAAGGAATGACACGAGCATTAGTTAGTGAAATTCAAACTTTTATTGAAGTTTATAGTAATGATAACTACGAAAAAGAAGACATTAAAAATATTTTTTCATTATATCAAGATTTGAATATTGAATTTATTGAAGATGATGATTTTAATTTTTCTTACAATGAAAGATGGTTTAGTCCAATTGATAGAACATTGAGGAGAGAATTAAAATCTAGGTTTGCATTAGAAATATTTTGGTTTGATACAACAAGTTATAAAGAGCTGGTTGATTTAAGAATAAAATATCGAAATGGATATTTCAAATTCATTGTTCCTAAAGATAGACTAACAAGTACATCTGCAAGATTGTTTGGACTGTGGATAACAGTTCCAGCATTTATTGTTGTCATTATCTCACTAATATTTTTAAAAAATCAAACAAGACCAATTACAGCTCTGGCTAAAGCTGCTGAAAAATTTGGGAGAGGAGAAAATGTTGATGAATTTAAGCCTTCAGGCGCAGCTGAGATACGTCAGGCGGGCTATGAATTTGATAGAATGAGAAAAAGAATAATGAGACATTTAAATCAAAGATCTGAAATGCTATCTGGGATTAGTCATGATTTAAGAACACCTTTAACAAGGATGAAATTACAAACTGAGTTTATAGAAGATAAATCCTTGGCTGGGAAGTTGACTGAGGATATCAATGAAATGGAAAAAATGCTTAATGAGTATTTACAGTTTACAAGCTCTTCATTTATTGAAAAAGATGAACTTTTCAATCTTAGTCATTTAATGGATGAAATTATAATCAAATATAATAACGAAAATATCACGAAAGAAATACCACCAAGAGTTTACTTAAATGGGCGAAAAAATTTAATTAAAAGATGTCTGAATAATCTTATAGAAAATTCTATTAAATATGGGAACAAAATAAATATCGAACTTCTAAAAAATAAAACAAACTTATTAATTAAAGTTGAGGATGATGGTCCGGGAATACCAGATAGTGAATACGATAATGTATTTAAACCTTTCTATAAAATAGACAAAGGAAGAGCAGACTCAAAATCTAGTGTGGGTCTTGGTCTATCGATAGCATCCGATATCGTCCGTTCTCACGGTGGTAATATAAAATTAAATAAATCTAATTTAAACGGACTTGAGGTTAAGATTTTTTTGCCCGTTTAATCTTTTTTTTTAAAACCTTTTTTTTTTCAAGTTTTTTCTCCAAATTTTCGACTCTTTTGGAAAGAATATCAAATTCATCTTTACTAGTTAATTTCATTTTAAATACAATTTCATCTCTTTTTGATTTTAAAATGTTTACTATCTCATTTTTTAAGTCTCTGGATGAGACTAATCCTTGTTCTAAAAGTTTAGTAAATTTATCAAATACAAATTTTGAGTTTTTCATATATTTATTAAATAAGTTAATATATCTTTACTCTATTATTATAATTAAAAATGTTCATTAATAATTTTGACCCAGTTGCATTTAGTTTGTTTTCTTTAGAGTTTAGATGGTATTCTTTATCGTATATATTTGGGATTCTTGCTGGATGGTTTTTGGCAAAAAGAATTTTTATAAAAGACGATAGATTAAAAGAAAAATTCGACGATTACATTACTTTTGTAATCTTGGGTATTATAATTGGCGGTAGATTAGGTTACGTAATTTTTTATAATTTAGATTACTATTTGGTAAACCCTGTTGAAATTTTTAAAATTTGGAATGGGGGAATGTCGTTCCACGGTGGGCTATTGGGTGTAATTGTGATGAGTATATGGTTTGCAAAAAAGCATGGTCATAATTCATATTATTATCTTGATGTTGTCTCTTTAGTCGCTCCTGTAGGAATCTTTTTTGGGCGTATTGCAAATTTTATAAATTCAGAGCTTTATGGCAAAGAAACAACTTTGCCATGGGGAATTAAATTTGAAAAAATTGATGAAATATATCGTCATCCATCTCAACTTTATGAGGCTTTTTTTGAGGGACTGTTATTATTTTTTATATTGATATATTTTCGAAAAGCGTCCTCAGCTAAAAATTCTGGTTTCTTATCTGGAATATTTTTAATATTTTACTCTGTTTTCAGATTTTTTATAGAATTTTTAAGAATGCCGGATGAACAATTAGGTTATGTTCTATTTAATTTAAGTATGGGGCAAATTTTATGTTTAGTTTTTTTTATATTTGGTTCTTATTTGACTTTAAAAAAATATGACCAACAAAAATAATTTTGAAATCTCTTTGGATAAATTTATCAATTTTGCTCTATATGATAAAAAAAAAGGATATTATATGCAAAAAAACCCTTTCGGTTTAAGAGGTGATTTTATAACTGCTCCAAATATTTCTAGAATGTTTTCTGAAATGATAGCTGTTTGGATTTTAGGTTTTTGGGAAAATCTAGGAACCCCAAAAAAAATTAATTTAGTGGAACTTGGTGCAGGAAATGGCGAAATGATGAAAATATTTTTAGAAACTTTTAAAAAATTTCCATCATTTTTAAGCTCATGTGATATTCTAATTCATGAAAAAAGTCCAAAATTAAAGAAAATTCAAAAAAATAAATTAGACAAAGAAAGAGTTATTTGGATTTCTGATCTGAAACAAATAAAAAAATTTCCAACTATTTTTATTGCAAACGAATTTTTTGATGCAATAGCAATAAAACAATTTATTAAAAAAAAAGATCATTGGTTTGAAAGATATGTAAATTTTAAAAATCAAAAAAAAGCCTTTTTTTGTGAAAGAAAGTTTAATATGAAAAAATTTGAAAAAGAAATTGATTATAATATTTCAAAAGACCAAAAATTTATTGAATACTCTTTAGTTGGAACAAATTATTTAAAAAAAGTTGCTGAAATAGTTAAAAAAAATAATGGTGGTCTTCTAATGATAGATTACGGATATATGGAAAGGAAGATGAAAAATACTCTAAAATCGATCTCAAATCATAAACATAGCAGTGTCTTAAAAAATATCGGTACTTCAGATATTACTCATAATATCAATTTTTTCTTATTTAAGAAAATAATAAAGAAATTAGGTGGTTTAAATGATTTAATAACAACTCAAGGAAGCTTTTTGGTAAAATTAGGAATAAAAAATAGAGCAGAAATAATATCTCAAAATCAAAGCTTTTCAAAAAAAGCAGATATTTATTTTAGATTAAAAAAATTAATAGATGAGAAAGAAATGGGAAATTTGTTTAAGGTAATGTTTATCAAAAACAAACACAATAAATATAAGTTGGGGTTCAATTGATAGTTTCAAAAAAATTGTCTAAATTTAAAGAGATTAGTCATGGTTTTTTTAATAAAAAAGGTGGGTGCTCAAGAGGTATTTATAAAAGCTTAAATTGTGGACCAGGCTCTAACGACTACAAAACAAAAGTTATTAAAAATTTAAAAATCGTAAAAAAGAAAATCGATAAAAATTCAAAAAATATTTTTTTACTCCATCAAATACATAGTAATAAATTTGTTTTCATCAATAAATATTCTAAGTACCTAAAAAAAAAGAGAGCAGATGCAGTAATTACTGACATTCCAAGATTGCCAATTGGAATTCTTACAGCTGATTGTGCACCAATATTAATTTTTGATAAACAAAAAAAGATGGTAGCAGCTATTCATGCTGGATGGAAAGGTGCATATAAAGGAATAATTTCAAAAGTAATAAATTTCATGATTAAAAAGGGCTGTGAAAAAAAGAATATAATTGCTGTTATAGGTCCCTGTATTTCCCAAAAAAGCTATAATGTAAAAGAAGATTTTAAAAGAAAATTCCTAAAAAAAAATAAAAGAAATAAAGTTTTTTTTAAAAAAAGAAAAAACTTAATTTATTTTGATTTATCAAAATATGTTAAATTACAACTCAAATTAATGAGAATCACAAATTTAGATACGATAAATATTGATACTTTTCCAAAAAAAAATAATTTTTTTAGCGCGAGGAGGTCTTTACATTTAAATCATGATGATTATGGTAGAAATATTTCTTTAATTATGATTAATTAGAGTTCTTCAATGAAATTATTAACTGGAAACAGCAATAAAGTTTTAAGTAAAAACATTGCTAAATACTTAAAAACAAAACTTGTAAATTCAAGTATTAGAAAATTTGCTGATGGTGAAATTTATATTGAAATAAATGAAAATATAAGAGGAAACAGTATTTTTATTATTCAATCTATCTCTTCTCCAGCAAATGATAATTTAATGGAATTATTGTTATGCATTGATGCTCTAAAGAGGTCATCAGCAAAAAATATAACAGCGGTAATACCGTATTTTGGATATGCAAGACAAGATAGAAAGGTTGTTCCAAGAACTTCGATATCTGCAAAACTTGTTTCAAATTTAATTACTAAAGCTGGTGCTGACAGAGTGGTAACAGTAGATTTGCACGCAGGTCAAATTCAAGGTTTCTTTGATATTCCTGTTGATAACTTATTTTCTACTCCAATATTTGCAAGACACGCTAAAAAGAAAATTAAAAGTAAAAAAATTATTTGTGTTGCACCTGATGTAGGGGGAACAGAAAGAGCAAGAGCACTTGGAAAACTTTTAAATGTAGGACTAGCTATTGTTGACAAAAGAAGACCTAAGCCTGGGCAATCACAAGTTATGAACGTCATCGGTGATGTAAAAGGTCAAACCTGCATTATAGTTGATGATATAATCGATTCAGGTGGCACAATTGTTAATGCAGCAAAAGCTTTAAAATCTCGTGGAGCAAAAGATGTATATGTTTATATTACTCATGGAGTATTAAGTGGAGATGCAATTAAAAAAATTAAAAACTCTGTAATTAAAAATTTAGTTATAACCGATACGATAGACAATGTTCATAAAACTAAAAATGTTAAAAATATTGAAGTTTTACCAATATCGGGTCTTATGGGTGAAGCGATAAAAAGAATTTCAAATTCAACATCCGTATCAGATTTATTTAAATAAATTTCTTGATTATTTGTAAACATAAGTTAAAAAGCTCTGTTTTATGAATTCATTAGAAGCAAACATTAGAGATAATTCTACTAAAGGGCAGTTAAACACTATAAGAAATAGTGGAAATGTTCCAGCTATTATATACGGTGGTAAAGATAAAAATCAAAAGATATCTATTTCTAAAAAATTACTTAAAACTTTTATTGAAAAAGAAAATTTCTTCTCAAACATAATTACTTTGAAAGTAGATGGTAGCAATCAAAATGTATTACCAAGAGAAATAAAATATCATATCTTAACCGATGAACCAATTCATGTAGATTTTTTAAGAGTGCTACCAGGTGTAAAGATAAAAATAGAAATTCCAGTAAATTTTATTAATCACGAAAAATCTCCCGGTCTTAAAAAAGGTGGAGTGCTGAATATTGTGAGAAGAAAAGTAGAATTAAAATGTCCAAGTGAAAAGATACCTGAAAATTTAACGTTAGATTTAGATGGCGTTGATATTGGTGAAAGTTTTAAAATCTCTTCAGTTAAATTAGATCCAGAAGTTGTTCCAACAATTCAAGGAAGAGATTTTGTAATAGCAACACTAGCAGCTCCAACAGTTATGAAAGAACCTGAAAAACCTGCTGAAGCTGAAACTGCAGAGGGTGAGGAAGGTGCAGAGGGTGCAACCGCTGCTGCGGCCGATGGAGATAAAGCTGCTCCAGAGGGTGACAAAAAAGAAGGTGATGATAAAAAACCTGCTGATAAAAAACCTTCTGAAGAAAAAAAATAATCAACTAAATTGAAAATTAATCAATAGATCTATGCTTTTATTTGTAGGATTGGGTAATCCAACACCAGACAGTGAGAACAATCGACATAATGTTGGTTTTAAAATTATAGATGCTATTAACAAAAAGTTTAGTTTATCAAAACAAAAACCAAAATTTAAAGGCTTATTAACCACTGGTAATATAGGAAATGTAAAAGTTTATGCAATTAAACCTTTGACCTTTATGAATAATTCTGGAATTTGTATCAGAGAACTTATTGAATACTTTAAAATTGATGCTCAAGATGTAATAGTTTTTCATGATGATCTTGATGTTGAATTTGGAAAAATCAAAGCTAAATTTGGGGGATCAAGTGCGGGACACAATGGAATTGCCTCAATAGATAAGTTTATCGGCAAAGATTATTCTAGAGTAAGAATAGGTATTGGTAAACCAAAAGGAAATATCGAAGTTGCAGATTACGTTTTACAAAATTTTGATGAAGATGAGTCAGAAGGTATTGAAAAAATATCTAATCATATAAATGACTCAATATCTATTCTGGTTGAAAAAAAATTAGATCTTTTTTCTAGTACAGTAAACAATAAATAATGAGTTTTAAGTGCGGGATTG
The DNA here is from genome assembly GCA_902624635.1 of uncultured Pelagibacteraceae bacterium. Taxonomy (GTDB): domain Bacteria; phylum Pseudomonadota; class Alphaproteobacteria; order Pelagibacterales; family Pelagibacteraceae; genus Pelagibacter. Next base: position 182,262 of record CACNYD010000001.1, on the reverse strand, counting down.
TTGGTTTACCAAATGTAGGTAAGTCTACTCTCTTTAATGCATTAACTAATTCAAATAAAGCTCAAGCAGCTAACTTTCCATTTTGTACTATTGATCCAAATATTGGTGTAGTCAGCGTACCTGATTATCGATTAGAAAATTTAGCCAAAATTTCCAAATCAAAAAAAATTATTCCTACTACTATTTCTTTTGTTGATATAGCCGGTCTTGTAAAAGGTGCATCTAAAGGAGAAGGATTAGGAAATAAATTTTTATCTCATATTAGAGAAGTAGACGCTGTAGTACATATGATCAGATGTTTTGACTCTGATGATATTCAAAATGTAAATCCTACAGTTGACCCTGTGAGAGACCTTGAAATAATTGAAACAGAGATGAAGCTAGCAGATTTAGAATCCATTCAAAAAAGACTTGAGAAAAATAACAAGAAGAATATTGATGAAGATCAAATTAAAATTCTTCAAAGCTCTTTAGACTTAATCAATAATGATCAAGATTTAAAAATTTTAAAATCTGAATTTAGCAAAAAACAACTAAATTTAAGTGGTTTATTATCTTTAAAGCCTAAAATATTTGTTTGTAATGTTGATGAGAAAAGCATCCAAAATGGCAATGATTATACTAAGTTGTTTGTAGGAAAATTTGGTTTAAAAAACACTTTGATTGTATCTGCTGATATTGAAAATCAAATAAATGAATTAAATAATGATGAAAAAAAAAACTACATGGAAATGATTGGTTTAAAGGATACCGGCTTGGATATGTTGATAGAAAAAGGTTATAAAATTTTAGAATTAGACACTTTTTTTACCTCAGGACCTGAGGAAACAAGAGCCTGGACTATTGAAAGAAATTGTTTAGCCCCAAAAGCTGCAGGTGAAATTCATACAGATTTTGAAAAAGGATTTATTAGAGCTGAGACTATTTCTTATAATGATTTTGTTGAGAATGAGGGATGGGTAAATTCTAAGATAAATGGAAAAATGCGATTAGAGGGTAAAGATTATATTGTGAAAGACGGTGATGTTTTAAACTTTCGTTTCAATACGTGACCAGATTCTCTTCATGCTAAAATAAACTAACACTGTTAAAATAATCAGATAAACTATTGCTTTAAAACCCATTTTATGACGTGTTTCCAAATGAGGTTCTGCAGTCCACATTAAAAAAGTTGTAACATCTTTTGCCATTTGCTCCACAGATGCGTTGGTACCATCTGAATATTCTACTAAACCATCAGAAAGTTGATTAGACATTTTAATCTTATTTCCATACATGTATTTATTATAATAAACACCATCATCTAAAGTCACTCCAGCCGGCGGATCCTCATATCCTTGAAGCAGTGAATAGATATAATCAACTCCACCACCTCTAGCTTTTACTAAAACAGTCATATCAGGTGGATATGCACCACCATTAGCTGCTTGAGCTGCTTTCTCATTGTCGTAAGGCATCACAAATTTATCTGACAACCTTCCTGGTCTTGTAAACATTTCACCATCCGCATTTGGTCCATCTTTTACCTCGAAAGATGCTGCAATAGCTTTTGCTTGGTCAACTGAAAATTCAGGTCCACCCTCTTCTACCAAGTTTCTATAACTTAAGTATTTCATTGAATGGCATGAAGAACATACTTCTTGATAAACCTGATAACCTCTTTGAAGTGCAGCTCTATCAAACTTTCCAAAAGGTCCCTTAAAACTCCAATCTGTTTTTAAATATTCAACCTTTTCGGCTGCATTAGAGTTAAATTGAAATCCAAAAAAAAGTGCAATTAAAAACGATATTCTAAAAAAATTTTTCACTGATTTTTAAAATCATCCTTTTTTTTTACCGCCGCAAGATTTGGTGATCCACCCAAAATAGGTTCGGTTATACTTAAAGGTACAGGTGTAGTCCTTTCCTTAAATCCTAAAATTGGTAGCACAACTAAAAAATGAAGGAAGTAATATGCTGTAGCAATCCTTGCAATTAATAAGTAAAGGCCCTCTGCTGGCATAGCTCCAACGTATCCTAAAATCAAAACATCAGCCACTAAGATCCAATAAAATTGTTTATACAAAGGTCTAAAAACTGCTGATCTAATTTTTGATGTGTCTAACCAAGGTAATGCAGCTAATATTAGAATAGCAGACAACATCGCTATAACACCTAAAAGTTTGTCAGGAACTGATCTCAAAATCGCATAAAAGGGTAATAGATACCACTCTGGAACAATATGCGCTGGTGTAACAAGAGGATTTGCTTCAATATAATTATCAGCATGACCTAAAATATTTGGTGTATAAAAAACAAAAAAAGCAAAAACGATCATAAACATTAATAACGCAAAACCATCCTTGATAACTATGTAAGGATGAAATGGAACTGTATCTTTTGAAGGTTTTTTTATATCAATACCAATTGGATTGTTGTTTCCAGGCACATGAAGAGCCCAGATATGTAAAACAACTAAACCTAAAATTAAAAAAGGAATTAGGTAGTGTAAAGTGAAAAATCTTGTAAGAGTTGGATTGTCTACTGAATAACCTCCCCATAACCATGTTACTATTCCTTCGCCTACTAAAGGAATTGCACTAAATAAATTTGTAATAACTGTAGCTCCCCAAAAGCTCATTTGTCCCCATGGCAAAACATAGCCAAGGAAAGCTGCTGCCATCATAAGAAGATAAATGATTATTCCAATAATCCATATAATTTCTCTTGGTGATTTATAGGATCCGTAAAACAAAGATCTAAATATATGAATGTATACTGCTAAGAAAAACATTGAAGCACCATTTGCGTGTATGTATCTTATTAACCATCCATAATTTACATCTCTCATTATGTGTTCAACACTTTGAAACGCCATATCAGCATGTGCAATATAATGCATTGCTAAAACTAGTCCGGTTACAATTTGGGTAATTAAACAAAAAGTAAGAATTCCACCGAAAGTCCACCAGTAATTTAAATTTTTGGGTGTAGGATAATCTGTTAGGTGGTTTGCTAAAGTTAAAAGTGGAAGTCTGTCATTAAACCATTTTCCAACTTTAGATTTTGGTATGTATTCGTGTTCACTCATAAAAATTATCCAATCTTAATTGTGTTAGCATCAACAAATTTATATTCTGGTATTTCCATATTTGTTGGGGCTGGGCCTTTTCTAATTCTTCCTGAGATATCGTAATGTGAACCGTGACAAGGACAGAACCAGCCGTTGTAATCTCCTTTTTGATCTAAAGGTACACAGCCTAAATGTGTGCATACCCCAAGCATAACAAGCCACTCTGGATTTTTTGCACGATCCTCATCTTTTTCTGGATGTTTTAATTCTTCTAATTTCACAGATTTAGCCTCAGCAATTTCTTCTTGAGTTCTTCTTCTTATAAAAACTGGTTTTCCCCGCCACAATACAGTAATAGTTTTTCCTGGATCAACTGCACTTACATCAACTTCAGTACTTGCCAATGCTTTTACTGAAGCGTCTGGGTTCATCTGATCAATCATAGGCCAAACTACGGCACCCACGCCTACTGCTCCAACTGCATAAGTAGCTGTAAATAAAAAGTCTCTTCTCTTAGTTTTTTTTTCCACTGTATATAGGTTCTTATAATTCTATATGTTGATTTAGGTTGTTAATATATGATTACATATAATAAAAAAGTATTATTTTTCTACTGATAGAATGACACATAATCTTGATAATCAAGGGCCAAAAATTGCGCTATTTGAACCTGATATTCCTCAAAATACTGCTGCTATCATAAGAACATGTGCCTGTTTAGGAGCGAAATTGGAAATAATAGAGCCTTGTGGATTTTTATTAAATGATAAGAGATTTAAAAGGGTTGTTATGGACTATATGGATGAAAAAGAGATTAAGTTCTATAAAAGTTCAGATCAATTTTTTGATGAAAAACAGAGTCAAAGAATTATACTTATGACGACAAAGGCTACTACTTCGTATACAGAATTTAAGTTTAAAAAAAATGATACAATATTATTTGGAAGAGAAAGCGCAGGAGTGCCTGAATATATACATAAAATGATAAATAATAGATTAAAAATTCCAATGAGAGATAATAAGCGTTCTCTAAATATTTCTTCTTCTGTTGCTATAATATTGGCTGAGTGCCTAAAACAAAATAAATTAATTTAAATGGACCTAGAAATAAAAAAAAAATTAACAAGCAATTGGTTTAAATCTTTGCAGGAGATGTTCTGTAAAACTATCAGTGATTTTGAAAAAAATAAGATCAGTTTTAAGACGACTACATGGAAGAGAAATTTAAAAAAAGATGAGGGTGGTGGTGAATATAGAATTTTAAAAGATGGAAAAATTTTTGATAAAGTAGGTGTTAATTTTTCGAAAGTTTACGGAAAATTTCCAAAAAAATTTCAACAAAATATACCAGGTGCTCAAAAAGACCCTAGGTTCTGGGCATCCGGGATATCTGTAGTAATGCATATGAAAAACCCATTGATTCCAGCGATGCATTTTAACACTAGATATATCTGCACGACTTTTGATTGGTTCGGTGGAGGTATTGATGTTACACCATCAAAAAAAGATAACAAAGAAAAAGAGGAATTTCATAAAACTCTTAGGGATATGTGCAATCGACATGACAAAAATTATTATAAAAAATATAAAAAATGGTGTGATGAATATTTTTATCTACCTCATAGAAAAGAGCCCCGTGGAATAGGTGGTATTTTTTTTGATTATAAAAAAAATAATTTTGAAAAAAATTTTAAATTTGTCAGAGATGTTGGTGTTACCTTTGAGTCTATTTTTCAAAAAATTATAAATAAAAAAATTAAAAAAAAATGGACTTCTAAAGATAAAGAAAATCAATATATTAAAAGAGGAAGATATGCAGAATTTAACTTACTGTATGACAGAGGCACAAAATTTGGATTACAAACAGGTGGTAATGTTCAGGGAATATTAATGTCATTACCTCCTCATGCAAAATGGAAATAAAATGGATAAAGAACCAATTACTCTAAATGGATTAAATAAATTAAAAGAGGAATTAATTTTTTTAAAAGAAAAAAAAAGACCCGAAATAGTAGCTGCGATTGCTGAAGCAAGATCCCACGGTGATTTGAAAGAAAATGCTGAATATCATGCAGCGAAAGAGGAACAGTCTCACAACGAAGGCAGAATAACTGAAATAAATGATATTATAGCAAGAGCAAACGTTATTGATGTTACTAAAATAAACAATGATGGCAAAGTAATATTTGGTGCCACTGTATTTTTAGAGAATTTAGATACTGGTGAAAAGATAGATTACAAAATAGTTGGAAAAGATGAAGCAGACTTAAAAAAAAAATTATTATATTTTCAATCACCAATAGGTAAAGGTCTTATTGGAAAAAATAAAAATGATCTTGTAGAGATACATACTCCTGCTGGATTAAAAAACTTTGAAATTAAAGACGTTAAATATCTTTAACCTTTAACAATATTATCGATTTGTTTTTCAGAAATTTCAAAATTATTCCTTACCCACTCCTCCTCAATTAATTTAAGCATACTTCCTAATTGCCTTCCCTCTGGTATTTTATATCTTGTCATTAATAAATCAGCTCCAACCGGTAAACTTGGTGTTGCCTTATTTTTATAAAGTTCTAGTAAACTTAACATTTTCTTGTCTAATTTCTTTGATTTTATAATCTTAAAATTTAAAATATCTAACACTGCTTGCTTGCCGTCATAATATAAAACTTTATTTAAGTTGGCTTCATTTAAAGTTTTTATCCCTTCCTTTTCATTATAAAAATTATTAATAGCATAAGCTCTTTTTTGATCTTTTTTTGAAATATTATATTTGTACAAGAAATATTCTAAATTATCTGTTCCATCTATTATCATTAAAAATAAAATAAATATAAAATTCAGGCCAACAAAAAATTCTTTCTTAACTTTGATTGAATTAATAACACTTTTGATATTCTTTAGCTCTGGAAAAATCAGTAATATTAATTCGATGCTGAATTTATCTTTTGATAATTTTTCTAATTTATTCGATTTTAATAATTTTTTTAACTCATCTAATAATCTCTCTTTAGATATTATAGAGATACCACTTATATTGATTTTTATTGTTTTAATTATTTCTTCTTTGTGAGGTTGTTTTGAATAATTTAAAAAAAATCTTAAGTATCTTAATATCCTTAAATAATCTTCTTTAATTCTTTTTTCAGGGTTTCCAATAAAGCTAACCTGCCCCATTTCAATATCTTTTTTTCCATTATGAGGATCGAATAAATTTCCATCTAAATCAGCATAAATTGAGTTAATAGTGAAATCCCTTCTCGCAGCATCTTTTTTCCAATCTTTTGAGAATTTTACCTTTGCGTGTCTGCCATCTGTAAAAATATCTTCTCTTAGAGATGTTATCTCAAACTTATGATCATCTAGTATTGCTGTAATTGTTCCATGCTCAATTCCTGACTCATAAAAATTTATTTTATTTTTTTTTAAGATTTCAGAGACTTCTATCGGATTTAAATTTGTTGCTAAATCTATGTCATCAACTTTCTCATTATTTAATATTTTTCTCAAACAACCTCCAACATACCTAATTTCACTTTCAGATGTGTGAGAATTAATAGCCTCAAAAATTTTTTTCACAGGCGTTGTTATTGAAAGTTTCTTGATATTATTCTTAAATGAGTAAAGGTTTTTTGAGCTCGAGAAAATTTTAAAAAAGTTTTTCATATTTGGCTGGGGCGCTAGGATTCGAACCTAGGATGCAGGTACCAAAAACCCGTGCCTTACCGCTTGGCTACGCCCCAATCTAATTTCGTATAACACAAAAAAAAGAATTTATATAGTTTTTGCAACTTTACACCAGCAATTTTTATATTTTCTACTGAATTTTTTTTTAACATCATCGCATGATTTTTTAGATTTAAAATATGCGACAATTGCTGAACCTGATCCTGTCATTCTTACAAAACTCTTATTTGAAGATTTTTCAAGAAAATGTTTGATATTTTTTAATTTTGGAAACTTAGATAGTGAAATTGCCTCAAGAGAATTATTGAGTTTTCTCAAATTATCAAAACTAAACATTTTCTTAGAAGGTTTATTAAATCTTGATTTTGTGAATTTTTTAACACCTGAATATATCTCTTTTGTTGAACATCCAAAAATAGGTTTAACAATGAGTACGTAAAATTTTTTGCAATTTTTAAACTCTTTAATCTGATTGTTGGATTTGAGAATTGTAAAAGTAGAATTAAGACCGAGAGCTACATCTGAACCTATTGATTTACAAATTGAAATTAATTGTCTTTTACTGGGATTTATAAAGTTTTCTTTAATCAAATATTTTAATATATTTGCGGCATTCATGGATCCGCCTCCCAATCCAGATTTTGATGGAATATATTTTTTAACTTTTATCTCGAACTTAGAACTTGTAAGTAACTTTTCTTTCTCTAAAAATTTAAACAATTTTGAAATTGTGTTTTTTTGGTTAATGTTTTTTGAAAATTTCCCTTTAAATGAAATTATATGTTTTTTAGATTGAATTTTTTTAATTAAAATAACATCATGTAACGTAACAAAACCAACGACACTTTCAATTTTATGTAACTTCGAAGTTTTTCCAGTGATATTAAGAGCTAAGTTAATTTTAGCATATGACTTTATCCTGGAATAGCTCATCTCAGAGACCTTTTATAATTTTTTGATTTATTTTTTGTAATAATTCTTCATCCACATCTTCCATTTTAGATACACTTTTCCAAAAATATCTTGCTTGTATCTTTCTTCCTAACTTCCAAAGAATATCTCCATAATGATCATTTACTATTGCATCGTCTGGCATTAATTCAACTGCTCTTTTTAAATATGTCTCTGCTTTTACATAGTCATCTGTTAAAAAATAGGCCCAACCAATTGAATCTATTATGTAAGGATCATTTTCTGTCAAAGAATATGCTTTCTCTAACATTTCCATTGCCTCTTTAATTTTATGATCTCTCTCTAACCAAGAGTATGCTAAGTAATTAAGAACATACGCATCATCAGGATTAATTTCTAAAGATAAAAGCATATCCCTATCAGCTTCTTCATAATTTCCCATTCGTTCATTACTTGCTCCTCTTCTGTAAAACAAATCTGATTTAATTTGTAAATCATCATCAACTATTCCTAAAACTTTGGTGTAATATTTTATAGCTTGCTCATATTCTTTTGCGTTCTTATAAAAATTAGCAATATCAAATAAAATTTTTTCATTTGGTTTTTCGATTTTTTCAAAATTAGACTTAATAAATTTTAATGACTCTTTTTGGTTAATTTCTTTTGAGATTATGTGAGCTTCTTTTTTTAGTCTATACCAATAATAAAGGTCATCTTCTTTTTCAAATTCTCGTAAAATTTTCTTAACACGATCAAATTCTTTATTTGAATATTGATTTTCAGCAAGTAATGATAAATTATAATAAAATTTTGGATTTAAATAATTAGATAAATATAAATAAAAGTTAGATTTTATATAATCGTCTTGAGCAGAATATAAATTAGATATTAGAAACAAAAATTCACTTATTAAATCATTGTGGTTTTTGCATGAAAAAACAGTATTCATTTTTTTTTCATTACTATTTTCAATCCAACTTTTCCCTTGAGCCAAAAGTAACGATGTATTAATAAATTTAATGCCCTCAGTTATTTTTTTGGCTTCCGCTATTTGATTATTTTCAATTAGATACGCTAAATAAAAAAAAGTGTATCTAGTTAAGTCTGCATCATCATTATTTACTAATTTAGAAAAAAAAGTTTTTGTTTTAGCGTCTCCTAAATAACACCGTTGAAAGGTTGTTGAAATAATTGATAAATTTCCGTAATTTTTTAAATCATTAGGCAATCTTTTTTCATTAAATACAAAAACATAGTCTCTCAAATTATCTAAAACTGCTGAGTTAAATCGGTTGGGCTTAAAATGTTTTTTGGTCTCAGATATATAATCTAATGCTTTTGAAAAATCATTTCTTCTTATACTATCTATAATTAATAATAAGTATTTTTCAAAAAATTCAGATTTATTCTTGTTTTGTTTGATAACATTTATAGCTTCATTAACTTTATTTTCTAAAACTAAAGAATAAACATATCTCTTTAAGTAAGGCTCATGCTTATTCAATAAAATCTTAGAGGTATTAAAAAAATTTAATGCCTTTGAATTATTTTTATTTTCAAATGCTACAATTCCAGAAAAATATTTTGATAAATTTTTAGGGTCAAAATCATCAAAACTAGCACTTTTAGAATGCAAAGGATTTTGGTAAAATAAAAATAATATCAATAAAAATTTTATATTTTTGAGAAACATAACTGCACTTTATGACTAAAAAGATGTTAAATCAAAATGCCAAATATGATCAAAGATTTTTAGATAAAGTAGAGCCAAAATTTGAATTTAGTAATAAACCAATAAACAGACTTAAAATTGTTAAGAAAAATAGCATTCAAAATAAAACACCAAAAGAGGAGAGAATTTTCAATCTAAAGAAAAAAATCGATTCAATTAAAGATTGTAATTTAAAAGATAATTCTAAAAATTTAGTCATGGGAGATGGTGATATAAATAGTCCTATAATGTTGATTGGAGAAGCTCCTGATGAGAAAGAGGACTTGGAAGCTAAAACATTTTATGGAGATGTTGGCATACTTTTAAACAAGATGCTTTTAGCAATTAATATCAAAAGAGAGAAAGTTTACTCTACTTACTCAATAAATTTTAGACCACCCAATGATAGAAAGCCCACCGCTCAAGAAATAAAAAGATATTCAATTTTCCTCAAAGAACATATTTCAATTATTGATCCAAAAATTTTAGTATTAATGGGCACCACTGCGATGGAAGCTGTAACCGGCCTTAGCACTCAAATTACAAATGAAAGAGGAATTTGGAAAGAAATCATAATTGGAAACAAAACAATTCCTGTAATTATCACTTTCAATCCATCTTATTTGATAAGGTATCCAGATAAGAAAAAATTCTCATGGGAAGACCTAAAAAAAATAAGAAAAAAAGTAGAGGATTTGAATATTAAAATTTAATGAAAATAATTGCTGGAGTTGATGAAGTCGGTCGAGGAAGCTTAGTTGGGCCAGTCTATGCAGCTGCAGTTATTTTAAAAAAATCTATAAATACAAAATTACTAAAAGACTCAAAAAGTATATCGAGCTCTAAACGCAAAGTCTTATTTAGCCATATTAAAAAAAATTCAATTTGGGCTATTGGAAAGGCATCATTAAAAGAAATTGAAGAATTAAACATTTTAAATGCCAGTTTATTAGCAATGAAAAGAGCAATAAAAAAACTTAAGAAAAAACCTTCACAAGTTTTAATTGATGGAAATAAATTGCCTCAAATGAAAAATTACAGACTTAAATCTATTATAAAGGGAGACCAAAAAGTTCCATCTATTTCGGCTGCCTCGATTATTGCAAAAGTTACACGTGATAAGATGATTTCAGATTTAGGTAAAAAGTTTAAAGGCTATAATTGGCAAAAAAATTTTGGATACGGTACTAGTCAACATTTAAAAGCTATAAAAATCTTAGGAATTACAAAGCATCACAGAAAAACTTTTTCTCCTATAAACAAATTAAAATAGTTTTCACGTAAAAACACCATATGTAGTTGTCGCCATACAAAGTCATACAAAACTAATCTAAATTATTCAATCATAGGTTGACCCAAGAATCTTTTTGGAGTCTAATTTGCTTTTATAAAATGAATTTGAATTTAAAAAATATATTAATTAATGGAGATAGCCTTCAGGAACTTAAAAAAATTCCTGATGAAACTTTTGATTTAATCTTTGCCGACCCTCCTTACAACCTGCAACTAAAAAGTGAATTAACAAGACCTGATAGATCTAAAGTAAGTGCAGTAAATGATAAATGGGATCAATTTGAAAATTTTAAAAAGTATGATGACTTTACATACTCATGGTTAAGTGAATGTAAAAGAATTTTAAAAAAAAATGGGGCTATCTGGGTAATTGGTAGTTACCATAACATTTTTAGAGTTGGAACAGCTATTCAAAATTTGGGTTTTTGGATTTTAAATGACGTCATTTGGAACAAAAAAAACCCCATGCCAAATTTTAGAGGAACACGTTTTACGAATGCCCACGAAACTTTAATTTGGGCATCTAAGTCTGAAAAATCAAAATACACTTTTAATTATCAATCCTTAAAGTGTTTAAATGACGATCTCCAAATGAGGTCTAACTGGGAATTGCCGATTTGTAATGGTTCTGAAAGACTAAAAAAGAATGGTAAAAAAGTGCATTCTACCCAAAAACCTGAGGCTCTACTTCACAGAATTTTATTAGCAACGACAAATAAAAATGATTTAGTTTTAGACCCTTTTTTAGGATCAGGAACAACAGCAACAGTTGCAAAAAAATTGGGTAGAAATTATTACGGAATTGAAAAAGAGAAAACCTATTTCAAAGCTGCCGAACAAAGATTAAAGAAAGCAAAACCTATAGAAGATGATTATTTAGATACTTTGCAAAATGGTAGATCTAAGCCAAGAATACCTTTTGGTTCTTTGGTTGAATTAGGAATAATAAAACCAGGAACAACTATTTTCGATAACAAAAGGAAAATTAGTGCAAAAATTAGGGCTGATGGCAGTATTAAACATGCTCAAACTGAAGGCTCAATCCATAAAGTAGCAGCTACAATTTTAGGTGCTGAAAGCTGTAATGGATGGACCTTTTGGCATTATAACTTGAATGGAAACGTAGTTCCTATCGATCATTTAAGACAAAGATTGATTTCTAATAGTTAGTTTTTATATATTTTACCAAGATAGCTCTCTAAAAACTTTTTGTTTTTTACCAATCTTTTCAAAAAAATATTTCTTAATGTTGTGGTTAAAGGATTAGATAAATGAAAAGCAAATTGATTAAATTTTGAGCGATTATTAACCATTTTTGTTTTATTAACTCTACTTCTAAAAAAATTACTTTTAGTATTATTCTCTATGTTCTCAAATAGTTCATATGCACCTTCTATTGATTGTGATGCACCTTGAGCAAATGAGGGTGGAAAGGCAAAAAAAGCATCTCCTATTAAATGGATATTATTGTTATTAACTTCAAAAAAATCTCTACTTACAAATACTGGGTATATCTTTAAATCATTAATACTATCAAAAAATTTTTTATTTAAGTGCGGAACTTTTTCTAAAATCTTATCAATAAAAATATTATCACTAAACAACGAGTAATCTTTTTGTTCATCCTCTGTAAGTTGATATTTCATTATAGCAATAAAGTTTAAATCTCCATCACGAGATACTGGATAAATAACATAGTGAAAATTTGAACCTAAAAATAATGAGATGTTTTTTTTATCAGCTATGTTTGAAGAGCTTGGTATTATTCCTCTAATGGCTAAAGTGTCATTAAATTTTGGTTTAATTTGATTTTTTGATAACAGATTTTTACTCTTTGAAAAGACGCCATCTGAAATGATTAAATAGTCTAATTCATAAATTTCATTATTTTCAAAAGTGATTTTAATAATTTGATCTTGTTGTTCTATTTTTGCAATAGTGTGGTCAAATTTTATTTCTTTTTCTAAATCTTTTTTCAAAAAATTAATAAGTGATGATCTTTTAAGAGTAGTATATTTACAATTTACAGTATTAAAATCTGATATATCTAGCTCACATATTTTTCTGGAATTTTTAACTGAAAAAAAATTGATTTTATCTGGATTAAATTTCTCATTATTTTCTAATTTATCAAACTGAATTTTATTTAGAAGTTTAATGCTGTTGACAGATAATTGAATACCATAGCCTTCTTTCAAATTGATTGAGTTATTTCTCTCAAAGATAGTTACTTGATACTTTTTATTTCTCTTAAATAAATTAGCAATGAATAGCCCTGAAATACCAGCACCAATTACAGCTATTTTTTTCATTAATTTTTTTCTAAATATTTAACTACTTTTTTAGTGAATGTTGGAAGCATATAATTATCTAATTTTCTTTTATCAAACCAATAAGATGAGGGAAATCTTTTTGCATTTTTGAGATATTGAATTTTTATATTCATATTCATGTTTGACATTTTAAAATTAAGATTTTCATTAAAATTTTTTGGCTTAAAAAGTTCTTCCATGGGAAAAATTGCTAAATTTTTAAGAAAATTAAATTTTGTATTTTTAACTAACAAATATTTTTGATTTTTTTTATAAACTTTAAGAATAAAATATTTTTCTTTATTTTTTTTTGTAATTTTGGCTAAATCAAAATCTTTCTTTTTGTAAGACTTGCAACTTTTTGGGATAGGACATCCGCTACATTCAGGATTTTTTGGTTTACATATCATTGCTCCTAATTCCATTAAAGCTTGAGCATAATCGCTTGCTCTCGATGAAATTCCAAAAATAGATTTTTTTTGTATTAAATTGTCTTTTTGTATTTCCTTATCTTTTTTTAAATAAAGATATCTTTTTAAAACCCTTTCAATGTTTCCATCTAAAGGAATATAAGATTTATTAAAGGCAATAGCTAAGATTGCATTAGCAGTGTAATTACCGATACCAGGTAAAGATATTAAATCCTCATAATTATTTGGAATTTTTCCATTATATTTACTAATTATGATTTTAGCAGTTTTTTTTAGATTTCTTACTCTTGAATAATATCCAAGACCCTCCCAAAGTTTTATCAATTCTCTATCCTGGATTGTTGAAAGTTTTTTAAGATTTGGGATTTTATTTATAAATCTATTAAAATAAGGAATTACAGTTACCACCTGTGTCTGCTGCAACATAAATTCACTAACTAGTGTATAATAATGTTTTTTGGATTGTGAAACATTTTTTCGCCACGGTAATGATCTTTTATTTAAATCATACCAATTAAGAATTTTTTTTGTTATTATTTGGTTTTTCATATGCAATTTAAAAAATATACTAAGCAGAGAAATAGCATTCAAGGCTTAAGATCCTTTAAAGACACTTTGCCAAAAAATGTCAAAAAAGTTATCAATAAAAAAGGGCATGTGTATTCTGAAACTATCAATAATTGGAAATATATTGTTGGAGAAAATTTATTTAAAGTTTGTTACCCAAAATCATTCAAATCTTCAAACAAACTAGGTGTTAGCACTTTATTAATCAATGTAAAAAGAGGGCATGAAGTTGAGCTAGAATATTCAAGAAAAGATATTTTAGAAAAATTGAATAATTTATTCGGTTACTCTGTAGTTGAAAAAATCAAACTAACAAGTTTTGATGATGAAAAAATTAAACCTTCTACTAATGATGAAAATTCTATTTATGTGACAAATCATGATTATCAAAAAAAGATAAATAGTGTTAAAAATGAAAAAATTAAAAAATCTTTAATGCAATTATCAAAAGTGTTTAAAAGAAAATGAACAAAATATTTCTTATATTAGTCTTATTTTTTGGATCGATAAATATTTCAAATGCTGAAGTAAATAGAATTGTAGCAGGAAATAAGGATGCAAAAATTACAATAATTGCTTATGAGTCTTTAACATGTAGTCATTGTGCAGATTTTCATAAAGAAATATATCCTTTACTTAAAAAAGATTTTCTCGATACTGGTTTAGCTAAAATAGAATTTAGACATTTTCCATTAGATGTAGCTGCTTTCAATGCCTCAAAAATTTCTCAATGCAAAAACAATGAAAGTTTAAAAATTTTAAATAGTCTTTATTCAAATCAACAAGAATGGGTTAGAGGAAACACGGTTGAAGAGATTAATGGTAATTTAAAAAAATTTATTAAAAGTAAAGGTTTTGAGATAAATTTTGAAAAATGTATAAACAATAAAGAAATAGAGGATTTTGTATTGAATGATCGAATCGAAGGGGTCAAAAAATTTAAGGTTAATGCTACTCCTACGATTATCATAAATGACGAAAAATTTGAGAAAACTCTCAATTATAAAAATTTAAAAAAATCTCTTGAAAAACTGATATAAACTTCCAATGGAGTTTAAAAAAATCCAATTAAATGGGTTTAAATCTTTTGCCGACAAAACTAATTTCTTAATTGAAAATGGTTTAACAGGTATTGTTGGTCCTAATGGGTGTGGAAAATCAAACATAGTTGAGTCTTTAAGATGGGTTATGGGAGAAACATCAGCAAAAAGTATGCGAGGATCAGGGATGGAAGATGTAATATTTTCTGGAACGTCAAATAAGGCTTCTAAGAATATTGCGGAAGTGTCTGTGACCGTAACCAATGAGAAAAATGAGGGACCAATTCAATATAGAGAATTAGATGAGGTAAGCGTAAGGAGAAAAATAGAAAAAGATAAAGGTTCAAAATTTTATATTAACGATAAAGAAGTTAGAGCACGTGATGCTCAAATGTTTTTTGCAGATTTATCAACAGGAGCACATTCTCCATCAATGATAAGCCAGGGTCGTATAGGTGCAATCGTTACAGCTAAACCAACTGATCGAAGAGCCATCCTTGAGGAAGCTGCTGGAATTTCAGGGTTACATGTAAGAAGGCATGAAGCTGAATTAAGACTAAATGCTGCAGAAAATAATCTTAAAAGAGCGGATGAATTAAGACGCCAACAAGAAAGACAGCTCGTTAATCTACAAAAACAAGCTGAAGAAGCAGCTAGATATAAAAATATGTCTGAAGATATAAAAAAAATAGAGGCAGGCTTGTATTATCTAAAATTATTAGAAATTGATAAGGAAATAAGAGTAGAAAATGAGATTAATGTTGAAGCAGAAACTGAAGTTACAGATTTTAATAATAAGATTACAGACCTTGAAAATTTAATAAAATCTGAAACTGAAAAAGTTACACCGTTAAGAGAAAAGAATATCGAAAATTTATCTAAAATACAAAGACTTAATCTTGAGCTACAAAGTCTGGATGAGGAAAACACAAGGATACAAGGTGAGATCGAAAATATAAAAAGAACACTTCAAACATTTGAGGAGGATATTAGTAGAGAAAAAGGAATAGTAATTGATGCTAATTCAAATGAAAAAAGATTAAAAGAAGAAAAAAATGAGCTAATAGAAATTGACTCCAAATATTATGATACTGAAAAACAGTCTGATAATGATTTAAACACCTCTAAAGAAAAATTACAAATTGAAATTGAAAAAGTAAAGGAGCTTATTAATTCTCAGAAAAATCAAGAGGCTCTATCAGCACTTGATAATTGTAAAATGTTGATTGAGGCATACGCTGGGAGTTATAGTAAAAATGAAAATATAAAAAAAGAGTCTGTAAAGAGGAATGAAAGAATTAAAGTAATAGATACAGAGATAGAAAGTTGGAAGAACCTATTATTAAATTCTGAAAAAATGGTAACGCAGCTTACTGAAAGAAAAAGTAGATTGAATGATCAGCTCAGTAAATTAGATAATCAACCAAATATACAAGCCGAAAAAAAAGGTCAAATAACTGAAGGTTTAAGAATTTCTGAAAAAGAAAAAAGCGAAAACGAAGAGATTATTAATTCAACAGATGAAAAAATAGAAAATTTAAGATCACAATTAAATGAAATTCAAGAACAATCAATTCAGATACGAGAAAGAAAAGCAAGTTCGGGTGCAACAGTTGAGGGATTAAAAAAAAGAAAAAATGATTTAATTGACAGAATAAATTCTGAATTAAATTTATCTGAGGAAAATATTTTAGAAAATTCTAATCTTTTTGGAATAGAAGAATTACCAGATGCAGTAAATCAAGAGGACTTACTGGATAAGAAAAAACAAGAAAGAGAGAAACTTGGTTCAGTAAACCTAAAAGCAGATGAAGAAACAAATAAGTATGAAACAGAAATCAAAAAAATGGAAAGTGACCGCGTAGATTTAGTAACAGCAATAGTAAAATTAAAAGAGAGTATTAATGAACTCAATCAAAAAGGTAGAGAAAGATTAATTGAAGCTTTTGATAAAGTTGATAGGAAATTTAATGAGGTTTACACAAAACTATTTAATGGTGGAAATGCCAAACTCGAATTAGTAGATGCTGATGATCCATTAGAAGCAGGATTGGAAATGTTAGTAAGTCCTCCTGGCAAACGTCTTCAATCAATAACTTTATTATCAGGGGGAGAACAAGCACTTACAGCACTCTCATTAATTTTTGCAGTTTTCTTAACCAACCCATCTCCAATTTGTGTACTTGATGAGGTTGACGCGCCTCTTGATGATGCAAATGTCACGAGATTTTGTAGTTTGCTTGAAGAGCTAACGAAAATTACCAGTACAAAATTTATAATTGTTACCCATCATGCTTTAACGATGTCAAAAATGAACAGACTTTATGGGGTTACAATGCCTGAAAAAGGAATTAGCCAACTTGTGGCTGTTGATCTTCAGAAAGCAGAAAGCATGGTTGCTTGATAAAATTAATTTCAAATGTCTAAAGATCCATTTAAAACTCGCTTAGAAATTGCAAAAAAAAAGGCTTTTGATAAAGAAAACACTAAAAGACCTGATCCCTCTCCCATTGGAAATGCTTTTAAACTTAGTACTGAGCTTGTTTCGGCTGTAGCTGTAGGGACAATTATTGGGTTTATTTTAGACAAGACCTTTGGTACTAAACCCTGGTTAATTTTAATATTTTTTTTTGTAGGTGTAATTGCCGGAATATTGAATGTAATTAAATCTGCAAAAAAAATGCAAAAATAGGTCGAAAAAATATGGCTGCAAATCCGATGACACAATTCGAAGTCTATAGAATTGGTCCAGAAATTAAAATAGGTGCTTTAGATATTTCATTCACAAACGCTAGTTTGTTTATGGTTGTTAGTTCATTAGCAATCTTAGTTATATTTAATCTTGGATCAAAAAAAAATTCATTGCTTCCAAACAAAATTCAGTTATTAGCCGAATTAAGTTATACATTTGTGTCAAAAATGATTAGTGATACAGCGGGCTCTAAAGCTAAACCTTATTTTTCTTTTATATTTTCTTTATTTATGTTCGTACTTTTTTGTAACATGTTTGGTATGATTCCTTATACTTTTACAGTTACAAGTCATATTATTGTAACTTTTGTATTGGCAGCTTTTATTTTTATTGGAGTAACAATAATTGGTTTTATAAAACACGGTCTTGGCTATCTTAAATTATTTGTACCTAGTGGAGTTCCTATAGTACTATTACCCTTGATCGTAGTTATTGAAATTATTTCATATTTAAGTAGACCTATTAGTCTTTCCGTCAGACTTTTTGCTAACATGATGGCGGGTCATACAATGATGAAAGTATTCGGGGGCTTTGTAATAAGTCTTGGAGTAGTCGGTGGATGGCTTCCACTGAGTTTTTCGGTTGCTTTAACAGGCTTAGAGATATTAGTTGCTTTTCTTCAAGCATACGTTTTTGCAATTTTAACCTGCATCTATTTAAATGATGCATTAAACTTACACCATTAATTAACAGAGGAGGATATAATGGAATTAGAAGCAGCGAAAATGATCGGAGCAGGTTTGGCGGCAATTGCCTTAGCTGGTGCCGGTGTTGGTATAGGAATTATTTTTGGTAATTACCTATCGGGTGCAATGAGAAACCCATCTGCAGCTCAAAAACAATTTCCTAATTTGCTTTTAGGGTTTGCCCTTGCAGAAGCAACTGGGTTATTTGGATTGGTAGTAGCGTTAATCATTCTTTTTGCATTTTAAATAGATGATTAAAAAAATATTTTTTCAGTTAGTATTTTTTAATCTCTTTTTTTTGAAAGAGGTTTTTGCAGCTGAAAGTGGGGGTATGCCTCAATTAAATCCAGAATTTTGGATTTCACAAATTTTTTGGTTAACACTTACTTTTGGTATTTTGTATGTTGTATTATCTAAACTAATATTACCAAAGATAAGTGCAAACCTTGAATTAAGAAAATCACAGATACAAGAAAATATTGAGGCAGCAGAAAAACAGAGAGAAAGTAGCGAGGCAAAGCTAAAAGAATACGACGATATTATTTCAAAAAGCAAATTAGAGGCGAATAATATCTTTAAAGAGGCTAGGGAAAATGTGCTCAAAGAAATAAATGTTAAAAAAGAAACATTGGACAAACAGATTGATGAGGAAGTCAAAAAAGTAGAGGAAGAAATTAATTTACTGAAAAAAGGTGCATCAGAAAAAATTAATAAAATTGCAATTGAAACTACGTCGGAGTTACTAGTGAAATTAATTGGTACCGAAGTTAATAATAGTAGTATTTCTGCAATCGTTGATGATTTATCAAAAAGAAATGGGGATAAATATTATGGCAATTGATGCAACATTTTGGGTAGCTGTGTCGTTTATCATTTTCTTTGGAGGTCTAGTCTATCTAAAGGTTCCACAAAAAATAAATGAAATATTAAACAAATTAATTAATGATATCAAAAATGAGATTGATGAAAGTGAAAAACTTAGAACTGAGGCTAAAACTTTATTAGATAATGCCCAAAAAAAGCTTGATACTGCAAAATCGGTGAGTGATAAAATATTAGCACAAGCGAAAAAAGATAGTGATAATCTTATTATTGAGTTAAATGATAAATTTCATAAATCTTCAGAAATTAAAAAAAATTCAACAGAAAATAAGATTAATCAAATGAAAGATGCAGCAATAAAAGAAATAAAAGATGCCTCAATTAAAGTTGCGGTAGATTCAGTAAAAAAGATAATTACAACATCAGTTGATAAGTCTAAGCTTGATAACTTGTTTCAAAAAGATTTAAATGAGACAAAAGAAGAGTTAAAAAAAATCAACTCATAATACTCTTACAATTTTATAGAAAAGACTATAAATTATAAAAATGAATTCCGTTGTCATAGGTTCAGGTTTTGGGGGAATAGCCGCAGCTTTACGCCTTAAAGCTAAAGGACATAAAGTCACTTTAATAGAAAAACATGAGGATCTTGGAGGCAGAGCAAGAGTATTTAAAAAAAATGGCTTCATTTATGATGGTGGCCCTACAGTAATAACTGCTCCGTATTTGATAAATGAATTATTTGAATTATTTAAAAAAGATCCTAAAGATTACATAAAACTCACTTCTTTAAAAATTTGGTATCAATTTATTTTCGAGGATAAATCAAAATTTAATTACTCTGGGGATGAGTCAGAGATGAAAAAACAGATAAAAGAGATAAATGAAAAAGATGTTGAAGGTTATGAAAAATTAGTAAATTTTACGAAGAAAATTTTTGATAAAGGTTTCACTGAGCTTGCTGATGTACCCTTTGATAGACCTTTTGTAATGATACAACAATTGCCAGCTTTACTTAAACTTAAAAGTTACAAATCTGTATATGCTTTAGTCTCTTCTTATATAGAAAATGAGAAATTAAGAAGAATGCTAAGTATGCATCCATTACTAGTTGGGGGGAATCCTTTTACTACCACTTCAATTTATGGATTAATTCTATATTTAGAAAAAAAATGGGGTATTCATTACTCAATGGGTGGAACAGGAAATATTATCAAAGGTTTTGAAAAATTGATGAATGAAGTTGGGGTTGAAATAATCAAAGGTCGCGAAGTTACCAAAATCATTTCAAATAAAAAAAAAATCACTGGTATTCAATTAGATAATCAAACAACTATACAATCCGACAACGTAATTTGTAACGCTGATCCTCCCGCTGTATATGAGAAAATGTTGAACGGGAATATAAGTAATTCATTTCTTTTTAAATGGAAAAAAAGCAGAATGGAATATTCTATGGGTTTATTTGTTTATTACTTTGGTACAAAAAAAAAATACGAAAATGTTGAGCACCATACTATTAAGTTTGGAAATAAATATAAAGAACATCTAGATGATATTTTCAATAATAAAAAATTGAACGACGATATTAGTTATTATCTTCATAGACCATCTGCAACTGATAAGACTATGGCGCCAGAAGGCAGTGATTGCTTTTATGTTTTGGTTCCAGTGCCAAATAATCAATCAAAAATTGACTGGTCTGTTGAGGGAGAAAAAATGAAAAATTTAGTTATCGATAAAATGCAAAAAGATTTAATGCCAAATCTAAAAGATAATATTGTAGAGGATTTTTATTTAACCCCTGATTATTTTGAAAAAGATTTAAATACAAAATATGGTTCCGGCTTTTCAATCCAACCAAAATTTTCACAGTCTGCATATTTTAGATTCCATAATAAGTCTGAGATATATAAAGGACTATTTTTCGTGGGTGCAGGAACCCATCCTGGAGCAGGTGTGCCTGGAGTACTTTCATCAGCCAAAGTATTAGATAAAATTTTATAATGTCTAATAAAAGCTACTTGTCAATTTACGCAAAATCTTTTAATTGGGCTGGTTTTTTTTTACCGAAAAAAACATATGATAAATGTTCTGCATTGTATGATTTTTGCAGAGTTGCCGACAACATCGCAGATGATAACGAAAATATAGAGGTTAAAGAAATTAAATTCAATCAGTTTGAAAAAGACTTTACGCAAAAAAATTTTGATAATCTAATTGTTAAGAATATGTGGAATCTTATTGATGAGTTTAAAATTTCAGTAAAAATTATTGAGGATCTATTAGATGGTATAAGATCAGATATTAAAGAGAAAGTAATATTGAATTCAAAAAAAGATCTTTTAATTTACTCTTACAGAGTCGCTGGGACTGTTGGTTTAATGATGGCAAAGATTTTAAAAGTTGATAAAAAAAGCTCACTTAAGTCAGCTATTGATCTTGGTGTAGCTATGCAACTTACAAATATATCAAGAGATGTGATTGAAGATTCAAAAATAAATAGATTTTATATAAATAACAATTTTGAGGAAATTTCATCAACTATAAACCTTGCAGACACTTTTTATAAGAATTCTTTTTACTCTATAAAAAACATTCCAATAAGTTTTAGATTTTCAATTTTAGTCGCTAGAAGGATCTACCGAAAAATAGGCTATAATATTCTTAACAAAAAAACATTTGAGAACTATCAAAATTCAGGAAAAATTTATGTATCAAATATTGAAAAAATTTTTGAGACTATCTTTGCAATTTTCGATCTTATAAAGTTATCTTTAACCAGTATCGACGAAGATCAGATTAAGCATGATCATTCTTTAATTAGTGAGGAAATAAATTTAAATGAGAGAATTTGACTATGTAATTATTGGTGGCGGCTGTGCTGGTTTATCTTTAGCATACGAATTAGAAATTCACGAAAAACTTAAAAATAAATCTTTAGCAATTATAGAACCTAGAGATGAATACAAAAGAGATAAAACATGGTCTTTTTGGAAAGTTACATCCCACAACTTTGATGATTGTGTAAAGAAGAATTGGAAAAACTTTTCAATTAATATTCCAGACAAAACTAATTATTTAGATTGTAAAAATTTTCCTTATCAAAGTATTGACAGTGGATTATTCTATGAAAAAATTAATAACAAATTGAAAGAAAATAAAAATATTTTCTTCTTTAAAGATATAAGTGAAATCGATCTAAAAAATTGTTTTATCTTTAATAGTGTTCCATCTATCAAAGAAGATCATCGAAATCTTTGGCAACATTTTTGTGGTGTAGAAATTGAAACTCAAGATAATTTTTTTGATGATGAAATTTTTAATCTTATGGACTTTGACTGTGATCAGAGAGAAAGTGTTCATTTTTTTTATACATTGCCCTACTCCAAAAATACAGCCTTAGTTGAAACAACTTGGTTATCTAAAGTAAATGATAATTCTAAAAAAGATTATGATAAACAAATTAAAGACTATATTGAAAATCATCTAAATTTAAAAAATTACAAAATAATTTATAGAGAGGAAGGTGCCATACCTTTATTTTATCCAATAAATAAAAATGAAAAAAACAAAATAAATATTGGGACCGCTGGTGGTATGACAAGATTAAGTACAGGTTACACATTTCTCAATATACAAGAGCACAGTAAATATATTAGAGAGAATATTGAAAATATTTCCAATGTTAAAAAATATAAAATTGATACAAAATATCAATTTTTAGATGAAATATTTCTGAGAGTTCTTGAAAGACATCCTGAAAAAATGCCTGATATATTTTTTAAAATGTTTAAGGCTTCACCAAAGACTGTTATAAAATTTTTGTCTAATAAAAGTAATTTTTTTGACGAATTATCTATAATTTTTAGAATGCCTAAATTAACTTTTATTAAAGCATTATTTTACTAGTCATGTATACAAATGAATAACGAAATTAAAAAAATAAACTTTAATCATTCTTTTGTTTTTTTTTTACTTTGTAATGGTTTTACTTTAATAGCTTTTAAATTTAATATTCTTACAGTTTCTCCAGTAATCTGCTTATTTTTAATTTTGAGCATTGGTATATCTCATGGTTCTCTTGATAATTTAAAAGGAAAAAAACTTTTTCAAATTCTGGGGTTTAACAATTTTATATTTTTCTATTTATCTTATATTTTAATTGCTCTGTTAATAATAATTTTATGGATAATCATACCTTACGTTTCTTTAATAATTTTTTTAATAGTAGCCTCATACCATTTTGGGAAAGAAGACACTCAATTTTTAATTTCTGAGAATTCTAATTATAATCAATTATTATTTTTTCTTAAAGGATCTTTGATTGTTTTTGCTCCATTATATTTTCACTTCGATGAAACAATTTCAATTTTCAAATTATTGTTAATTGATAATGAATCTTTTTATAATTTTTTAAATTTTGTAGAAGCTAACAATGTATTACTTTATGGTATAGTTCTATCAACTTTATCCAATATTTTATTATTTACTCAAAAATTTGAATTAAAAAATTTTACGATTTTTTTAGATTATTTTTCTATAATCATAATCAACTTCTATTTCTCTCCGTTAGTAGCTTTTACGATTTATTTCTGTTTTTTGCATTCCATTAGACATATTATTTCTTTGATGTCTGAGCTTGATAGTAATGATCTAAAAAATGGTTTTAAAATTTTTACAAAAAAAGCTTTACCTCTAACAATTCTAACAGCTATTTTTTCTTTGGTTGGCCTCTATTTGCTAAATAATGCTTATAATTTTGATAGTTCAATTATTAAAATTATATTTATAGGTTTGGCGTCTTTAACCTTTCCACATATATTGCTTGAATATTTAATAGAGAAAAATGAAAAATAAACATTTAAAGATATTACTTTCTGCACCGAGAGGCTTTTGTGCGGGTGTTGAAAGAGCTATTGAAATTGTCGAAAAATCCATTCAAAAATATGGTGCTCCAGTTTATGTTCGTCATGAAATCGTACATAATAAATATGTTGTTGATGATTTAAAAAAAAAGGGAGCTATTTTTGTGGAAGAACTTGAAGAAATTAAAGATAAAACACGACCAGTTATTTTTTCAGCACACGGTGTCCCAAAAAAAATTCCAGAGGATGCTAAGAATTATAATATGACTTATGTTGATGCCACTTGTCCGTTGGTATCAAAAGTACACAGAGAAGCTGAAAATCTCCATAAAGCTGGATATCATTTAATTTTAATAGGACACCAAAATCACCCTGAAGTTATTGGCACAATGGGTCAATTACCCAAAGGGTCTATTGATCTAGTTCAAAATGAGGAAGAAGCCAAAGAATACAAAACTCAAAATGATAAAAAAATCTCATATGTTACGCAAACAACATTATCTGTTGATGATACAAAAGATATAATTCAAATCTTAAAAGATAGATTTCCTGATATAAAAGAACCTGTGAAGGAAGACATTTGCTATGCAACGACAAACAGACAAATGGCAGTTAAAAATATTGCAAAAATGTGTGATTTATTTTTTGTAATAGGTAGTAGAAATTCGTCAAATTCAGTAAGATTAGTAGAGGTTGCTAAAAAATCTGGTTGTTCTAATTCTCAGTTAATACATTCAAAAAGTGAAATTCCATTTGATTTAATTAAAAATTCTAACACAATTGGTATTTCGTCAGGAGCATCTGCTCCAGAAGTTTTAGTAGATAATTTTATAAATGAATTAAAAAATAGATTTACAGTCACTATAGATGAAGTTGAAATCATTAAAGAAGACGTTGTGTTTAAAGTTCCAAAAAAGTTAAACTAAAATGGCTGTATATACAAAAATAGTTAATAAGGATATTTCTTATATAAATAAGAAATTTAAAATAGAAAAAATTAAAAGCTTTAAAGGTATTAAACAAGGAATAGAAAATACTAACTATTTATTAAGATCAAAAAATAAAAAATTTATTCTTACAATCTTTGAAAAAAGAGTTTTAAAAAAAGAAATACCCTTTTTTATGAAATTAATGGATCAACTAAGTGATCTAAAAATAAATTGCCCTAAACCACTCAAAAATAAAAATGGAAAATTTTTGATAAAATTAAAAAACAAAACAGCATGTATTGTCACATTTTTAAACGGGAAAGATAAAAAAAGATTAAATTATAAAAATTGTTATGAAATAGGAAAAGCAATTGCTCAAATGCATTTATCTACAAAAAAAATAAATCTTTATAGAAATAATTCTATGAGTGTAGTTAAACTTAAACCATTACTTAACAAGATTAAGTTCAAATCAAGAGATTTTAAAAACTTAGAAAAATTTTTAAAAATTAACTTTCAAGATATTAAAAAAAATTGGCCCAAAAAGTTACCAAAAGGTATAATTCATGGAGATTTGTTTATTGATAACATTTTTTTTAAAAAGAATAAATTATCTGGGATAATTGATTTTTATTTTGCTGCAAATGATTTTTTTATGTACGAAATAGCAATTTGTATAAATGCATTATGCTTTGATCAATTAAATTCTAAATTTTACCTTAACAAAAAAAAGGTTGCGAGCTTAATCAGGGGATATGAAAAAATAAAAAAAATTTCAATGAAAGAAAAAAAATCATTGAATGTTCTTTGTCGAGGTGCTGCTTTAAGATATTTCCTAACTAGACTCTATGATTATACAAACACACCTAAAACAGCATTAATAAAGATTAAGAATCCAAGAGAATATTACCAAAAGCTGGTTATTCATAATAAATTAAGAGCTTATAAAGATTACCTCTAAATAATGATAAAAATTTATACTGATGGCTCATGTATTGGAAATCCAGGTAAAGGTGGTTGGGCAGCAATTATATTCATTGATGGTAAGAAAACCGAGATAAAAGGAGGTAAAAAAGATACAACAAATAATCAGATGGAATTATTAGCGCCTATAAAAGCTTTAAAAGAAATTCCAAAGGGTAGCAAAGTCCAAATTTTTACAGACTCTAAATACGTAAAATCTGGAATAACAGAATGGATACATAATTGGAAAAAAAATGGATGGAAAACAGCAAACAAAAAAGATGTAAGCAATAAAGAACTTTGGACAGAGTTAGATCTACTAAATAATGAATTTGAAATAAGTTGGAATTGGGTAAAAGCTCACTCAACTGATGAATTAAATAATGAGGTAGATTTACTAGCTAGAGATGCTGCCGACTTATATTAGATTATTCAGTAAATTTTCTGCTGAAGTTAAACCACACTCCTTAGTTTCTTTTTCAACATGAATATTTATTAGTGTGAAATTTTCAATCACCATTAAATAACGGTTAGATCTAATTCCCATTCCTTTTGAATTTCTATCAATCTCTGCACCAATTGCTTTCGTAAATAACAAATATGGATCAGACAACATTTTTATCTTATCTCCAGTATTATTAATCTCTCCCCAGCCATTCATCACATAAGGATCATTTACTGATAAACAAAATATATTTTTTATTCCTTTTGCTTTGATTTTATCTGCATTTGTTACAAATCCTGGAAGATGAAGTTTTGAACAAGTAGATGTGAATGCACCAGGTAGACCGAATAAAACAATCTTTCCATTACCAATGATTTCTCTTAATTTATTTTTTTGTGGCTCTCCATCAACAAGATGAAAAATATCTATGTCTGGTATTTGATCTTTTATCTTTATTTTCATATTGAATTCATTACATAGCCCTTAACTTTTTCAATTTCATTAGGAAGAAGCTCGAATTTTTCTTTTCTATCATAAACATAATTGAGACTATCTGGCAAATCTTCAGTTCTTGAGATTGCATCCTCTATTGCTTGTGGAAATTTACATGGGTGGGCAGTTGATAAAACAACACAATTTTTTTCCAATCCTAGTTTTCTTGCTGCACCAATTCCAACTGCTGTATGTGGATCAACTACTATCTTGTGTTCATTATTAATTGTCTTTATCATCTCAACAGTTTCATTTTCATCAAGCATTTCAGATATAAAATTTTTTTTAATTTTATCTAAATCATTTTTATCAATTTTGTAGGAATTATTTTTTATTTTACTCATTACATCTTTTGTAACTTCAGAGTCACAGTCTTTTACATCATATAAAAGTCTTTCGAAGTTACTTGCTATCTGTATATCCATGCTTGGAGTGTTAGTTTCCTCAACCTTTTTTTGAGTATAATCACCACCTGATATTGCTCTATGAAGTATGTCATTTTTATTTGTAGCTACGATTAGTTTGTCAATTGGAAGACCTAATTTTTTTGCTAAGTAACCAGCATAAATATCTCCAAAATTACCAGTTGGAACACAAAAAGATAAAGGTTTGCCATTTCCAACTTTGAAGTATGCATAAAAATAATAAACTGATTGAGCAATTATTCTTGCCCAATTAATTGAATTTACACCTGACATATTTATTGCTTTAGAAAATTTTTCGTCATTGAACATTGCTTTCACTAAATTTTGACAATCATCAAAGTTGCCCTCTACCGCAATATTAAATACATTGTTATCTTCATGTATCGTCATTAGTTTTCTTTGCACTGGTGAAATTTTATTATTTGGGTGCAATACAAAAACATTTAAATTACTTTTTCCTTTTAAAGCGTCTATTGCAGCTGCACCTGTATCGCCTGAAGTTGCCACTATTATATTAATTTTTTTTTGGTCACGGCCTAAATGGTATTGATAAAAATTACCTATTAATTGCATAGCGATATCTTTAAAGGCCAATGTGGGACCATGAAATAGTTCTAAAACTTTTAGACTGCCTAGATTAGAGATTTTTACAACATCATTAGATCTAAAATTTGAGTATGATTTTGAAATCATAGAGATTAGATCATCCTTAGACATGAAGTCTCCTATAAATGGATAAATTATTTCAGCCGCTAAATCATTGTAACTAAGATTTTTTAAATTATCTAATTCCTCTTTTTTATATTGTTTAATTGATTTGGGCACAAAAAGTCCTCCATCATCTGCTAGACCTTTGAGAAAAACTTCCTTAAAAGTAAAGTTTTTCTGGTTGTTCCTGGTGCTAATATAATTCATTTAATAATTCTTTTTTCTAAAATATAGATATAGCAAAAGAATTGAAATCGCTAATGAAAACCATGTCATTGCATATTTTTTATGATTATTAGAAATATTTGCAGTAATTTTTTTTGGTCTAGGAAACTGATAATTTCCATCTAAATAAATAATATATTTTGAAAAATTTTTCCCTGTAAACTTTAAGACATCTTCTCTGTTTAAACTAAACCAGTAATTTTCAACTAAATCATTATCTGGTTTGAAGATATTTTTTCTACCTTGTAATTTTAAAGTTCCAATAATATTTTCTTGATCAAATATATTAATTTCTTCAGTGCCTTTTTTTTCGAATGGTATCCAACCTCTATTGATCAAATAATTCTCATCTCCAATAGTAATTGGATTTATTACTTCAAAACCAGGAGTGCCTGTATCATCTAAATTATATAAATAAATTTGTTTTTCAAAATCGATAGATCCGGAGGTTCTAATTTTAAGAAAATTTTCTTTGTTTGATTCAGCTAATTCCACTGGAGGATTTTTTAACGAATTTTCAATCTCTAAAATTAAATTGTTTTTCCAATTTAAACGAATAATTTGCCATGTACCTAGTCCAACAAAAACAAGAATAAAGAAAATGATAAAAACAGAAAATAAAAACTTATGTTTCAAGGATCAAATTAACTTCCCCAAATATAAATTGCAGCAAACAAAAATAACCACACAACATCAACAAAATGCCAATACCATGCAGCTGCCTCAAATCCAAAATGATGGTCTTTTGTAAAATGTCCTAATTTTCCTCTCCATAAACACACTGCTAAAAAAATTGTCCCAACTATAACATGAAAACCGTGAAAGCCTGTTGCCATGTAAAAAACAGAACCATAAATATGATCGGAAAAGGCAAATGTAGCATGATGATACTCGTACGCTTGAAGAGCTGTAAAAAATGCTCCTAGAATTACTGTTAAAACCAATCCTTGTATAAAACCTTTTCTATCACCTTCTAATAATGAGTGGTGAGACCAAGTAACTGTTGTGCCGGATAAAAGTAAAACCAATGTATTTATTAAAGGTATATCCCATGGGTCAAAAGTCTCAATATCTTTGGGTGGCCATACATTGCCCGTAAATTCATTTGGAAAAAGGCTAACGTCAAAGTAAGCCCAAAACCAGGCAACAAAAAACATTACCTCAGAAGCAATGAATAAAGTCATTCCGTATCGGTGATGAATTTGAACTACTGGAGTATGATGTCCTTGATGCTCTGCTTCAATGACTACATCTCTGAACCACATGTACGCACCGTAAATTAAAAGGGCTAACCCAAGATACATTCCCCATGAAACATCTGAATGCATATAATACACAGCACCTATAGCTAATACTAAGCAAGAGAAAGAAACATAAATAGGCCAAGGACTTGGGTCCACTAAATGATAATCATGTTTTTTTTCAGCTGACATATTTTAATTATGATTGTTTATAATAATCTGTCGAGAAAAAAGTATACGACATAGTAACATCATGTAGGTTTTTGACGCTTGGATCATTGACCATTTCGGGGTCTAAGTAAAAAGTCATTACGTAAGTTGCTTTTTCTCCAGCTTTTAACTCTTGTTTTTCAAAACAAAAACAGCCTAATTTACTGTAATATTTTCCAAAACTTGCCGGGGATACATTAAAACTTGCTACACCAGCAGTTGGTTCATTACTATAATTTTCAACCTCAAACTCTATCTTATTAACCTGACCAACTTTAACATCTATAACATTTGATTTTGCCTTAAATTCCCAAGGTAAATTATTTACATTAGTGTCAAATCTTACACTTACTACTTTATTAAGAACTACTTTTGGGGCACTATTTGAAATTTGAGTAGTTCCTCCAAAACCTGTTACTCTGCAAAAAAGATCATACAAAGGTACTGCTGCATAGGATAAACCCAACATAAATACAAATATTCCTATTAGAATTAACGGTGTAAGATTTTTTTTCTGTATCATATTGCTCTATCAAAAACTCCAGTATTATAAAGCGTAAATAGAAAAAGAAATATCATGAAAGCAATAATCGCTAGAGCAGTTACAATGTTTTTTTTTTTAGTTTTTTTATCAGGTACAATCATACTATCTTATCTATTAAGAAAAATACGAAAACCAAAAACAAATATAAGATTGAGAAACCAAATATTGATTTTGCTTTTTTCGGGTTAAACTTATTCTTTTTATATTTATATAGCTCATAACATAAATAGTTATAATAAAGAGTTAATAACAATGATGGTATCAAAAATGATAATCCAACAAAGTTTATTAAATATGGAAACATTATAACTGGTATCATTAATAAAGAGTAAACAAATATATTTAATTTGGTACTCTCAACTCCATTTGTTAGTGGAAGCATTGGAATATTTGCTCTCTTATAATCGCCTGATTTATATAAACTTAAAGCCCAAAAGTGTGATGGGGTCCAAAAAAATATTATCAGAAAAAAAGATATTGGTTCAATAGATAAAGATCCTGTTGCTATTGTCCATCCAATCACAGGTGGAAATGCACCTGCCGCCCCACCAATTACAATATTTTGAGGAGTCCGTCTTTTTAGCCATATTGTATACACAAAAACATAGAACAAAATTGTTAAAAGTAATATTGCTGCAGAAATTCTATTTGTAAAATAGTCTAGCGCTATAACTGAAATAATTGATAAAGTTATTCCAAATATAAGAGCCTGATTTCTATTTATTTTTCCTGTAGGTATCGGTCGTAGACAAGTTCTTGACATTAATGCATCAAGATCAGACTCATACCACATATTTAAAGCTCCAGCTGCTCCCGCACCTAATGAAACTAATAAAATTCCAATAATTGCATCTTTGGTTGAGACAAGATTTGGTGCAGTTAACAAGCCTACTGCACAAGTGAAGATTACTAAAGACATCACCCTTGGTTTCATCAACTTAAATAATTCAGAAAAATTAAATAAATCCTCTTGTGATAAACTTCTTTTTTTTATTCTTGAATTATCCATTAGTTTTACTTTGCTTATTATTAGCTGGGAGATTTTTCTGTTTCTTGATCATCAACAAACTTTGGAAGCTCCTCAAAAGTATGAAAATTTGGTGGAGATGGCACTGTCCACTCTAAAGTTGTGGCTCCAACACCCCATGGATTTTGAGCTGCAGCTTTCTTTTTTGCGAAAGCATATATTAAATTTACAAAAAATACGGCCAATCCAGCAACTGCAATATAAGAACCTATTGAGGAAATGTAATTCCATCCAGCAAAAGCATCTGGGTAATCAGCATACCTTCTAGGCATTCCAGCTAGTCCTAAGAAATGCTGTGGAAAGAAAATTAAATTTACACCAATAAAAGTTAACCAAAAATGTAATTGGCCTAACCACTCAGAATACTCATAACCAGACATTTTTGAGAACCAGTAGTAAAATCCTGCAAATATTGCAAATACAGCTCCTAAAGAAAGTACATAATGAAAGTGAGCTACAACGTAATAAGTGTCATGCATTGCAGTATCTACTCCAGCATTTGCAAGAACCACTCCTGTTACTCCACCTACTGTGAACATAAAAATAAACCCTAGTGCCCACATCATAGGTGTTTTAAATGAAATTGATCCACCCCACATAGTTGCTATCCAAGAAAAAATTTTTATTCCTGTCGGTACAGCAATAATCATAGTCGCTGCTAGAAAATAAGCTTTTGTATCTGTGCTTAGTCCAACTGTATACATGTGGTGAGCCCAAACAACAAAGCCTACAATTCCAATCGCAACCATTGCATAAGCCATACCTAAATAACCAAAAACTGGTTTTTTTGAAAATGTTGAAACAATATGACTAATCATTCCAAAACCTGGAAGAATTAAAATATAAACCTCGGGATGACCAAAAAACCAAAATAAATGTTGAAATAAAACTGGGTCACCTCCAGTTTGAGCTTCAAAGAAGGCGGTTCCAAAATTTCTGTCAGTTAATAACATTGTTATTGCCCCTGCTAATACTGGTAGAGACAATAATAATAAAAAAGCCGTAACTAATATTGACCAAGCGAACAATGGCATTTTGTGTAATGTCATTCCAGGAGTTCTCATATTTAAAATTGTTGTGATAAAGTTAACTGCTCCCAAAATTGAAGAAGCACCTGCTAAGTGTAAGCTTAAAATTGCTAAATCCATAGCTGGTCCCGGTTGGCCTGCTTTCGATGATAATGGAGGATAAATAGTCCATCCACCTCCAACTCCAGTTTGTCCTGGAGGACCATCAGCAAAAATTGATAAGATCAATAAAGTAAGCGAAACAGGTAACAACCAAAAAGAGATATTGTTCATTCTTGGAAATGCCATATCGGGTGCACCGATCATAATAGGGACAAACCAATTTCCAAAACCGCCAATCATAGCTGGCATTACCATAAAGAAAATCATTATCAGTCCATGACCAGTTACCAAAACATTATAAAGATGATAATTTCCTCCTAAAATTCCATCACCAGGATGCATTAATTCCATTCTCATTAAAACTGAAAATGCTGTACCAATAACTCCTGCTGTAATCGCAAAAATTAAATACATTGTTCCTATGTCTTTATGGTTTGTAGAATATGCCCAACGTTTCCAACCAGTTGGTGTGTGATGATCGTCGTGTGAAGCTGTTTCTGTATACATATTTATTTACTCACTAATTTAAGATTATTATTTTCTATTTCCTCTTTTGCAAATTTTTCTTTCGCTTCAAATAACCATTCTTGATACTCGTCCTCAGTTACAACTTTGACCGTAATAGGCATAAATGCATGCTTAATACCACAAAGTTCTGAACATTGCCCATAATAAGTTCCAACTTTTTCAGCTTTAAACCATGTTTCATTAATTCTTCCAGGAACAGCATCTCTCTTTACGCCAAAGGAAGGTAGAGCCCATGCATGTAATACATCATTGGCAGTTATCAGAACTTTTACAACTTTATCAACTGGTACAACAACTTCATTATCAACCGCTAGAAGTCTAGGTTGATCAGGTTTTAAATCTTTATCTTCTATCATGTATGACTCAAAAATAATATTCTCATCAGGATACTCATATCCCCAGTACCACTGATAACCAATTGCTTTTATTGTTAAGTCTGCTTTTGGTATTGTATCTTGTTTGTATAAAATCTTAAATGACGGAACTGCAATTACAATTAAAATTAAACATGGGATCAAAGTCCATAAAACTTCAACCGCAACATTGTGTGTTCTTTTAGATGGATTTGGATTTGCTGAAGCTCTAAATCTTACGCATGCGTATAACATTAAAAATAAAACAAATACACTAATTGCAATTATAATTGGTAATAATAGATAATCATGAAAAGCAACTATCTCTCTCATTGACTCTGATGCAGCTTTTTGAAAACCTAACTGCCAGTCAACAGGCTGATTAGCAAAAGCCTCTTGGGAAATAAATAATGTTAAAAATATAAATAAAAATTTATTCATTTTAATAGCTATATAAAGCTCTTTTATCAAAATTACACTTTAGTTTTCGCGACAATTTATCAATTAATCACATAATTTACGATTGAAATTGTAGATATGACGGCTGTTTCTGATCTTAATATATTCTCATTAATTTTGATTGCTTGAACACCTTTAAAAGAGAGAATCTTATCTCTTTCGAGTTCAGAAAAGTCACCCTCAGGGCCTATAATTATACAAACGGGTTTCTCTGTGAGTTTTGATTTATCAATTTTTTTATTATTTGAATTTAAGTCTGTAAAGATTAGATCCATTGAATTTTTTTTTAAAAAGTCATCTATGTTTTGAGCGGGTTCAATTAGTGGTACATTTATACGATTTGATTGTTCACTGGCTTCAATAACAATTTTTTCCAAACGTTCTTTGTTAATTTTTCTTACAACTGTTCGATCGAAAATAATTGGTAAAAATTTTGTAACTCCTAGCTCTGTTGCTTTTTGTATCATGAAATTCTGATAGTTTGATTTGATTGGTGAAAATGCCAACCATAATTCTCTTAAATTTTCTTTTTGCCTAAGTTGTTTAGTAGTTTTAAATTTAACAATACTTTTAGTAATTTCTAAAATTGTTGCCTCCCATTCTCCATCTTTATTAAATAAAGAAAAAACTTCATCTTTTTTTACTCTCATTACTTTAGTTAAATAATGTGATTGAGATTTATCTAATTTGTCAGTCAAGTTGGCTGATAATACATTTGAAAAAAATAATCTTATATTACTCATTTATGTTAAGTTAGTTTATGAAAAATATTAAAGCAATAATTTTTGATGCTTATGGTACGTTGTTTGATGTCAATTCTGCTGCTGAAAAATGTAAAGATAAAATCGGAGATAAGTGGGAAGGTTTTGCAAACTTCTGGAGAACTACTCAGTTAGAATATACATGGCTTCGAAGTTTAATGAAAAGACATAAAAATTTTTGGCAAATTACCGAAGATAGTTTAGATAAATCTATGAAGACTTTTAATATAGACTCTGCAATGAGAAACGAATTATTGAATTTATATAAAGCTCTTTCTCCATTCAAAGAAGTTCCAGAGACACTTAAGAAATTAAAAGAAAGAAATTTAAGATTAGCCATACTTTCAAATGGAACCCCTTCGCTCCTGACTCAGTTAGTGAAAAATAATAATTTAGATAATTTATTTGATGATTTATTTTCTATTGAAGAGGTTGGAATTTATAAACCTGATGCTAAAGTCTACGATCTACCAATAAAAAAATATAAAATTGAAAAAAGCCAAGTTGCATTCTTAAGTGCTAATACCTGGGATGTTTCAGGTGGAGGAAACTATGGTTATCAATCCATATGGGTAAATCGAAATAATGACATCTTTGATAATCTTGACTATAAACCTATTAATCAAATTAAGAATTTGAATGAACTTATAAATTTAATTTGAAAAATTAAAAAATAATATTGAAAATCAAAATATAAAGACTATTAAAGATTAATGAAAAATATTGAAGTAAGTAAAATTATTGACCCTATTCCAGCCTCTGATGGAGCAGGAGTAAAATTGAAAAGAAGTATTGGTGTTGAACCAAATTATTTTGATCCTTTTTTAATGTTAGATGAATTTGGTTCTGAGAATAGTGATGATTATGTTGCTGGTTTTCCGCCACATCCCCACAGAGGAATTGAAACTGTTACTTACATGCTTGCAGGTGACTTTGAGCATGAAGACAGCACTGGTGGAAAAGGAAGAATGACTGCTGGTGATGTTCAATGGATGAAAACAGGAAGTGGAATTATTCACTCTGAGATGCCAGCAATGAAAGAAGGTAAACTTCATGGATTTCAATTATGGATTAACATGCCAGCAAAATTAAAAATGAGCAAACCAGAATATATCTATATCGATGCAAATAAAATGAGCCTTCATAAAGATAACGACAAACAAATCAAAGTTATAGCAGGTAAATTTGAAGAAGCTGAAGGACCAGTTAAAGGGCATAATGTTGAACCAATTTATTTTGATGTTGAATTAAAAAAGGATAAAGAATTTAATTTTAATCTACCCTCAACACACAATACATTTGTCTACTTAATAAACGGTGAAATTACGATTGGTGAAAAGAAACACGAAAAAGTTAAAGATAGCACTTTAATCTTACTCTCAAGAGGTGAGAATTTAAATGTTAAAGCACAATCTATGGCAAAGTTTTTAGTTATTTCAGGAAAACCCATAAATGAGGAGATAGCTAGAGGTGGACCATTTGTGATGAATACTAAAGCAGAGATTTTACAGGCTGTTCAAGATTATCATAATGGTACATTTGTAAAATAGATAATGAAATCAATTCAAATAGATAAATTTGGTGGACCAGAAGTTTTAGTTATTAAGGATATAGAGATAGCTAAGCCTGGACCCAAAGAAGTTTTAATCAAAAATCTGTCAATCGGTCTTAATTTTATCGATATCTATCATCGAACAGGTCTCTACCCTATTCCATTACCAAGTGGGATTGGGCTTGAAGCATGTGGCGTAGTTGAAGAAATTGGATCTGAGGTAAAGTTGTTCAAAGTTGGTGATAGAGTAACACACGCTTCCATGCCTATTGGTGCGTACTCTGAAAAGCAAATAATGCCTGAAGAAAAATTAGTTTCTGTCCCTGATGGTATTTCTGATGAAGTAGCATCTTGCATTACATTAAAAGGAATTACTGCAGAGTATTTATTGCATAGAGCATATCCATTAAAAAAAGGTGATAAAGTTTTATATCATGCTGCAGCAGGTGGTCTTGGTCAAATTTTATGCTCCTGGGCCAATGCATTAGGTGCTGAAGTAATTGGAACTGTTGGTTCAAAGGCTAAGGAAGAAATTGCTAAAAAAAATGGTTGCAATCATGTCATTAATTATTCAGAAAAAAATTTTGTAGAAGAAGTTGAAAAAATTGTAGGTAAAAATGGAATTGATGTTGTCTATGACGGAGTTGGCATCAAAACATATAAAGGGTCAATTGAAACATTAAAGATAAGAGGAATGATGGTAGCATTTGGAAATGCTTCAGGTTATGTTGATACGATTGATGTTAAAAAGGATATAAACACTAAAGGACTATTTTTTACAAGACCATCAATTGCTCACTATACCATTAAAAGAGAAGAGCTTGTTGAGTCAGCCAAAAAAGTTTTTGATGCCATTTTATCAAAAAAGTTTAGTGTTGAAATTTCAAAAAAATACTCACTTAAGGATGCTGCTCAAGCACATAAAGATTTAGAAGCAAGATTATTAACTGGACCAGCAGTTATAATTCCTTAATCTACGTTTACATCCATATCAGACATATGAAGTTTTAGAGCATTTGTCGAAATGTGAATCTCTCTTATAAAAAATAGTATTGAAATAATCATAGACAAACAACACGAACCAAAAATTATCCGAGCTAAAAAAACTTCATCTAGGTAAAGAGCAAAAACAGTTAGCATATTAAATAAAAAACCAAAAGCAGCAAACAGGATTGTCCATCTCAAAAGTGTTATTCTTCCACTTAAATTTATAAACTGCTTTTTCCACTCAGGAGGTATGTGCTTTTCATACACATGTTCATCATGAAGCTGTCTGATAAGAATACTTAATGAATGAAATCTATTACTGTAAACTGCCATCAATAATGGTATTGCAGGAAACATCAAAGCTGTCACAGTGTAATCAATATTCATACGAATCAATTTGATTATCAATCTTGCCTTTGTTATTTACAAGTAAAATCTTATGAACCATTTAAATATTTTTGTAGAACTTACCAGATTAAAAAAACCAATTGGATACATGCTATTATTTTGGCCTTGTTCATGGGGACTTTCACTAGCATATGATTTTTCATCTAATTTAAATATTTATTTTTTTTACTTATTATTATTTTTTTTAGGATCTGTTTTAATGAGATCTGCTGGATGTATAGTAAATGATATTCTTGATAGAAAATTTGATAAAAAAGTATTAAGAACTAAAGATAGACCAATTGCTTCAGGAAAAATATCAGTCAAACTCGCCCTATTATATTCTGTAATTTTATGTTTGGTTGCTTTTTTAGTGCTAATCAATTTTAATTTATTTACAATTATTATCGCTTTAGCGTCTATGCCACTTGCCTTCACTTATCCATTGATGAAAAGGTTTACCTATTGGCCTCAGCTGTTCTTAGGCATAACTTTTAATTATGGTTTACTGCTAGGATGGACATCTATTAACGGGGAAATAAGTCTTATTCCAATAATACTTTATCTTGGCGCCATATTTTGGACATTGGGTTACGACACAATATATGGATTTCAAGATATTGAAGATGATGAAATTATAGGAGTTAAATCAACATCAATTAAGTTTAAACAAAATCCAAAAATATTTTTATCTATATGTTATTTAATTTTCACCTTACTTTTCATTCTTACTGGTATCAAATTAAATTTTGATTATTATTTTTTTATAGGAGCTATGACAGTCTTTTTTCATTTATTAGTTATGCAAATTATAAGTTTCGATAAAGAAGATAAGGAAAAATGTCTTAAAATTTTTAAAAGTAATAACGTTTTAGGATTAATAATATTAATTTGTATTCTTATTGGTAAATTGAATTAAATGACTAATTTAGAAATTTTATTAGATCTTTATAAAAGGTACACAAAGAAACACCTTACAAAAATTTTTCTTTCTATTTTCTTCTCAATACTAGTTGCAGGTAGTACTGCAATGATTGCTTACTTGCTTGATCCAGCTATAGAAAAAATTTTTATCGAAAAAAATCAAAAGCTAATGATAATAATTCCTATTGTTATTCTAATTACATTTGCAGTTAAAGGTATCTCTCTTTATTTAGCAAAAACATTGCTCATTCAGGTTGGTGGTGAAGTTCAAAAAGTTCTTCAATTACAAATTA
The DNA here is from genome assembly GCA_902624635.1 of uncultured Pelagibacteraceae bacterium. GTDB lineage: Bacteria > Pseudomonadota > Alphaproteobacteria > Pelagibacterales > Pelagibacteraceae > Pelagibacter. The sequence continues at coordinate 143,543 of CACNYD010000001.1, read as the reverse complement.
TGCAATCAATTTTAAAATCAAATGTTGAAAAAATGAATAAAAAACATACAGGGAAATTTCTTTCACACATCAATTATGACGCTGGATTGGTTATGAAACTTGTAACCGACACAATTTTATTATTTTCAAAAGATAGTTTGACATTAATTGGACTTATAGGTGTAATGTTTTATCAAAATTGGAAGTTAGCAATATTTGCAATTATAATGATACCCCTTGCATCTATTGCTGCAAAGTCTTTAGGTAAAAGAATTGGTAAAGTGACCACAGAATCTCAAGAAGTTTCTGGTTTTTTAAGTTCTTTTTTTATTGAAATTATCAAAAATCATAAGGTTATTAAAATTTTTCAAACAGAGGAATATGAAAATCAAAGATTAACCAGAATTATAAACACTTTTAAAGATAAAGTGGTTAAAATCCAGACTGTTTTGACTAGAGCGACACCAATAATGGAAACTTTGACTGGCTTAATGATTGGAGGATTAATTTATTACTCAGGCAGCTTGATAATAAGAGGTGAATTAGAATTAAATAATTTTTTTTCATTTTTGGCAGCTATGATGTTAGCTTACCAGCCAGTAAGAACATTGGCGACTTTAAATATGGGTATTCACCAAGGTTTATCGGCTGCTAAAAGATTATTGCCAATTATTGATGAGGATAACAGTGACAAAAATTCTAATAACCACCTAAAAATTAATCAAGGAAACGTAAATTTCAAAGACGTGAGTTTTAAGTATTCTGAAAGTTTAAAAAATGTTTTAAGTAAAGTAAATTTAGAATTTAAAAGTGATCAAATGACTGCACTTGTTGGTCATAGCGGTGCGGGAAAGTCTACTATTCTAAATTTTATTCCAAGATTTTATGAGCCATTAAGCGGGAAAATTTATATAGACAATCAACCAATTGATGAACACTCTCTATCATCTTTAAGAGAAAATATTTCGCTAGTAAGTCAGGATATATCACTATTTGATGATACAATTAAAAATAATATAAAATACTCTAGACTAACCGCCTCAGATGAAGAGATCATTAAGGCTTCAAAATTATCAAATTGTGATGATTTTGTAACCAGTATGCCAAGAGGATATGACACTATGATAGGTGAAAATGGTGTTAAATTATCTGGAGGGGAAAAACAAAGATTATCTATCGCAAGAGCAATACTTAAAAGAAGTAAAATAATTTTATTAGATGAAGCTACGTCTTCTTTAGATGCAGAAACAGAGGATAAAATTCAGAAAGCAATTAATTATCTTACAAAAAACAAGACAACAATTGTTATAGCTCATCGATTATCTACAATTCTAAATTCAGACAAAATTTATGTTATAGACTCTGGAAAAGTTGTAGCAGAGGGAAATCATAATGAACTATTAAATACTTCATCTATTTATAAAAACTTTTATGATAAACAGTTAAAATCTTAATGTTTTTTATTTATAAAATTTTAATAAATTTGATATTTTTTTTTTCTCCATTGATAATAATCTTTCGAATATTTAAGGGTAAAGAAGACAAATTAAGATTTAAAGAAAAAATAGGTTTTTTTTCAAAAAAAAGAGATAAAGGAAATCTAATTTGGTTTCATGGAGCTAGTGTAGGTGAGATCCAAAGTATTATTCCATTAGTACAAAAATTTGAAAAAAATAAAGAAATTAATCAAATATTGATAACATCAAATACTGTAAGCTCATCGTTTATAATTAAAAATTTAAAATTTAAAAAAACAATACATCAATTTTTTCCAATTGATTGCAATTACGTTTCCAAAAAATTTTTAAATTATTGGAAACCTTCAAAAGCTTTTTTTATAGACTCTGAAATTTGGCCTATTACTGTAAATAATTTATACAAAAGAAATATACCGATATTTCTTCTAAACGGACGAATTACAAAAAAATCATTTAATCGATGGAGAGTTTTTTCCTCTTTTGCAAGTTCAATCTTTGGGAAATTTAATTTATGTCTTTCATCTAATACCGAAACAAAAAAATATTTAAAAAAACTAGGGGCAAAAAATATAAAAATAATTGGTAATTTAAAATTTAGTCAATCTGAAAACGAAGCAAACAATTTAAATAAAGAATTGATTAATTTATTAAAATCAAGGAAAACATGGTGCGCATCTAGTACTCATTTTAATGAAGAGCAGCTTTGTGGAATTGCGCACATAGAATTGAAAAAAAAATTCAAAAACTTATTAACAATAATTATCCCTAGGCATATCAATAGAATTAATTCAATTAAGACAGAGCTCAATAACTTAAATCTTAAAGTTCATTTAGATGAACCTAAAAAAAAGATTAACCCTAATACCGATATTTATTTGGTAAATTCTTATGGAAAAACAAAATTATTCTACAAAACTTGTAAAAATATTTTTTTAGGAGGATCATTAGTTATGCACGGCGGTCAGAACCCATTAGAGGCAACCAGATATGGTTGTAAAATTTTACATGGCCCGAATGTTTATAATTTTAGTGAGATTTATAAATTTCTTGAAAAAAAAAATTTATCAAAAAAAATTAATAATCAACATCAACTAATTAAACATATCATTAGATATTTTAATTCAAAAAATAACTCTAAAAAAATAATAAAGGATTTACATTATATGGGAATGGATATTTTAAATAAAACATATAAAGAAATTAATAAATGATATTCAAAAAACCAAAATTTTGGGATTTAAAGAAACCAAATTTTTTAGTGTATTTACTTTATCCTTTTACAATATTTGTTAAAATCAATAATTATATTTCAAGTCTTATACCTAAGAAAAAATTCACTGAAATAAAAACTATATGTGTTGGAAATTTATATATCGGCGGTACTGGAAAAACTCCAACAACTTTGTACCTTTATAATCTATTAAATAGAATGAATATTAATCCGGTTACTGCAAAGAAATTTTATAATAGTCAAATAGACGAACAAAAATTTCTTAAAGACAATTCAAATTTCATTTCGGGTAGTGATAGAAAGGAAATAGTCAAAAAAGCCATTGAAATGAAATTTGATATGATAATTTTTGATGATGGGCTTCAAGAAAAATGGATAAACTATGATATCAAATTTGCTTGTTTTGATAGTGAAAAATGGATTGGAAATGGTCACTTAATTCCTTCTGGTCCTTTAAGGGAAAAAATCAATATCCTTAAAAACTATCATGGGTTATTTTTAAAAACAGTTAATGATGAATTAAATTTAGATTATATTTATAAAAAAATCAGAGAAGTTAATTCAAAAATTGAAATTTTTGTATCAAAAATAGAAATAAAAAATATGGATAAATTTGATATTGATAAAAATTATATTATTTTTTCAGGAATTGGAAATCCTGACAGTTTCAGAAAACTACTACTCAAAAATAAATTCAAAATAATTGAAGAAATTTCTTTTCCTGACCATTATTTTTATCAAGATAAAGATATTTTAAAAATTATAAATAAAGCAAATTCCAATAATGCAGAAATAATTACAACTGAAAAAGATTTCAAAAGAATTCCTCAAAATTTAAAAAAAAAAATAAGTTTTTTAGAAATAGATATAAAAATTAAAGATGAAAATAAACTTGTTCAATTTTTAAAAACAAAAATAAATGAAATTAATTAAATATTTTATACAGTTTATTTTTGTTATTTTCTTATTAGTATTATTTAAGATTTTAGGACTTAAATTTTCAAAATCTTTTTCAAGCTTTATTTTTAAAGCTATTGGACCTCATTTTAGATCAAAAAAAATTTCACGTTCTAATTTAACTATAGCTTTCCCTGGACTAGACGAGAATGAAAAAAATAAGATTATAAAAGATATGTGGGCAACTTATGGTAAAATCTTTGCAGAATATATTTTTATAAAAGATTTTAGGCAATCTTCCAGATTTTCAAAAAAAATTACTATAGAAAATCAAAAAAACTTGGAAAAAGTAAAGCAAAAGAATAAGCCTGTAATCTTTATATCAGGACATTTTGATAATTTTGAATTAATGGCAATGCATATTGAAAAGTCTGGCATTAATTTAGCTGCAATTTATAGACCCTTGAATAATAAATTTCTCAATCCAATAATGGAAAATATAAGAAAAAAATATATTTGTAAAAAACAAATTCAAAAAGGAATTTCCGGAACAAAAGAGTTACTCAGAGAATTCAAAAATGGGACATCGATTGCATTGATGATTGACCAGAGAGTGTCCGAGGGAGTAAAATGCAATTTTTTTGGTGAAGAGGCTCTAACAACTACAATTCCGGCTCAATTCATCAAAAAATTTGATGCTGAAGTAGTTCCTATTCATATAGAAAGATCAATAGATGAAAATTTCAAAATTAAAATTTTTGATAACGTTCAATTTTCTAAAAATGATTCAGTTGAAAAAATTACGCTTGAACTAAATAGAATCTTAGAAAAAATGATTATAACAAACCCAAACCAATGGATTTGGACACATAATAGATGGAAAATATAATCATTTAGGTTTCTAATTCTCTTTTTTGATGAGCTTCCTTATACGAAAAATAAGCTTCTTGAGTTTCTACATTCCAATAATTTAAATTATCCAAGGAAATTTTTTTTCCTGAAACTGCGCATATAACATAGTCGCCATTTTCAATTATTTTGAAATTATTTGGTAAATATTTTAATTTAGCTAATTTTTTCATGATTTATAGTTTATATATAATTATATGAAAGTTGGAGTAATAGGAAGCGGTGGAAGAGAGCATGCGATATGTATATCTTTAAAAAAATCAAAAAATATTGACAAAATTTACTGTTTTCCAGGAAATGCGGGAACTAGCGTTGTTGCTGAAAATATTGAAATCGAATTGAGTAATTTTGAAGAATTAAAAAAAGTTATAAAAAAACTAGGTATAGATATAATAATAGTAGGTCCTGAAAAACCATTGGTAGACGGAATAGTGGACTTCTTGAAACGAAACAAAATTAAAGTATTTGGTCCTGATCGTGTCTCTGCACAGCTTGAGGGTTCAAAGATTTTCACAAAAAATTTATGTAAAAAATATAATATTCCTACCGCAAAATTTGGTGTCTTCAACAGCGTTGAAGAAAGTCTTTCATTCTTAAATGGCTGTAAATTTCCTATAGTTATAAAAGCTGACGGTTTGGCAGCTGGAAAAGGTGTCTATATTTGTGAAACTAATGATCAATCAAAAAAAGCAGTTAGAGAAATTTTCAAGGGTAAATTTGGAGAAGCAAAACAAATTTTAATTGAGGAATTTTTAAAAGGTGAAGAGATGAGTTTTTTTATAATTTCTGATGGTATCAGTTATAAAATATTTGGTACTGCACAAGATCACAAACGAGCCTTGGAAGGAGATAAAGGGGGAAACACAGGAGGAATGGGAGCTTACTCACCTTCTCGATTAGAAAGTGAAAAACTAGAAAAGAAAATAATAGAGAAAATAATCGAACCAACACTTAAAGGTTTAAAAGATATAAATAATAAATTTAAGGGTTTTTTATATGCAGGTTTAATGATTGAAGATGGCGAGCCTTTTTTAATTGAATATAATGTAAGAATGGGTGATCCTGAATGTCAGACAATACTTCCTAGACTTAAAACTGATTTTTTAGAGATAGTAGTTGCCACTGTAAATGAAAATTTAAGAAATATAAATTTAGAATGGTTTGAAGAAAAAAGCATTTGCGTTGTTTTAGCTTCAAAAGGATATCCAGATAAATTTAAAAATAATTTAGAAATAAAAGGTCTTAAAGAAATTAAGCTTCAGGATAATGAATATATTTTTCATGCTGGAACTAAAATGAATAATTCAGAAATATACTCTAATGGTGGGAGGGTGTTAAATTTTGTAATTAAATCAGGCAATTTAAAAATTGGTAGAGATCAAGCCATAAGTTTGATCAATAAATTAAATTGGCAAAATGGATATTTTAGAAAAGATATTGGTTATAAAATTATATCGTAATGAGAATAATTTCTGGGAGATTTAAAGGAAAAAAGTTATTATTACCTAAAGATAAAAACACTAGACCTTTAAAAGATTTAGTAAAAGAGTCAATTTTCAATCTGCTAGAACATTCAAAACAAATTAATGTAAATTTAAAAGACTCTATAATTTTAGATTTATTTTCTGGTTCCGGGTCTTTTGGTATTGAATGTTTATCAAGAGGCTCTAAATATGTCTATTTTTTTGAAAATTATTTTGAGGCAATTAAAGTATTAGAAAAAAATCTACTTATTTTCAAAAAAGAAAAAAAATTTCAAATCTTTAAAAATAATTGTTTTGAATATTTTAACTCTGACAGAAAAATAGATAAAAAATTTGACATAATCTTTATTGATCCTCCCTACAAGGAAATAAAAATTAATATGTTAATTGAAAAAATTATTTACAGAAAAATTTTAAAAAAAGATGGTGTTTTAATCATTCACAGACATAAAAACGATAAAATAGAAATAACTGAAAAAATTAATATTATTGATATTCGGACATATGGAATCTCTAAAGTTTATTTTGCTAATTAAGAACTTTTTAAAATTTTTTTGGTTTCTATCTTAATAAGCTCAACGGCCGGTTGATCATAAGGATCTATTTTTAAAGCCTTACCTAAAAGAATTGTTTCTAAAATAAAATATGTAAATAATTCACCGAGCACTTCCTCATTTTTGGATTTTATAAAAAAACTTCTAAATGGTATCTTATTTTTTTTAAAAACTTTTTTTGTTGCTAAAATTTTAGAATGAAGAATATCCCCCAAATCCTTCTTTTTTAGAAATTTTAAAGAACCAGGAATGATGACTTGATTTAACTTTTGGTAATTTTGGTCATTTGTATAAAAAAATGTGTAAAAATTATTTTTTGGACCATCTAGATATAATTGCATTAAACTATGATTATCTTTAGGCATATTTGATATTATTGGGAAAATACCATTTCTTTTTTTTCCTAAACTCTCAGCTACTAATTGTTGATACCATTTTAAAAAATTATAAGTAGTTTCATCGTAATTGAGAATTACTGAGTTAAATTTTTTTCTCTTAATTAATTCTAAAATATTTGAAACATTAATTATTAATGAATTTAAAAATTTCTTATTAGCAACCAAATTATCAAATTTTTTAAATTTACTTGAGTCCAAACCCATTAATTCAGCTGGCAACATACCGACCTCTGATAAAACTGAATATCTTCCACCAATAAAATTATTATGATCAATAATATCTGATTTTAGTTTCATGCTTATTTCTCTTAAAATACTTTCTTTTTTATCTGAAACTAAAACATTTTTATCATTTTTTTTTATATATAAATTAGAATTAACAATAGTTTCTAATGTGTTTCCAGATTTTGAAATTACTAGATTAAGATATTTTTTTTTTGGAAATTTTATTTTTTGATTAAGATTTGTAAGAAAATAAAAATTTTTATTTATTTTATGTCTTAAGAAATCATAAATTGCCATTGCCCCTAAAGAAGATCCGCCCATACCGAAAATTCTTATATCTTTATATTTTTTTAATTTTTTGATTGATTTTTTAGTGTAGCTGTATTTATAATTTTTTGATAAAGAATTAACAACTTCACTTTTTGAGGAAATTAGTTCTTTCAAATAATTTTTTAATTTTAAATTTACTTTTTTATTTACAAAATTTTCAAAAATAAGATTCTTTGTCAGCATCATTGTTTTTGAATTTTGTCTGAAATACTTTTTTTGATATTAGATTCTGAGGAATTTTGATCTTTATCTTCAACAGAAATACTTTGGTCCCCGTCAAATACAGATTTAATACTAACCTCCTCATCAACAGTTTCGGGTTGCTCATTAGGTTTTGGTAATTTGGAAAAGTCTGGGGGTAAAATTAGTGGATCCTTTTTTTCTATTAAAAATTCCTGACCTGATTCACTCTTCTTTTTTAACTTGAAACCTTCACAAGAAAATAAAAATGAGGATACTGTTAAAATTACGAAAATATTATAAATGACTCTCATTTAATTTTTTTGCCAAAAATTTCAAAACTTATTAAAAAAATTATTCCTATCGTAATAAATATATCAGCAACATTAAATATAAACCAATGAAAATTATTAATATGTATATCTATAAAATCTGGCACAGCTGAATAGAAGATTCTATCAAAAATATTTCCAAAAGAACCACCAATAATTATTATATAACTAAATTTTTCAAATCCTTTTGATCTTAACATAAGCCAAATAATAATAACCGTTATTAAACATATAAAAACTGTCAATAAATTGTAATAAAGTTTCTCATCAAAAGAAAATAAACCAAATGCGATTCCTTCATTCCAAATCAAATTAAAATTTAAAAAAGAAGTAACACTAATTCCATATTGTTCGTAAGTCTCAGGAAAACTAATGATCAATAGTTTGCTCATTCGATCAATTATAAAAATGAAAATAATTACAGAAAAATCTAATAAATATTTTTTTAACATTTTATCTATATTTTGTGTCTCTTACATGGTTCACTACTAATTTTCCAACATATTGGACATTTTTCACCTATCGCTTTACTCGTTTCTACTGTTATTTCATTTGTTTCACTAATCTGAATTTTCACTGAAGAAGTAATACAAAGTTCTGATAGGTCAATATCTTTTAGAAATTTCTGATTTTTACTATTTAATTTTATAATTAAAGCCGCTTCTAAACTTGATCCAATATCTTTACTCGCTCTTTTTTGCTCAATGCTTAGATTACAGATGTCTCTTATTTTGATTAAATGTTCCCACTTAGAATTTAGCTGTAAATTTTCAAATTTTTCTGGAAAATTCAAAAATTTTTCAAGATGAATACTTTTTTTATTTTTTGAAATAAGTTGATAAATTTCCTCAGTTGTGAAAGATAATATTGGTGCAAACCATCTTATCAAAGAATTAAGAATAACATTTAACAATATAAGTGTAGATTTTCTTTTTTCGGAATCTATTGGATCACAGTACAATGTGTCTTTTCTAATATCAAAATAAAAAGCTGATAAATCTACAGTGCAAAAATTTAATAATTCTTTATATAAATTATGAAAATCATAATCTTTGAAATACTTTTTAAATTTAGAATTTAAATTGTAAATTTTATGAAGCATAAATTGCTCTAATTCAGGTAAATTCTCAATTTTAATTTTTTCTAAATCTATTTGTTCAAAATTATCATTAAGATTTCCAAGCAAATATCTAAATGTATTTCTTATTTTTCTATAAGATTCAGCATGCTGATCTAATATTGAATAGTCTATTCGAAGATCCTCAGCATAATTTGAGGAAGCGACCCAAATTCTAAGTATATCAGCTCCATATTTTTTAAGAATGTCCTCAGGCGCAATTACATTTCCCAAAGATTTTGACATTTTTAAACCTTTGCCATCGACTACAAAACCATGAGATAGAATAGACTCAAAAGGTGCACGATCTCTAGTTCCACAAGACTCTAAAAGAGATGAATGAAACCAGCCCCTATGTTGGTCAGAGCCCTCGAGATACATGGATGCAGGCCACTTTAAATCTTTTCTTTTTTCCAATACAAATGAGTGTGTAGATCCACTGTCAAACCATACCTCTACGATATCACTTAACTTTTCAAAATCCTCAGCTTTATATTTTTTTCCGATAAATTTTTGTGGATCATCCGAAAACCAACAATCTGACCCTTCTTTCTCATAAATTTTCGCAATGTTTTCAAACACTTCATCGTCAACTAAAATTTCATTGTTTTTTTTGTTAATGAAAATTGGTAACGGAACACCCCATACTCTCTGTCTAGAAACACACCAATCTGGTCTTGTTTCAATCATAGATTTTAATCTTTCTTTTCCTTTGCTAGGATAAAAAATTGTTTCATCGATTGCTTTCAAAGCTTTGCTTCTTAATTTATGGCTGTCCATTGAAATAAACCACTGGGGTGTAGCTCTGTGAACTAATGGTGCTTTGGATCTCCATGAATGGGGGTATGAGTGAACAAGTTCACCATTTGATAATAATTTTTTTTGTTCTTTTAATTTTTCAATCACGATAGAATTTGATTTAAAAATATGCATCCCCTCAAAAAGGGCTACATTTTTTGTATATTTTCCATCGCCATCAACCGTTTCAATTGCTTTAATTCCATTGTTCAAACACAAATTGAAATCATCAGGTCCATGACTTGGCGCGCAATGAACAATTCCAGTGCCTTGTTCTGTTGTAACAAATCTTGCCTCCAACATAGGTATTTCATAATTATAACCAAGTTTTAAAAAAGGATGATTGCATATTGTTCCTTTTAAATCTTTACCTTTAAAATTTTTTAATTTTTTGAAACTTTGAATTTTGGTATCTTTTACAACTGTATCAATTAATGCATCTGCAATAACAATTTTTTTATTTTTAAAGTCTCCATCGTCATTTACCTCAATTAATAAATAATCTAGGCTTTCATTGTAAGCCAAGGCTTTGTTAGCTGGAATAGTCCATGGGGTAGTTGTCCAAATTACTATTTCACTATCATTTAATTCTTTAATATTTGATGTTTTAACTGGAAAGGATGCATAGATAGTATCTGACCTATGATCTTGGTACTCAACTTCTGCATCTGCTAAAGCTGTTTTTTCAACAGTAGACCATAAAACAGGTTTAAAACCTCTATACAAACTTCCTTCTTTTAAAAATTTACCTAATTCTCTTACTATTTGAGCTTCAGCGTCAAAACTCATTGTGGAGTAATAATTATCCCAATCACCTACAACTCCTAACCTTTTAAATTGATCTTTATGAACATCTATCCATTTTTCTGCAAAGGCTCTGCATTCTTTTCTAAACTCAACAATTGGAACTTCATTTTTGTTTTTTTTATTTTTTTTGTATTGCTCTTCAATTTTCCATTCTATTGGCAATCCATGACAATCCCATCCCGGAACATAGACAGAGTCTTTTCCGTCCATTTGATGAAATCTAACAATAATATCTTTTAAAATTTTATTTAAAGCTGTTCCCATGTGTATATTACCATTCGCATATGGAGGGCCATCATGAAGAACAAATTTTTCTTTTCCTATTCTTGATTTTCTTAATTCATCATAAAGATTTATGTTTTGCCAAAGTTTCAAAATTTCAGGTTCTCGTATTGGCAAATTTGCTTTCATCGAAAAAGCTGTTTTGGGAAGATTTATTTGAGATTTGCTCATTTTATTTTTTTGCTATTAATAAGTCGGTTTTAATTTGTTTTCTAAGTTGGTCGACATTTTTAAATTTTTTTTCTTTTCTAATAAATTTTCTAAATTCTACTGTTAAATACTTATTATAAAGATTTCCAGAGAAATTAAATAAATGAACTTCCAATAATATTTTTTTTCCATTAAATGTTGGTCGATAACCCAAATTTGCAATCCCTTTTATGTAACTGTTTTTGCCATATCTTTTCACTTTTACGGCATATACACCTGGGCAGGCTAAAATATAATTTTTGATATCAATATTCGCGGTTGGAAAACCAATTTTTTTTCCTAGCTGTTTCCCCTTTTGAACTTTTCCAACAATTGACCAATTTCTATTCAAAATTCTATTGGCTTTTTCTAATTCTCCTTTTTGTAAAAATTTTCTAACTAACGATGAAGATACAATCTTCTTATGGGTTAACAATGGTTGTGGTTTAACTACCTTATAACCAAACATTCTCTCAAATTTAATTAATTGTCTAACATTACCTTCTCTCTTATTCCCAAATCTAAAATTATTACTTACAAAAATGAATTTTGGTTTTAATTTGTTACCTAATATTTCTTTAATGAAAGTTATAGATTTTATTTTTGAGAATTTTCGATCAAACTTTTTTATTATCAAAAAATCTACATTGAGATTTTTAAGATTATCAATTTTTTGCTGTAAACTAGAAATTCTAAAATTCTCTAAATTTTTATTAAAAAACATTTTTGGCATTGGTTCAAAAGTCAAAACACCAATTTTAGAGGAATATTTTTTTTTATATTTCTTGGCTAATGAGAATAATTTTTGATGTCCTTTGTGGACTCCATCAAAGTTACCAATTAATATAATTGAGTTTTTATATCTAGTATTGATATTAAAATTTTTATATATGTTTTTCAATTTTACCATTTCAATTCTGACTGAATATAATTACAAATTGCCTCATAAGATTTTGCAACTTTTTCAATTCCCTTTTCTTTGATCTCATTTTTGTGAATTCCATTTGATATTATCAAAGAGTCATAATTTAAAAGGTTTGCTCCTTTTATATCAGTATTTAAATTATCACCTATGGAAAGAACTTTTTTATTCTTATTGTCAGTGGATTGATTATAAACTTCAGGATAAGGTTTGCCAAAGTAAACAACTTTTCCACCCATTTTTTCAAAAACCATTGCAACAGTACCAGCACAAAATTCTCTTGTGTTTCCTCTGTCAACAATTAAATCAGGATTTGTACAAATCATTTTTTTTTTTATATTTTTTTCAAACAAGTTTTTATAATAATTTAAGTCTTTACTATGATTATCAAATAATCCTGTACATATAATATATTCGCTTTTTTCTATATTATCTAATTTCATTTTTTCAAAGTCTTTGAATAAGTCAAAATCTCTAGGTGGGCCAACATGAAAAAAAGTTTTGTTAATCAAATTTTTCTTTAAATAAATAAGAGCTGCCTCACCAGATGTAAAAACATGATCTCTTATTTCTTTTTCCATTCCTAGTTTTTCTAAAAAAGATTTAACTGCATGGTTTGGTCTGGGTGCATTTGTGAGTAAAATATAATCTTTTTTTTTTTTATTTATTTCTTTAAGAGTTTTTATCGCTTCGAGGTGTAAAGAAACCCCATTATGGACCACCCCCCATAAATCAACGTAAAATAGTTGATAATTGTCTACAATAGAACTTAAACCCTCCTTATCTAAATTTTTAGTCATAAAATTAACCTATAAACCATAAAAACCACAAATTCCTTTATTTTTTAACCAACTAATTCTTAAGTATATCTTGAAATAGTAAGGCCAATCTCTATATGAAGACCATATTAATAAGGAGAATTTATGAAATTTAGACCATTACACGATAGAGTTTTAATAGAAGTTTTAGATAGCAGCGAAAAAACCGCTGGTGGAATAATCATACCTGATACAGCACAGGAAAAACCTCAAGAAGGCAAAGTAGTTGCAGTTGGCGGTGGTGCAAAAACTGAGGACGGCAAAACGATAGCAATGGATGTAAAAGTTGGAGATAAAGTTTTATTTGGCAAATGGTCAGGAACAGAAGTTAAAATTGATGGCAAAGAATACAGCATAATGAAAGAGTCTGACATTATGGGAATTTCAAGCAAATAATTTAATTTAAAGGAGAAAATAAAATGGCAAAAATAGTAAAATTTGATGCAGAAGCAAGAGCATCAATGATTAGAGGAGTAAATATCCTTGCTGATACGGTTAAAGTAACACTAGGACCAAAAGGAAGAAATGTAGTTATGGATAAATCCTATGGTGCTCCAAGAATTACTAAAGATGGTGTTTCTGTTGCTAAAGAAATTGATCTTGAAGATAAATTTGAAAATATGGGTGCTCAAATGGTTAAAGAAGTTGCTAGTAAAACAAATGATGAAGCTGGCGATGGAACAACTACAGCGACTATTCTTGCACAAGCTATTGTAAAAGAAGGTGTGAAATATGTTACTGCAGGTATGAACCCTATGGATGTGAAAAGAGGGATTGATGCTGCGGTAGATGTAGTTAAACAAAATCTTGTATCTTCAGCTAAAAAAGTAAAAGATAGTGATGAAATTGCTCAAGTCGGAACGATTTCTGCAAATGGCGATAAAGAAATTGGTACTATGATTTCAAAAGCAATGCAAAAAGTTGGTAATGAAGGTGTTATCACGGTTGAAGAAAATAAAGGAATTGAAACTGAGCTAGATGTTGTTGAAGGTATGCAGTTTGATAGAGGATATTTATCTCCATACTTTATTACTAATAGTGATAAGATGACAACAGAATTAGAAAATCCTTTTATTCTTTTACACGAAAAAAAATTAACAAATCTACAACCAATGGTTCCTCTTTTAGAGGCAGTTGTTCAAGCTGGAAGACCATTAATGATTATTTCTGAAGATGTTGAAGGTGAAGCATTAGCTACTTTGGTAGTAAATAAATTAAGAGGTGGTTTAAAAGTTGTAGCCGTAAAAGCACCAGGATTTGGTGACAGAAGAAAAGCTATGCTTGAGGATATTGCAATTCTTACTGGTGGTTCAGTTATTTCTGAGGACTTAGGGATTAAACTTGAAAATGTTAAACTTGAAGATCTTGGTTCATGTAAAAAAATTAAAGTCGATAAAGATAATAGCACTATTGTAAATGGCTCTGGTAAAAAATCAGATATAGAAGCTAGATGTTCTTCAATTAAACAACAAATTGATGAAACAACTTCAGACTACGACAAAGAAAAACTGCAAGAGAGATTAGCAAAATTAGCTGGAGGTGTCGCAGTTATTAAAGTTGGAGGTGCGACAGAGGTTGAAGTAAAAGAGAGAAAAGACAGAGTCGAGGATGCTTTAAATGCAACAAGAGCTGCCGTTGAAGAAGGTATTGTAACTGGTGGTGGTTGTGCATTACTGTATGCCGCTCAAGATCTAGAAAAAGTTAAAGCCAAGGGTGAAGACCAAAAAGCTGGCGTTGATTTGGTAAGAAGAGCATTAGAGGCTCCTATTAGACAGATTACAAAAAATGCTGGTGTGGACGGATCAGTAGTTGTTGGTAAACTATTAGAACAAAATAAAAAAACACATGGTTATGATGCACAAAACGAGGAATATTGTGACATGTTCGCTAAAGGTATTATTGATCCTGTAAAAGTTGTAAGAACTGCTTTACAAGACGCAGCGTCTATATCAGGATTATTGGTAACAACTGAGGCTATGATAGCTGATAAACCTGAAGAAAAAGATGCAGCTCCTGCTGGAATGCCTGGAGGAATGGGCGGCATGGGTGGCATGGGAGGAATGGGTGGAATGGGAATGTAATAAGTTTCCATTAAGAGAACACTCTAAAAACATGCACTAAACAAAATTAGAACCCCTGGAACGAAAGTTTTGGGGGTTTTTTTTATAATTTTTTTTGATTTATTACTACATCTACAAGTATTGCTATTAACAAGTTTAACATCGTAATCCCACAAATAATAATAAAACTAAAAAAATATATCCAAGCCCACCAATAAATTTCTTGTAAAGGTAACATTACTTGCTCCCAACTAGACAAAGTCAATACCTGGAAAAGAGTTATCATGGAAACACCTACATCACCCCATCGATCGGGTGCATCTAAATTAAATAAAATTGATCCTATTGATGCATATATATACAGTATAATAAATAATAATAGCCCAACATAAAAAACTCTTTTAACTGAACCTAGCAATGCTTCTATTATTTTTTTCAATTCTGGTACCACTGAAATGATTCTCAAAACCCTAAAAACTCGTAAAAGTCTTAAAAGTAAAAAACTAGAATTATTTGGAATTGGAATTAATGAGATAAAGACTATTATGGTATCAAAAATGTTCCACCCATTTTTAAAAAAATCTTTTTTTTTTGGTTCACCAATAAATCTTATAATAATTTCAATTACAAAAAAAATTGTAATTGAATAGTCTAAAATACTTATAATTTTGGACAATAAATCATCTAAATCATATGTACCAACTCCTATCGTAATCGCATTAATTATAATTATAAAAATTACAGAATATTGAAAGATAGAACTTTCTTTTAATTTAAATAAAAATTTACCCATTTTTAAAATTACACTTACAATTAGTAAAAGTCACGCTTCTCCCTAGTTTTTTTAATGGCCTTTTTTTTTAGAAATATTAAAATGATAAAATGTCAAAAAGATACAGTGGAAAATCATTTAAAGACGCGAGCTTTAATAAAAAACCTAAATTTACACTAAAAGAAAAAAGAAGACTTAAAAGAGAAAAGGCAAAAAAAACAAAATAACAACATATTTTGTTCAAAATCCTTGTTTATATTGACTTTTTTAAAGTTTTCAAAAAAAATTTTTAATGTATAAGAACCAGGTTTATGAGCAAAGACATAATAAACATCACTATAATCGCACACGTTGATCACGGTAAAACTACATTAATTGATAATCTGATGAAACAAAGTGGCTCATTTAGAGAAAATGAAGTTGTTGATGAAAGACTAATGGACTCAGGTGAACTTGAGAAAGAAAGAGGAATAACAATTTTAGCAAAACCAGCGTCTATTAATTGGAAAAATTCAAGAATAAATATTATTGATACACCAGGTCACCGAGATTTCGCGGCGGAAGTTGAGAGAGTTTTAAGCATGGCCGATGGTGCATTACTTTTAATTGACTCTGCGGAAGGAGTTATGCCCCAAACAAAATTCGTGCTATCTAAAGCTCTAAAACAAGGTTTAAAACCAATTGTTGTAATAAATAAATTAGACAAATCAGATCAAAGAGCTAATGAGGTTTTGGATGAAACTTTTGATTTATTTGTAAGTTTAGATGCAAATGAAGAGCAACTGGACTTTCCTGTTTTATATGCAAGTGGAAGATCAGGTTGGGCTGATAAAGAAATTGATGGTTCAAGAGAAAATTTAAATCCTTTATTAGATCAAATTATTGATCATGTAAAACCAGCTGAACTTGATAAAACAAAACCCTTTGCAATGCTGTCTACTCTTCTTTATGCAGACAATTTCTTAGGAAGAAGCTTAGTTGGAAGAATTGCTCAAGGAACTGCAAAAGCTAATCAATCTATCAAGGCAATAAATTTAAAAGGTGAAAAAGTGGATGAGGGAAGGCTTACAAAAATTTTTAGATATGAAGGTACAAAAAAAGTACCAATCGAAATCGGTGAGGCGGGAGATATTGTAGTTGTTGCTGGTTTAGAAAAAGCAAATGTTGCTGACACAATTTGTGATCTTGAGGTAAATGATCCTATTAAGGCTACTCCAATCGACCCACCAACAATGTCAATTACAATTACTGTTAACACGTCTCCTTTAGCTGGTACTGAGGGTAAGAAGCTTACAAGTACTCAAATAAGAGATAGGTTGATTCAAGAAGCCCAGAATAATGTTGGAATTACTTTTACAGAAAATGAGGGTAATGATTCTTTTGTTGTAAGTGGTCGAGGTGAATTAATGTTAGAAATTTTACTCACTCAAATGAGAAGAGAAGGTTTTGAAATGACTGTTAGCCCCCCAAAAGTTCTCTATAAAAAAGATGAAAATGGTAACAAACTTGAGCCAATAGAAGAAATAACTATGGATCTAGACGAGGAACATTCATCAAAAATTATAGACTCAATGAATAGAAGAAAGGGCAAATTAATAGAATTAAAAGATACTGGTAAAAATAAAAAAAGATTAATCTTTCATGCACCAACAAGAGGTTTAATGGGATACACAAGTCGGTTTTTAACTCTTACAAAAGGTAATGGCGTTATTAACAGAATTTTTCATGAGTATGGACCATTTGAGGGTGATATGGAAGGTAGAAGAAATGGTGCACTTATTTCAATGGAACAAGGAAAAGCAGTTGCATTTGCAATATTTAATTTACAGGCTAGAGGTGAGATGTTTGTAACTCATAATGATCCTGTTTATCCAGGTATGATTGTCGGATTATCTCCAAAACCTGGTGATATGATCATCAATGTTATGAAGGGAAAAAAATTAACTAATATGAGAACACAAGGAACAGATGAAAATGTTGTTCTAACACCAGTAAGAAAAATGTCCATTGCAGAGCAATTAAGCATGTTAAATACTGATGAGGCTTTAGAAATCACTCCAGACTCTTGTAGATTAAGAAAAGCAATTCTCGATCCACATGAAAGAAAAAGAAGTGAAAAGTCAGGCGCTGCAGCCTAATCGAAGATTTTATCAACTAAATATAAGCCTAAAGCAACGCAGGGACCAATTCCAAAAGCGAATAATAATGTTCCCACTCCCACAGTTCCACCTAAGTACCATCCAATAGTTACAACAGAGATTTCTAAAAAAGCTCTCACGGCAGCAACTGGTAAGTTTGTTTTTTTTTGTAGACCAATCATCAAACCATCTCTTGGTCCTGCTCCAAGATTAGATACCAAATAAATGCCTCCACCAATGCCAACTGTTATTACTGAAATTATAGCTAAAATTAATTGATACAAGTAGTTAGATGGGGTTGGAACAAATTTTATACAAAGATCAATCATCAATGCAATAATGATTGCATTAAGTATTGTCCCTATCCCTGGTTTTTGACTAAGCGGTATCCACAAAATTAAAACTGCGACACTAATTAAAAATGTTATTGTTCCTATACTCAAGTTAACATTTAAAGAGATACCTTGAGCTAAAACACTCCATGGAGAAGCACCAGTAAAAGATACAATTAATAAACCTTCTCCAAGACCAAATAACATCAAACCAAAACATAAAAAAAAGAATGTGGAAAATTTTGGCTTAAAATTAAAAGGCTTATTGGAACTCCAATTGACCCTTGGTATTTTCTTAATTTTTAAAAACATTCTAATAAGTTATTTCTATTGTTAATAAAGTCTATTAAACTAGTTGTTAAATGAAAAAAATTATAGTCATTTTATTTCTTTTTATTTATCCAACAAATTCAATCGCTCATATTGAACATTACATTAAATACAATAAAATTGAGATGGAGATTTTTCGAAATGGTGAGCTAATTGGCTATAATCATTATTTTTTCAAGAGAAATGGGGCAGAAACTATTGTTACTAATCAAATAAAATTTACAGTCAAACTTTTGGGAGCAACAGTTTTCCAAATTGAGGGTTATAGTGAGGAAAAATATCTCAAAGACCAATTAGTTTCTTATAATTCTAAAACTTTACAAAACGATAAAAAGAAGTTTGTTAATTTAATATTTAATCAAAAAAGTAAAAAATTTGATATCAAAGGCTCTTCATATAATGGAGAGGCTTTATCTGATAACGTGATTGGAAATTGGTGGAATCACAAAATTTTACAGGCAAGTTCTCAAATAAGTCCCATCTCAGGGAGTATTAAGGATCAAGTAGTAACTTTTTTAGGTAAAGAAAAAATAGATCTTTATGGAAAAATTTATGATGTTGATCATTTTACATTAAAGTCTAAAGACATGAGTATACCGAAGGATAAAAGATTAGATTTTGATATTTGGTATGATAGTAAAAATTTAATGATACTAAAAGTATCCTATTCAAGGATGGGTAACTGGGAATATAAATTAAAATATTTCGATTAATTTATCTTGAGATTTTTTTAAATAAATCTTGCGCACTTATCCATCCTGATTCTAATCGAGGTCCTACAAACCAATCGGCACATACACCTAATCTTTTCTTAGGATCCCAATAGCTCTTAATTTTAAATGGTATAGAATTTGAAGAGTATCTCCAACCGTGATTAAGTGAATAATAAATTTTTGTTTTTTTTATGTTTGAAAGTTTAAAAAATTTTTCAATCATAATTTTCGAATTTTCTTTTTTGTTATTCTTGTTTTTTTTAATATTTTTATTTGCCCACTTAAATGTACTTTGAAGAGTCCATAAATCATAATTTGATTTAAACCTTTTTTTTGAGTTTTCGTTTCCAGCCCATCCAAGAATTGGATCTTCAAAAAGATAGCTACTTTTTGAATTCTTACTTTTTTTTATAGCAATCATAGTAGTAATATTTGCATCCATTTTCATAGATTTTTTCAAAAAAGGATTATTTATGAATTTTTTAGAGAGTTTTTTTAATTGCGGAAAAGGGCAAGTCAATATTAGGTTTTTAAAAGATCTCAATTTTCCATTATCAAATAACAAATACCAGAGTTTATTTTTATAATAGATTTTTTTTAATTCACTATGATAGTTGCAATTAATTTTTTTTAGCAAATATTTGCTAATATCATTGTTTCCATTTTTTCCAATTATTTTTAGATGTTTTTTATCCTCTTTTTTTTTTGAATTAAGAAAAACATGTTCGCCGTCCCATACTTTTAGAATTCTTTTTTTTATTAAATCTTTAGTAAATTTTTTAAATTTCCCAGTTTTTGGTGAAATATACTGAGTACCATGATCAAAACCTGTTTTGCCTTTTATTCTTTTAAAAGATGCACGACCCCCAGGACCTCTAGCTTTGTCAAACAGAATTACTGAATATCTTTTATTTAGAAGGTTTGCAATTGTCGCTCCGGAAATTCCAGAACCAATTATACAAAATTCACTCATTTACCAGCAACAACCATTCCCTCTATCAGTATTGTTGGTGAGTTAGTTGCATATTTGAATTCCAAGTCATTTGCTAAAGTAATATTTTGAAATATGTCTTTAAAATTCCCTGCTATGGTAATTTCATTAATTGGATACTTAAACTCTCCATTTTCAACAAAAAACCCAGTCGCCCCTACTGAATAATCTCCAGTAACAATATTACTTCCATGGCCTATGGTTTCTGTAATATAGAGACTTTTTGAATTTAAATTCAATAAATCTTTGAAACTAATATTTCCATTTTCAAAATAAAGATTACTTGTTCCTCCACATCTTCCATTAGATTTAAGATTTAGTTTTTTTCCATTGTATGTATCAATCAAATAATGTTTTAAAATTCCTTGATCTACTAGTTTAAGTGTATCTGTCTTTACTCCCTCGATATCAAAATTTCTTGAACCTAAACCTTTTAGCATATCAGGTTTGTCAAATACATTTATTTTATCTGAAAATATTTTTTGACTAACTTTATCCTTTAAAAAAGAAGTTCCTCTTGATATCGCTGATGAAGATATGGCACTTGCAAACGTGCTTAATATTCCTTTAGCTATTCTTTTATCAAAAATTATAGGAATTTTTTCGCTCCCGATTTTTTTTGGACTTAATTTTCGAATAGTTTGAATAGCAGCTGCATTTCCTAATTCATCTGCATCATCTAGATCTTTTAAAAAACATTTGCTGGAATATTCGTAATCTCTTTCCATGCTTTTTTCATCTTTTGCAACTGTTACACTTGAAGCTGTAAATGAAGACGTTTTGTAACCACTGCAAAAACCTTCACTATTAGCTAAAACAAAATTCGTTTTTCTTTGAGTAAAACTTGACTCTGTATTAACAATTTTTTTATCATTGGATGCGGCTAGTTCTAATTTTTTTAAATAATCTATTTTTTGATCATTTTCTATATGAGTATCATCATAGAGATCTAAATCTTTAACTTCTTTTGCTAATAAGTCCTGGTCCGGCAGAGAATTAAATTCGTCCTCAGGAGTATTTTTCGTAGTCTCAACACATTTTTCGATCAAAATGTTTAAATTATCACTAAGCAAATTAGAGGAAGATATCGAAGATTTTTTTTTACCAATATAAGTGGTTATGCTTATGCCTAGATCATCAGACCTATTGGACTCATCTAATTTTTTATTTCTAAAATTAACAGTTTCAGAAACAGAGTTATCTACTATCACGCTTGAGTCAGTTGCACCTAATTTCTTTGCTAAACCTAAACAATATGATGCTTTTTTTTCTAAAAAATCTTGATCTTTAACCATTTAAAGTTTCGTACCACCCACAGTCATCTTATTAATTAATATAGATGGCTGCGCTACACCTACGGGGACACCTTGTCCAGCTTTACCACATGTTCCAATTCCAGGGTCCATCATCATATCATTGCCTACCATAGAAACTTCTTTTAAAATTGAAGGACCATCTCCAATTAATGTTGCACCCTTAATCGGTGATCCAATTTTGCCGTTAACAATTTCATAAGCTTCAGTGCAATTAAATACAAATTTTCCAGATGTAATATCAACTTGTCCACCACCAAAACTAACTGCGAAAATACCTTTGTCGACAGCTTTAATCATTTCTTCTTGAGTTTGCTTACCGCTTAACATCATCGTATTTCTCATTCTTGGTAGAACTATATGTCTATAGTTTTCTCTTCTTCCGCTTCCAGTAGATCTTGTTTTCATCAAACGTGCATTAAGCCTATCTTGCATAAAATTTTTTAAAATTCCGTTTTCAATTAAAACAGTTTTTTCTGTTGGTGTTCCCTCATCGTCAATTGTAAGACTGCCTCTTCTTTTATCAATGGTACCATCATCAATAATTGTAACTCCCTCACTTGCAACTTTTTGGCCCATCAGATTATAAAATGCTGAAGTTTTCTTTCTATTGAAATCTCCCTCTAAACCATGACCAACAGCTTCATGAATTAATATTGCTGGCCACCCAGGTCCGAGTACAACCTTCATCTCACCTGCTGGCGCGGGTTTACTCTCTAAATTCACTGATGCTATCCTTAAAGCTTCATCACAAACACTTTTCCAATTTTCATCTTTTAAATATGAGTCGTAAGATTGTCTTCCACCAACACCGTATACGCCTGTTTCTTTTCTGCCATCTTTCTCCACCATAACTGACACATTAAATCTTACCAAAGGACGGACATCTGACAAAGTCTCTCCACCAGATCTAATTATTTCTATAGACTTTTGCTCTCCCAAAAAATTAGCTGTAACTTGTTTAACCTTGTCACCTTTAGATCGTAAATAATCATTTACATCGTTCAATATTTTAATTTTTTCATTAAGAGATTTTTGCTCAATAGGATTAATATTGTCATAATACTTTTTATTTGATTTAGGAATTTCATGATTGTAAGTACCTTTGACAGATTTTAAAGTTGACTTTAAATTTTCTGAAGATTGTTTTAAAGAGTTCTTAGAAATTTCATTAGAATGAGAATAAGCGACCACTTCGTCAGATATAGCTCTGAAACCAAATCCTAAATCTGAATTATAACTGGAATTTTTAATTTTGTTATCGTCTAATAATATCGACTCAGATTTCGAATTTTCCAAATATAATTCACCATCATCACAGTTTTGCAAAGTGTCTGAGATAATACTTTCAGCCTCTTTTCTAGATAAGTCAGATTTTTCAAAGAAATTACTCATAAGAGATATTAAATAGATTGTTTCATAAAATTTTCAACTAGAGTATTTTACGCATGTACATATCTGAGACAAATTAGTAATAAATACTCTTA
Source organism: uncultured Pelagibacteraceae bacterium (assembly GCA_902624635.1). Classification (GTDB taxonomy): domain Bacteria; phylum Pseudomonadota; class Alphaproteobacteria; order Pelagibacterales; family Pelagibacteraceae; genus Pelagibacter. Next base: position 120,477 of record CACNYD010000001.1, on the reverse strand, counting down.
TTATGAAAGTTTATTTTAATAATTCTTGTAAAATTTGTAAGGCCGAAATTGATCTTTATAAAAAAGAAAAAATAGATGAAATTGATTGGATTGATATTACAGATAATGAGTTGGCTGAAAAAGAAACTTCTAAAGACAGTAAACAACTTTTAAGAAGACTTCACATCAAAAATGGTGACAAAGTTTTAGGAGGTGCAGAGGCATTTTTATTATTATGGAAAAAAATGCCAAAATATAAATTTCTTTATAATTTTTTTAAGCTACCAATAATTTTTAACGTATTTTCTATTGTATATGAAATAGTTGCATTTTTTCTTTATCTTAAAAACAAAAAACAATTGAGAAAAACTAACTAAAAAAAAATAATAAAAATTTACTCAGTAAAGACATTGAAGATATAAACATTACTAAAACTATAGAATACATTAATAAAACAATCTTATTTTTTTTTCTTCTAAGTCTTACAAAATCTTTATCATCTAAATCTGAAATATCTCTTTCACCAGCTACTGGATAGTCATAAGTAAATCTCCAAGTACTATCACCAAGTCTTGGATCTAAATTATTAAAATAAGTAATCCAGGAAATAATATATCTAAAAACTAAATATAAAATTATTAAAAAAAATGAACCTAAAATCATAAAAGATAATACCTAATTAAATCAAAAAATTTAATTAGCATTTTTAGCTCTTTTTCTGGCAACGAGTTGTGTTAAAGAGTCCACCATGGTGTCTGAGGCCTTAAAGATATCTACATTTCTAAACTCATGAGAAAGATTTTTTTCTGGATTTGTTTTATCCTCAATAACAATTCCTTCGTCTGGAGAATTATTTTTGATATAAATTAATAATAGCCACTCATCGTCAGATGACTCATCCCATTTAATAAAAACTTCTCCAGTTTCAAATCGTCTATCTATACATCGAAAAATAGACATGTCTCGTGTAATATGTCTTTTATTGAGTTGAAATACTAAACTACTTGCACTTCTATAAAAGCTCTCAAGTGCAAATTCAACTTTTTGTCTTGCTAAAGTATATTCCTTTTCTTTTTCTAATAAAGTTTCTCTGTCTTCATCACCTAGAAGTTTTACACCTAGTGCCTCGACTCTTTCTTTAATTTTTTGATCCCTGAGTAATCTGTATTTCTCTTTTAGTTTGTCAATTCTTTCTTGTAATCCTGAATAGTCCTCTCTTTTTTCTTTTAATGAAATTTTCTCAAGTTTTTCTAATTCTTTTACTTCTCTTATTCTGAATTTTTCAATTTGTTTATCTAATCTTAATTGTTTTAAAAATTGTTTTTGCTTTTCTGCTTGTTCGATTCTTAAAAGAGCTTGCTCTTTTCTTAAAAATAATTTTATGTCTTTAGTTCTTTGTTTTTCTAATCTTTCCTCTTCTTTTAGAGTTTGTTCCTTCAGCTTTAATCTTAAATTTTTTTCTTCTTCTCTCTTTTTTTCTTCCTCAATTTTTTCTTTTCTCTCTCTTTCAATTTTTTCTATTTTTATTCTTCTTTTTTCATCAGTTTTTAATATCTTGTAGTTAGAAATTGTCTCTGAAATTTTGTCAAAAAAACTCTGAATGCTTTTTTCCAAACCAAAATTAAATTTAAAATTAAACTGTGGCTTAAGAGATAATTGAAGTTTAACTAATTTTAAGACTAGGCTATTTTTCTGTTTTTTTTTTATTCTTGGTTGGTAATTGATTTTTTTTAGTTTTTTAGACTTATTTTTTTTCTTTTTTTTAATTAGCTTATTTTTTCTTTGTTTTTTAGATCTTTTTCTTATTCTATATATTTTTCTTTTAACTTTGGTGGCTTTATTTTTCTTTTTATTTTTTGTCTTTTTTTTTGATTTTTTTTGTTTTTTTTTCATTTCTGAGAAGAAATGACCCTATCAATAATTTATTGATAAATATAGTCTCTAGTCACAGGTGTTGATCTATAATTTTTAGTAAGTTGAAATTGATATACAACTTGATCTCCCCACTTGAATGCCATTTCACAACCAACAAGATAAAACTCCCACATTCTTAAAAATTTTTCATCAAACATTTTGATAATTTTATCTTTATTTTTTAGGCAATTTTCTTTCCAATGTCTCAATGTGTGTGCGTAATGAAGCCTTAAAACCTCAATATCTGTAACTACTAAGCCAGCTTTTTCAATAGGGTTGGTTACTTCGCTTAAACTTGGAGTATAACCACCAGGAAAAATATATTTCGTAATCCATGGATGAGGATCTCTTGGAGGATTTACAGATCCAATGGTGTGTATCAGTGAAACCCCATCCTCTTTCAACATTTTTTCAATTTGTTTGAAAAATTTTTTATAAAATTTCCTTCCAACATGTTCAAACATACCAACACTTACAATTCTATCAAATTTTTCATTTAACTCTCTATAATCCATTAGTCTAAACTTTACTTGGTTTTCTAGATTCAATTCTTTAGCTTTTTGGGTACAATAATTAAGTTGGTTCTCTGATAAAGTAATACCCGTTACTTCACATTGAGCACTTTTGGCTATATCGATGGCAAGTGAACCCCAGCCACAACCAATATCTAAAACTTTTTGATTAGGTTTTATATTTAATTTTTTAATTATATGTTGAATTTTATTATTTTGAGCTGTTTCTAAACTGTCATTTTCATTTTTAAAATATGCACAAGAATATTGTCTCTTTGGATCTAAAAATAAGTCATACAAGTCATCTTTAATATCATAATGGTGAGATACATTCATTTTAGATTTTTTAATAAAATTAAAGTTAGTTAAATATCTATATGATCCTCTTAATCTATTAATTAAATAACTGAAAAAATTTAATTCTCCCCTTCCAAAATTCATTAATGCAAGATCTAAAAAATCTGTCAGTGTACCATTTTCAATTACAATTTCGCCATTAGTATATGCCTCACCAAAATATAAATCAGGATGGAGTAATAATTTATAATGAAGATTTTTATTTAAAATTTTTAATTTAATAGGGTTATTGTTTGGTTGTCCTATTATGTAGTCTTTAGAATTGGCATCAGTTAATACAAAACCACCTTTTTTAAAAACTTTATTAAGAAATCTTGCTAATTGCATTTATGCCGCTAAGGTTGATTTGTTATAAAATTCTAAATCTTTTAATCTATTCAATAATTCCTCTTCATCATTTTGATTTAATAGACTTAATGGTGGTAAAATATTTTTATATATTTTGTCATTTCGAGCACAGTAAGTATGCAAACCAGAAATTAGATTATACTTATCAAAAGTGCTTCTCACATCACATAACTTGTCATTGTGTAATTGCTTTTTTCCTGCAAAAAAATCATCATAAACCTGCCTAGATAATTCTGCTGTAACGTTGCATGTTGCAGTTATTATACCAGAGCAACCTAACTCCAAACCTTTTAACAATTTAGTTTCTGAACCAGGTAAAATAGAAAAATTTTTAAGTTTTAAATTTTCATACAAGTTGTAAGAGCTGTCTTTTACTCCAATTATTTGTTCTGGAAATTTATTTACAAGTGTTTTTACACACTGCAAACTAAATTTATAACCACTTAGTTTTTCAAAATTATAAAGAATAATTTTACAATCCGGTACAGAATTAATTATTCTAGAATAAAAATCCAAAACCTCTGTATCACCATAACTATAATAAGCGGGAGGCATGATTAAAAATTTATTTAGGCTCGATGAGATTGCTATCTTCATAAAATTTATTGTTTCACCTAAAGAGTTTAGCCCTGTGCCAATTATATGTTTATCCTGATATTTACTTTTTGAGAGATTATTAAGTAAGTCAATTTTTTCTGAGATAGGTATTAATTGAGACTGGCCTGTGCTGCCAAATATTACCGTGCCATGACAACCTTTATCAATAAGCTTCTCAGCATGCATTATTGTTTTTTCAACATTCAGGCTTAAATCATTATTAAGCACTGACATTGAAGCAGCAAAAATTCCACTTATTTTTGTCATAATAAAAATTTATATAAAAATATACTCAGTAAAGTTTATAAATACTATATGAAAATATTAGCAGTTCAGAGTAGAATGGGTATTGGAGATACCGTAATTTTCTTACCATTTATAAAGGCTATATCCAAAAAATTTAATTCACCAATAAGTATATTGGTAAAAGAAACCTCTAAAGCTAATCAATATTTACACCAGACAAAATATATTGATAAAATTCTTATTTTAGAAAGAGACAATAAAACGAATAATAGTCATGATGGCTTTTTTGGTATTTTTAAATTAGCAAACGATTTAAAAAAATATAAGTTTGATAAAATTTTTATTTTTAATTCATCTTTAAGATTTAACCTAGTTGCTAAAATATCTGGTATTCCAAAAATTTACCAATATCCATTATTCACAAAAAATAAACAACACATAATAGAGACCCCTAAGAAATTCTTAAAAGAAAATTTACATTTGGACATTAATGAAGATCCTGAGGTACAAATCGATGGTGATTTAATTTCTAAAGCATCACAAAAATTTCAAATAGATAAAAATACTACAAATATTCTCTTAGGCATAGGTGGCTCTGGACCCACAAAAAGAATTCCTGCAAAAACTTTCTTAAGTGTAATTGATAAAATATCAAAAATGAAAAATTGCAGATTTTTTCTTGCAACAGGTAAGATAGATGAAGAACAGGATGTACTAAACGAAATTTTGCAGTCTAAATTTAAGAATTTTTGTACTCGTTTAGATAATTTAACCATTAGTGAAATTTTACCATTAATTAAGAATTGTAATGTATCAATTTGTAATGACTCGAGCTTTAGTCACTTATCCTCAGCTTTAGGTATTAAAACGATTACTTTAATGGCTGATACTCCCTTAATTTATGGAAATTATAGCTCAAAAATGTTTCCAATAATTCCAGAGGGAGAAAAAACGGTTACACATAATACTTTAGGTAAAGATAAAATTGATCCACAAAAAATTTTTGAGAGATTTTTAGAAATTATTGCTTAAGAAATATCGTTCAGCACAATATCTTTAGCCTCATTAACTATTGAGGATAATCTTGAAGTTTCAGGAGAAATGTCTGGGTGAATCTTTTTTTGGATTTTTATATATGCTTTATTAACATCCTCTTTGGTAACTTTTTTATTCATATCTAAATTTAAAATTTTGTATGCCTCTGAAACTGATATAGACGATACATTATTGGTACCTTTTTGATTAAAGGAAAAGCGACCAGATCTTCTTAATGTTTGAATAAGTCTAAAAAGAGAGATTAATTGGAAAATAGATAAACCTTTTAATTTTAATAAAGCTAAACTTGCCAAAGTAAGAGGAAGTGTTAATAAAAATTTTCCACCAATAGCAAACAAGACCGCTAAAGCAATTAATCCTATTATAATTAGAAATCTTAGGCCTTTTGAAATTTTCCTTGATGAAATGTTGGTTATTAAACGCAGTAGAAAATAAAAAATGGTTAATATAACCACTGTATAAATTATTATATTCATATATTTTTGATCTAATGAAAATACCACAACTTAAAAAAAAACCAGAGCTTAAATCTTGTCACAATACGACATGGGAAGATAATTATAGTTGGATCCATCAGGATAATATTCTTGAAGTTTTAAAGGATAGTTCCAAGCTACTTCCAGATGTTAGGAAATATCTTGAAGAAGAAAACAATTTTACAGAACATAATTTAAAAGATACAAAAAAATATCAGAAAATCTTATTTGATGAAATTAAAGGTAGAATAAAGTTAGATGATGAATCATTAAAATTTAAAGACAAAGAATATGAATATTGGACCAAAACAACAACAACAGGGAATTACTCAATAAAATTAAGAAAAAAAATTAATGACAACAAAATAGAAGAAATTTGGAATGGTGATAAAGAAAAAGAAAAATTAAAAACGGAATATTTTGGTGTTGGAGACTTAGAGGTAAGCTACAATGACAAACTTTTAGGTTATTCTTTAGATTTAAAAGGTTCTGAATATTATACAATTTACATAAGAGATATTTCCTCAGGAAAATTAATCACTGAAAAAATAGAGGAAACGAGTGGAGGTATTACTTTTAGTTTAGATGACAAATATTTTTTTTATTCAAAACTTGATGAATTTCACAGGGCAAGAAAAATATTTAGACACAAAATTGGATCATCAGTCAAAGACGACGAACTAATTTTTGAGGAAAAAAGTGAAGCATTTACTGTAGGCATTAGTTTAAGTTCAGATGAAAAATATTTTTTCATAACAACATCAGATCATAATACATCAGAACAATACTATTTTGAGGTTTCAGAAAAAAATCCAAAGCCAAAATTAATAAAAAAGAGAAAAAAGGGTATAATTTATTCTATAAATTCTTGGGATGAATATTTTTATTGCCATACCAATGATAATGCAGAAGATTTTAAAATTGTAAGATGTGATGATTTGTCTAATCAAAAATGGGAAACTTATATAGCTGCAAAAGATGAGGTTTTAATTGGAGGATTAATATTTTTAGATAATTGGATTATTAGAGCAGAAAAATCAAATGCTTTAAGAAAATTATTCGTAAGAAATAAACAAACAGGGATTGAGGAAGAATTAATATTTACTGATGAGACAGTGATTGTGCCTGGTGTTTCATTAATTCAAAGAGATAAAAATACTAACTTGGTATACTTGTCATACTCATCCCCTAAAACACCAGGTAAGACCTATTTATATAACTTAGAAACCAAAGAAAAAAAATTAGTTAAAGAGCAAGAAATCCCATCTGGTCATAATCCAGATGACTATATAGTCGAAAGGTTGGAGTGTCCGTCTCATGATGGAAGATTAGTTCCAATTACAATAACTAGACATAAAAAGACAAAAATTGATGGGTCAGCTAATTTACTTTTGTATGGTTATGGATCATATGGAAGTTCAATGACTCCAGATTTTTCCTCAACTAGATTGAGTTTAGTTGACAGAAATATTATTTGGGTAACCGCACATATTCGAGGTGGAATGGAAAAAGGAATGAAATGGTGGAAAGAAGGAAAACTTCTTAACAAAAAAAATACATTTGAAGATTATATATATGTTGCAAAATTTTTGATGGATAAAAAATATACATCAGAAGGGAAAATTATTGGTATGGGTGGCTCAGCTGGTGGTTTGTTAATGGGAGCGGTAGTAAATCAATCGCCAGAATTATTTCTTGGAATTGTCATGGCTGTACCGTTTGTTGACTCTTTGACAACTAACTTGGACCATTCTTTGCCCTTAACTGTTGGAGAATTTGATGAATTTGGTAATGCAAAAGATAAAAAAGATCACTTTGATTATATCTACTCTTATGCTCCATATAACAATATTAAAAAAATGGATTATCCTCACATGTTAATTACAACAAGCTTGAGTGACAATAGAGTGTTGTTTGATGAGCCAGCAAAATTTACAGCCAAACTTAGAGATTTAAAAACAGATAATAATTTACTTTTATTAAAAACTGAAATGAATGCAGGTCATGGAGGTAAATCAGGAAGAGATGGTGCCATTGAAGAAATAGCTTTTGATTATGCATTTATATTAAAAATCTCTGAAAAAATTTAGACCTAACATCTTGAAAAAAATAAAATAACTCCCATATGATTAAAGTCGGTCGCCTAATGGGGCTAACAATAAATAAACTTGCTTAACAAAGGAGGATATTATGACAAGTAAGGATTTATCTATATTCAACTCACTAAGACCTTTTTCAATTGGTTTTGACGATATGTTTGACCAGTTTGAAAATATGCTTGGTAATGGTTCTTTAACTATGCAATCAAATTACCCACCTTATAACATCAGAAAAACTGGTAAGGATAATTATGCAATTGAAGTTGCTTTAGCTGGTTTTAATAAAAACGATGTTGAAGTTGAGTTTGAGGATAATTTGTTAACTGTAAGAACTAAACAAGTTAATAAATCTGATAATAATAATATAGATGGAGAAATAATTCATAAAGGTATTTCTCAAAGACAATTTGCTAGATCATTTACCATTGCTGATGATGTAAAAGTAAATGGTGCAGAGTTAAAAGATGGTCTTTTAACAATATCTTGTGAAAGAATTGTTCCAGAGCATAAAAAAAGAAAACTTATTGAAATTAAATAAGTAAACCTTGCTTGCGGAGATTAATTCTCCGCAGGTAATTAAAAGCAGCCGTTTGATACAAATCCGATAACAATTGATTTTGTGTTTATCTCAAATCTTCTTTCGCACGGAATTCCATATTTCTTTGTGTTATAAACTAAAACTAAATTTCCTTTTTCATTTTTAAAATCTTCATCTGGACTACCCAAACTACTTTTTAAATCCTGTGAAGACTTTCCTATGAATGCACTTAGTTTTTTATTTTCTTTTTCTACAATAGCGTCGGTTTTTTGTTTAATTGTCTGACAACTCATTAAAAAAAATGTTAAAAAAACACTTACAATTAAAACCTTAATTTTTTTCATAATTTCATAATAACAACCTAATTGTGGCATAAATATAAACTTATGAGTTGAAAATTGTTAATAAGAATTAGTTTTGACGGGTAATATAAGTGAGAATCAAATATTTTCGATTTATAGGAGGATAAATGTTTGAAAAATATTTTGAATACAAAAAACATAAAACAGATTTCAAAACGGAAGTGATTGCAGGAACAACAACGTTCTTGACAATGGCGTACATAATGTTTTTAAATCCGTTCATCTTATCAGGGGAGTTCGCCGGCCCTGAAAAAGGTTTCTTTGATTTCGGTGCAGTATATACGGCAACAATTTTAGCAACTGCTTTAGCTTGTTTTATAATGGCCTTTTACGGAAAAACATGGCCAATTGGACTAGCCCCAGGCATGGGTATTAATGCATTCGTTGCTTTTGGCGTTTGTGCTGGTATGGGTTATACCCCACAAGAAGCTCTTGGTGCAGTTTTGGTTGCAGGTGTATTGTTCTTAATAATATCACTTACACCCATCAGAGCTTGGTTAATTAATTCAATTCCAAAAAGTTTAAAACTAGGAATTGGTGCAGGTATTGGATTGTTTCTTGCAATTATTGGATTACAAATTATGGAAGTTGTAGTTGATAATCCTGTAACACTAGTACAACTTGGAAATTTAAGTGACCCTCTAGTTCTTCTTGGATGCGCAACATTTATTGCAATTATTGTGCTAGAAAAAATGAATGTTAAAGGAAATATCATTATAGGTATATTATTTTTCAGTGTTATAGCTTGGGCTACTGGTCTAGCTAAATTTAATGGTTTAGCAAGTTCACCACCACCTATGACATACCTTTTTGAATTTGACTTATCCGCTGCAATGACTGCTGGAATGTCGACAGTAATATTTACTTTATTGTTCATAGATTTTTTTGATACAGCTGGAACATTAACTTCCGTTGCAAACGTTGCAGGTAAAGTTGATAAACAGGGAAAAGTTGAGGACATTAATAAGGCAATGTTATCAGACAGTGTAGGAACTGTTGCGGGTGCAATGATGGGAACTACAACCGTTACAAGTTATGTTGAGTCAGGCGCTGGTGTAAAGGCCGGTGGTAAAACGGGTATGACTTCCCTAGTCATAGGTATATTATTTTTAGCATGTATATTTTTTGCGCCACTTGCAACCAGTTTACCTAAACAAATCGATGGTGCAGCTTTGCTCTTTGTTTCTGTTTTATTTATTAGAAATATTACAGACATAGAATGGGATGATATATCTGAGTCAGCTCCAGCAATTTTAGCTATGATTGCTATGCCATTAACTTATAGTATTAGTAATGGAATTGCTTTAGCATTTGTCTCATATGCTTTAATTAAGATATTCACAGGTAAATTTTCAAGTACTTCTCCAGCGATATGGGTTGTTGCAATACTTAGTATTGTAAGTTTTGCTGTAAGTTAAACAAAATTTAACGGGGTTAATTTCTAGCCCCGTTAACTAATTTCTTTTAACAATCTCCTCTATAGAAAGTTCTTCATAATGTTCTGTTGGCTGAACTATCCATGGATCTGAATCTAATTTTATTGGGCAAAAATCTGGTTCAAATGATGAAGATTTTTTTTTCCATAAACAAGCGGTCTTAATTTCTTTAATAAATTTTTTTGTTGGTCCATAACTTTTTAACCACTCAATACTTTTGTTTAGTGTTAGACCTGTATCTGATAAATCATCAATTAAAAGTATTTTTTCAAAATCTTTCTCTTTCGCTAATGAGCTTATTTCTCTTGCAAACATTAATTTACCTTGTTGGTCCTCCAACATTTTTCCGGTATAACTTTGAATAACAATGTATGCAATTGGGAGTTTTAGAATTCTTGAAAGAATATCAATTATAGGTGCTGCCCCTCTCATTATTCCAACTAAGACTGTAGGTTTGTAATTATTGTGAATTTCAACAGCTAATTTTTCAACTATTTTGATATATTCCTCAAAACTAACTATTAATTTATCAGCCATAAATTTTTTTATCATATAAAAAAAATTAAAAAAGATTAAAAAGTCATTATGAGAATTTTTGATTGTTTTATGTATTTTGATGAAGAAACAGTTTTAGAATTAAGACTGAACATTCTAGATAAATATGTTGATTATTTTGTTATTGTAGAGAGTTCATTCACTCACAAAGGTGATAAAAGAGACTTAAAGTTTAATCATCAAAAATTTAAAAAATTCAAAGATAAATTGATATATATTACTTTTGATGAAGAACCGGAAGAAATAGTAAAAAACCAAGTTAACGAAAAAGATGATGAAGCTGTAAAGTCATTTAAATATATCCAGAATGCTATCCTGAGAGAGAATGGTCAAAGAAATCAAATTTTAAAAGGCTTGGAATTAGCAAAAGATGATGACATGATTTTAATTTCTGATGTCGATGAAATTCCTAATCTAGATAACTTGGATCTTTCAAAAATTCGTGAAAAAATTATTCTTTTTAAGCAAGACATGTTTTATTACAGATTTAATCTTAAATTACCAAATCTTGAATGGACTGGTACAAAAGGATGTATGAAAAAATTTCTTATATCACCTCAATGGTTAAGAAATATAAAAGATAGAAAATATCCTTTTTACAGATTAGATACTTTTTTTTCTAATACAAAGTACACTGATATCAAAATTATATTTAATGGGGGATGGCACTTTTCTAATTTAAAAACAGCTCCTGAAATTGAATTTAAACTTAAATCATATCTACATCACAGAGAATTTGATGAAAATCCTTTGTCTGTAAAAGAAATAAATGAATTAATCGAAAATAAACAGGCTATTTATGATCTAAAAGTTGATAAAAGAGTGAACAAGATTGGTGATGGCAGTAAACTTGAGAAATATCCAACAGATAAATTACCAAAGTTTTTGCAAGATAATTTAAATGATTATAAAGAATGGATTGATTGATATGAAAAAAGGATATTGGGTTAGTTTATATTTTAAAATAGACAATCAAGATAATCTAAAAAAATATTCTGAGTTAGCTACACCAGTGATCAAAAGTTATGGTGGTGTTCCATTAATAAGAGGTGGCAAGCATGAAACCTTTGATGGGGACGATTTTAGTAGGACTGTAGTGTGGGAATTTCCAAGTTATGCTAAAGCGTTAGAATGTCATTCCTCAAAAGAATATCAAGATAGTTGGGCAGTCGCAAAAAAAACTACAAAAAGACATATGCAAGTAGTTGAGGGATTTAATACTGAATAGGTTCAGGATCTATGCTTCTCCATAAATACCAAGTAGCAACAGAGCAATAAGGACTAAATCTTTTTTTTAATAAAGATACAAATTTTTCAGGGGGTAAATATTCTTTTTTATAATTTTTTGAAATAGCTCTTAAAAGACCAATATCCTGAATTGGCCAAATGTTTGCTCTGTTGTATGTGAATAATAAGATCATTTCAGCTGACCATCTTCCTATTTGTCTTAATTGCGACAAATAATTTATAGCTTCCTCATCAGACATATTATCAATCAATTTCGAATTAAACGTTTTTTCAATCGTCTGTTTGGCTAAACTCTTTATACCTAATACTTTCTGTCTACTTAATCCGCAGCTTTTTAATTGAGCCAAAGTTAACTTAGATACTGTTTTTGCATTAATTTTATTTTTACATCTTTTTTTAAATTTTAAAAAAACAGAATTAGCTGCAGCAACACTTATTTGTTGTCCAATTATACTTTTACATAAAGAAAAAAAAATATCCCGCCTTGAAGTTAAAATAGTTTCTGAAGGACTTTCATAACTTTTGATTAGATTAGAGAGAATTTCATCTTTTTTAGATAAGTATTTTTTTGCCTTATTCCAATATTTAGGTACTTTAGTCATTCATTGGCCTAGAAGTTATAATTTTTTTCTTATAAATTTCCCTTCTAAAAATTATAAGTGTTGAAACAATAACTAATAAAGCCCCTATTAACGTTTTAAACGTGGGTATCTCATCCCAAATGAAATATCCAAATATAATAGCAAAAACTAAAGCCAAATATTTGAGAGGAGTTACTAATGAAACCTCTGAAAATTTATATGATTGACTTAACCACAAGTTTGCAACGCCCCCAAAAATACCTATCAAACATAAAAGTATAAAATGATTTAAAGTAGGCATAATCCATCCTTGTGGAATTGATAAAAAACTTAATAGTGTAATAGCTAAGGAAAAATAAAAAGAAATTAACCATACTGGTTCTGTTGTTGACAGTTGTCTTATTGTTATTGCTACATAAGACAGACCTAAACAAAAAATAATTGGAAAAATATAATATATATTTAATTCAGTAATTCCAGGCTCTGTAATTATAAGAATTCCAATAAAGCCTATGATTACAGCTAACCATCTAAAAATTCCAACTTTTTCATTTAATAAAAAAATAGATAATATTGTTGTAAATATTGGAGCAGCAAAAGATATACTAACAACTGTTGCTAATGGCAACTGTCTTAAAGCAATAAATATTGCAATTAACGCTATTAATCCCGAGCCACACCTTAAGGCATGTAATCCTGGTCGTTGAGTTTTATAAAAATTATGAAATCTTTCTTTTGGAATTACAAAAAAATAAAAGATTATTCCAAAAAAACCTCTAAAAAACAAAACCTGGCCAATAGGATAATCAACTGACCACTTTACAATTAAATCCATTAATGAAAATGCACAAATGGACATAAACATGTACAAAAATCCTAATTGATTTTTACTTAGCATATGAATAATTTGTAGATTAAATTAAATCTTAATCAATGGAAATAGCTGTTTTAGCACTTGGATGTTTTTGGGGACCAGAAATCAAATTTAGTAAAATAGATGGTATAATTAAAACAGAAGTTGGTTATTGCGGAGGTAATAGCTCAGTCACAACATATAAAGAAGTTTGCACCGGTAATACAAATCATGCTGAGGTAGTAAAACTAGATTATGATGAAAAAATCATAACTTACGAAAAAATTTTAAAAATTTTTTTTCAAATTCACAATCCTACTACTTTAAATTCTCAAGGACCAGATTTTGGAACTCAATATAGGAGTGAAATATTTTATCTAAATGATAATCAAAAAGTGATTGCTGAGAAAGTATTAAATGAGGTGAACGAACGTTTATCTGGGAAAGTTGTAACAAAAATATCATTACTTAAAAATTACTGTCCAGCTGAAGAGTATCATCAAAAATACCTGGAAAAACGATAACATGTCTTTAGTCGAAACTGATTGGTTAGAAAAAAATCTTTCCAAAGTTAAAATTGTTGACTGTTCTTGGCATATGCCACAAACGAAAAGAAATGGATATGAGGAATACAAATCACTCCATATACCAAATTCAATTTTTTTTGATATAGATGAAAATTCAAGAAAAGATACTTCTTTACCACACATGCTAGTTGATCAAATAAGTTGGAATACAATTGTTTCAAACATGGGAATTCAAAAAAATGATCAAATAGTCATTTATGATAATTCTGATGTTTTAAGCTCATGCCGCGGCTGGTTTAATTTTATTTATTACGGACATGACCCAAAATTGATAAATGTTTTAAACGGTGGTTTTAGAAAATGGCTTAAAGAAAAAAAGAAAGTTACTGACGTAATTTCTAATATAAACATATCAGACTACAAAAGCACCGAGAGAAAAGATCTTGTTAAAAGTAAAAAAACAATTGATCAAAATATAGAAGAAAAAATATTTACGTTAATTGATGCCCGAAGTAGAGAAAGATTTGAAGGTAAAATCCCCGAGCCTAGAAAGGGTCTTAGAAGTGGATCAATTAAAAACTCTTTTTGTATACCATTTAACAATTGTCTAAATGACGATAAAACTTTTAAAAATAAAGATGAACTTAAAAAAATTTTTAGGACAAGTTTAGAAAATTTAGAACAAGAAAATATTGTTTTTTCATGTGGATCTGGTGTTACAGCTTGTGTTTTGGCACTAGCTTATTCTTTGATTAATGATAAATATCTCCCTTGTATATATGATGGCTCTTGGGCTGAATATGGATTAATTTAAATTAAAAATGAAAAGATCTACAAAAACTATTTCAATAATATTCGTATTTTTTTTAATAATTACAATTGTAATTATTGGAAGATCAATGATTAGTAATCATTTTAAAAAGAAATTTAGCAAGATACCACCTCCAGGAATAATTGTAACTGAAGTTATTGAAAAAGATTTCTCTGAACAAATAGAAACTTACGGTACGGCAATTTCCAAAAAATCAAAAACTTTTAAGATTAAAAAAGATGATCTTATTCAAGATTTAAAACTTAAGAATTTTGTTAAAAAAGGAGATGTTTTAATTAAATTAAAAAGTGGGGATATATTGGCACCATTTAGTGGAGTTCTTGGCTACACAGGTTTAACTGAAGATATTCTTGTTTCAAATAATATTTTCATCATTACACTTGATGATAACTCAACAATTTACTCAGATATTAAAATTCCAGAAAGTTACTCTACATTTATAAAAAAAGGTCTTCCAGTCGAAGTTACATTATCTAGTTTTAAAGATAAAACTTTTTTAGGTGAAGTAGATTTCGTTTCGAGTAGGATAAATGCCGACACACGAAGTTTATTATCAAGAATAAAAGTGAAAAACAAAAATTTAGAATTAATTTCAGGTTCACTTTTGGAGGTAAGAGTTAAATTTAATTTGAGAAGTTCTTTAAGTGTACCTGATACGAGTGTGATGATAGAAGGTGATAAATCATATGTTTATAAAATTAATGCAGAAAATATTGCAAATAAAACTGAGGTAAAAACTGGCCTAAGAGATGATAGCAAAATTGAAATAATTTCGGGTTTGACTGCGGGTGATATTATTGTAGCTGAAGGTTTGAAAAAGGTAAGACCTCGAGGAAAAATAAAACCTATAACTAAATAATGTTTATTACTGAATTAAGTATTAAAAGACCAACTGTATCTTGGGTGATGTCCTTGATATTAATCATATTTGGTCTATTTGTTTTTTGGAAATTGCCTGTAAGAGAATTGCCCAACGGAATTCAACCGCCTGCTGTTCAAGTTCAAGTGGACTACAAGTCTGCGGCAGCTTCAATAGTAGATCAAGAAGTTACTCAAGTTGTTGAGGATGTTATTGGTGGAGCCGAAGGTATAAAAAATATAGACTCAAAATCTGAAAATGGAAGAAGCACAATTAATGTTGAGTTTGATACAAGTATTGATTTAGATAATGCAGCAAATGACATTAGAGAAAGAGTTGCAAGAGTTGTAGATAACTTACCAAGTGAATCTGATCCACCTCAAATACTTAAAAGAGCTGCAGGTTTTACAACAACTATGTGGCTCTCTTTATCCTCATCCTCTTGGAGCGATCTTGAATTAGGAGACTTTGCAGAAAGATATCTTGTAGACCAATTTTCAAGCGTAAAAAATGTGGGAAGGATTAGAGTAGGTGGATTAAGAGAATTAAGTATTAGAGTTTGGATTGATCCTATCAAACTTGCAGCTAATGATTTGACAATAAAAGAAGTTGAGGTTGCTATTCGTGGTGAAAATATAAGTTTGCCTGCGGGTACGTTAGAAGCAGATAATATTGATTTAACACTCAATCTCGATAAATCATACAATGATATTGATACTATAAAGCAAATACCTATCAAAAAAACTAGTAATCGTGTAATTTTATTATCTGATGTAGCAAATATTGAATTCGGCCCCGTTTCAGAAAAAACTCTCTTCAAAGCACAAACTAAAGATCAAATTAATTTAAAAACTGTGGGGATCGGTATCTATGCAAGAAGCGGTGCTTCAACAGTCGAACTTGCAAAAGATATCAAAAAAAAAATTGTTGAAGTAAAAAAATCTTTACCAAAAGAATTGGATTTGCGAGTTTCTTTTAATAGGGCTAACTATGTTGAGGCAGCTATCGAAGAAGTTTACAAAACTTTGATAATTGCATTCATTTTAGTAGTATTGATAATTTATCTATTTTTAGGGAATTTAAAGGCAGTTATTGTGCCTGCTATAGCACTTCCTGTCAGTTTAATAGCATCTTTTCTAGGCTTATATATATTCAGCCTATCGATTAATATTTTTGTGCTTTTAAGTTTTATTTTAGCAATTGGCATAATCACAGATGATTCTGTTATCATGACGGATGCAATATATAGAAGAATAGAAAATGGGGAAACACCACTTGTTGCTGCGTATAAAGGGTCTAAACAAATTTCTTTTGCTATTATTGCTACTACGCTAATTTTAGTGGCAGTTTTCTTACCATTAATTTTTATTGATGGAATTTCTGGAACACTATTTAGAGAAACCGCGATTGCATTATCTTTTTCAATTGTGGTTTCATCTTTTGTGGCATTAACGTTGTCACCAATGCTTGCGAGTAAATTTTTATACAAAAAAAAATCAAAAGGAGTTCTTATACAAAAATTTGAAAAAGTTTTCTCTAACTTTGCTATGTTTTATGAGGAAACTCTTAGTTTTGTAATGAACAAAACTAAGAGTGTAAGTTTTTTCATTGTATTTATAATCATTGCCTCAGCACTTTTATTTAGTTTTTCAAAAAAAGAACTTTTACCCATGGAAGACCGTGGAGCATATCTAATAATTGGTTCAACAGACGAGGGAAGTTCTTTTGAATATACTCAAAAACAAGCTCAAAAAGTAGAAGCAAAACTTATTCCTTTATTGCAAGCTGAAGATAGTCCCTATTCAAGATTTATAATGCGTGTTCCAGGATTTGGAAATTCAGCCAACTCATATAATAGTTTTATAATAATTGCCTTACTTGACGATTGGAAAAATCGAAAAAAGGGTCAACAAGTTGTTCTAAGAGAGGCGATCGGTAAAATTGTTACACTACCTCAAGCCTTAGCTTTTCCTATATCTCCACAGTCTATTAGAGTATCAAATTACAACAAACCTGTCCAAATGGTCATTTACGGAAATACTTATAAGGAGCTTGAAGAAATACAAAAAAAAGTAATACAAAAATTAAGGTCGAATAAAAATCTTTCAAGAATTGAGTCTGATTACAATCGAAATAAACCAGAAGTAAAATTAATAATAAATAAAAATAAAGCTAAAGATTTGGGTATATCAACTAAATCAATTGGTGAGACACTCGAAACTCTATATGGAGGAAAAAAAATAACAACTTTTAATAAGCTAGGTAAAGAATATCCTATAATAGTTCAACAGTATTTATCTGATAGAAGAAACAAAGAAGGTGTTTCAAAAATATTTGTTCGTTCTGAAACGAATGGAAAATTAATATCTTTAGCAAATCTTGTTAGTTTTAAAGAGGAGGGATCAGCAAAGGAGCTTGCAAGATACAATAGACAACGAGCAATTACAATTTCTGCAAATATTAATGAGGGTTATACTTTATCAGAAGCGATTAAATATTTTGAAAATGTGATGAGTGATTTAGCACCACAAAACCAAATTACTTGGAAAGGAAAATCTGAGGAGATTAAAGAAACAAGTAATGAATTATTTATAATTTTTGCCTTAGCTCTACTTACTGCTTATTTAGTCATGGCAGCAACATTTAACTCTTTTATTCATCCATTCGTAATTATCTTAACTGTACCTTTGGCTATTTTTGGTGGATTAGTATTCATCTTATTCCTCAATAGCTCAGTAAATATTTTTTCTCAAATTGCACTAATAATACTAATAGGTATCTCTACCAAAAATAGTATCTTAATTGTGGATTACGCAAATCAAATTAGAGCTAAAGGAAAATCTATTGAATTAGCTGTTAAAGAAGCGTGCTCTGTGAGGTTCAGACCAATTATAATGACATCACTAAGTACAATGATTGCTATGATGCCTCTTGTAATAGGAAATATTGGTCCAGGTGCTGGAGAAGGCTCAAGACTAGCAGTTGGCTCTACAATTCTAGGAGGAATGATCATTTCAACTTTCTTCACTTTATATGTCACTCCTTCAATGTATTTGGCATTAACAAAAAATACAAAAAGAATTGATATAGTAGATCTAGAACTTAAAAAAGAGTTATCTAAAAAATAATATATTTTTTTCTATTTAATAAGCGTTCACATTTAATTAATTGTTTTTTATAATTATTAGATTGTTTCTCAACTTTTTTAGCCAGCCCAATTACTTTTTTGTTTTTTTTATAGTTTTTATAATTTCCCCAACCTTCATGGTATGCAAGATATTGTTTGAAAGCATTTGTCTTTGGTATCTTTAAAATATTTTCTGATTTATTTGTGTACCATCCAATAAAGTCAACACTGTCTTTAAATCTTGCCCTTGAGGCTAATTTATTACCAGTTTCTCTCTTATATTGTTCCCAAGTCCCTTTAACTGCTTGAGAATAACCAAAAGAGCTAGAAGGTCGCTTATAAGGGATAACTTTAAAAATTTTTTGTCTCGCTGGTTTAGCAAGCCAATCGAAATCCGACTCCATTTTAATTATTGCTAATTGAATATAAATAGGTGTACCCCATTTTTGCTCAACCTTTTTTGCATGTTTATACCATAAATATCTTTCACTAAAAATTGAACAACTATTAGAAGTGTTTGAAGGAATTGATGAGCAGCCGATTGTAAAAAAATAAATAAGAATTAATAATTTATTTTTTAAATTTCCCATATTTATTTATAAAATTATTAAGGAGAATTACAACAATAACACCTAATAAATTTCCAAATAAATCAGGCCATTGAAAACTTCTTTCAGGTATAACTAGGTGAAAAATTTCAAGCGTTACAGACAGAAAAATCAAATATAATATTAATAAAATATTTTTCTTAGAATTAACAAATGTTAAAAAACCAATGATTGAAATTAACACAAATATATAAAAGTGATTTGATGATATAACAAAATCAGGTGTTATTTGAGGTTGTATACTTTTATTGTCATAAATTATCAAGCCTAATAGACTTCCAGGGTATAGATATAAAATAATTAAAAGGATATTATTAAAATAAAATATTATTTTATATCTAGAAAAAAATTTTGACATTTAGTTAAATGATTTTTTTATAAATAATTTTTGAGTATGACAAGATGAGTTTTTTGATATTAGTAAGACATGGTCAGAGTATATGGAATCTTGAAAACAGATTCACCGGTTGGGTTGATGTTGATCTAGCAGCTCAAGGTAAAATAGAGGCTGAGAAAGCTGGTTTACTCATCAAAAATCAAAATATAAATATAGATTTTCTTTATTCTTCATTTCAATTGAGAGCGAACAATACTCTTAAGATAATACAAAAAATTTTAGGCTCAAAGAAAGATTTTATAAGAGCATGGCAACTCAATGAAAGACATTATGGTGAACTTACAGGGTTGAATAAAATTGAGACAGCAAAAAAAATTGGAAAAGATAAAGTTTTCGAGTTTCGAAGATCTTGGGATGTTAAGCCTGGAAAACTAAGTAGAGAAAGCTCTTATCACCCTCTAAATATTGAAACATATCAGAAAATTCCTAAAGAGTTTATTCCCGATACAGAGTCTTTAAAAGATACATACAACAGAGTTTTGGAGTATTTCAAAAAAGAGATACAACCTAAACTCATTGATAAAAATATATTAATTTCAGCTCATGGAAATTCTATAAGGTCTTTATGCAAATATTTATTTAATTTAGATAACAATCAAATTACTAGTCTAGAGATCCCAACAGGAAATCCATTAATAATTAAACTTGATGACAATTTGAAAATAAATGAATGTAAATATTTGGATAAAGAGAGATCTAAGAACCTTTTAGTTTTTTAAAAATTTCTAAATTTGTTAAGTGGTAAAATTTTTCGGTGCTCTCAAATCCATTTAATTGTCGTTTTATTAATAATTTGTTCCAAATTTTAGCTACTGAAAAGTTTTCTACTTCATATTCATCAAATAGGTTTTTATTCAAAATTTGACAACCAGTATATATAAAGTTCTTTTCAAAACTTTGTTTAATTATATTATTTTCTAATTCAAAATCGCCCTCAATATTATTATCAAAGCTTAGTTTTTTATTAACTAATAGGAGAATATTATTTAATTTATTTTGAAAATAATATTTTTGCATACTATTAATTTCATTCACATAATTTTCATTCCAAATAGTGTCAGGATTAAAAACAAAAAAATCTTTACTATCTGAGTGATTGATCATATTTAAAACTGCTCCACCTGTGTCTAAAATATTTTTACCATCCTCTATAATATTTATTTTTGCTGAAAAATTTTTATTCTTAAAAAAATCAATAATTTGTTCACTTAAATAAAAAGTGTTTAAAAAAATATTTTCTACTTTTAATTTTATGACAGTATTAATGCAATCCTCTAAGATTGTTTGATTTTTTATTTGAAGTAACGGCTTGGGTTTTTTAAGTGTTAAAGGATTTAATCTTTTACCAAATCCAGCACAGAGAATTAAAGCAGTATTAATTTTCATAAATCTTTTTTGAAATTAGCTTTTAGTAATTTTTTTAAATCTAAGAAAATTTCATTTTGATTGATCCTTAAAGAAATCAAATCCCATGCGTAGGGTATTAATTTTAAATAATTCTTTTTTTTATCTCGAATTGCTAGACGTGTAAATATTCCAATTATTTTAAGATTTCTTAAAATAGATAAAATTTCAAAATCGTTCTTTATTTTTTTCTTATCGATCTTTTTTTGACTATTAATATAGTAGTTAAAAATCTTTTTTTTAAGAATTTTTGAGGTTTTTAATCTTACATCATCTACTAAAGATGCTAAATCATAAGTTCTATTTCCTATCAGGGCATCCTGACTGTCAATTACACCTATTTTGTTTCTAATAAGCATTAAATTTGAAATATGAAAATCTCTATGGACAAATGTATCATTTTTCATCTTAAGGCGTGATGCTAAATTTTTAATTATCTTTTTAAACTTTTTATTAAAGTTTTGTCTTTTATTTTTTGACAAATTTTTTTTTGCATACCACTCACAAAATAGATTAGCTTCTTGCATTAATAACTTATTTTTATACTCAGGTATTCGATAATATTTATTTTTAAAATTTCTAATTTTTTTATCTTTTATTGATTGTATTTGATTAAGTAATTTTATTATATCTTTAAAATATAAAAACTTATTTTTTTTACTTTTTTTTAAAATTTTGAAAATTGTCTCATTTCCAAAATCCTCAACTTGAATATTGTTATTTCTATAATTCTCTTGATATAGTTTTGGTGCTAGAATTTTGTTTTTATTCAAAATCTTACTGATTGCATCGTACACAAGAAGATTTTTAAATTTGTCTTTTTCTGCTAGAATTATAATGGAATTTACACCATTATACTTCTTTCTAAAAAACTTTCTATGTGATGCGTCTCCTTTTAATTTTTTAAGATTTTGCATTTATATACAATTACAAATTTAAACCTTTAATTTGTACTAATCGTTTTTTGTAATCATTTCCATATTCAAAGTTTAATTCTATCAAATTTTTTGGTTTTGGTTTTATTTTTTGTGGCCACTCAACCAATGTAATAGCATTAGAAATATTATCAAATAATCCTAAATTGTGAATTTCATCTAAATTTTTTATTCTAAATAAGTCATAATGATTGATCTTAATTTTTTTGATTTTGTATTCGTTTAATAAATTGAATGTAGGACTTGTTACTTCAGTTATTTTAAGTCTATTTTCTTTTTGAAAATTGTTAATCAAGTATCTAATAAAAGTAGTTTTGCCAACACCCATCTCCCCTACAAAAAAAACTACATGTCCTAATTTCAATTTTTTTGAGAACTTTTTAGCTAATTCCTCTGTTTTTTTTTCTGAAGGTAGACTGATAAAATCACTTTTAATAGCGATAGGCATTAGGTTTGAAAGGTCCCTCTACTCCTACACTGATATAATCTGCTTGGTCTTTTGAAAGTTTAGTTAATTTAGCACCAACTTTTTTAAGATGGAGTGTGGCTACTTTCTCATCTAAATGCTTTGGTAAAACATAAACTTTATTTTCATAATTTTTATGATTATTCCACAACTCTATCTGAGCAATGACTTGATTTGTAAAAGAAGCGCTCATTACAAAACTTGGATGCCCTGTAGCACAACCCAAATTTACTAATCTGCCCTCTGCCAATAAAATTATTCTTTTTTTACTAGGTAATTCAATTTCATGCACTTGAGGTTTTACTTCAGTCCACTTGTAATTTTTCAATGCCTCAACCTGAATTTCATTATCGAAATGTCCAATATTACATAGAATTGCTCTATCTTTCATATCTCTCATGTGGTCAGCCGTAACAATATCTTTGTTACCAGTCGCAGTTACAACAATATCTGCTTTACTGATTGCTTCATCCATTAAAACAACCTCATAACCTTCCATTGCAGCTTGTAATGCACATATTGGGTCTGCTTCGGTGACCAATACACGAGCACCACTTTGCCTTAATGATGCGGCACTTCCTTTCCCGACATCACCAAAACCAGCAACTATTGCTATCTTTCCTGACATCATTACATCAGTTGCTCTTCTTATTCCGTCAACTAAGCTTTCTCTACATCCATATAGGTTATCAAATTTTGATTTGGTAACAGAATCATTCACGTTAATAGCTGGAACTAATAAAGAATTTTCTTTTTCCATTTTATTTAAAGCTTTTATCCCTGTAGTTGTCTCTTCCGAGACTCCTTTCACGTCTTTTAATAAATCTTTATATTCATTATGCATCATTGCTGTTAAGTCACCACCGTCATCTAAAAGCATATTGGGTTTCCAGCTTTTCTTACCTTCAATGGTTTGTTTTATACACCAAACATATTCCTCCTCTGTTTCTCCCTTCCACGCATAAACAGGAATACCTGCCTTTGCAATTGCTGCTGCTGCATGGTCCTGAGTAGAGAAAATATTACAAGATGACCATCTTACTTCTGCGCCTAAATCCACCAAAGTTTCAATTAATACTGCTGTTTGTATTGTCATATGCAAACAACCAATAATTTTTGCACCCTTTAAAGGAGATTTTCCGGCATACTCCTCTCTTAAAGCCATAAGTCCCGGCATTTCACTTTCGGCAATTGAAATTTCTTTTCGTCCGAATTCTGCTTGTGATAAATCTTTTACTTTATAATCTTCCATCGTGGCTCTTCTAACAATTAAAAATTAATTAATCAATAGAACTCTTTAAACTTTTGGAAATTCTATTTCCATACTCGCACCTTTTTTATCATGTCTATTAGATGCTCTGATTGTGGCATTATGTAAATCAACTAAATTTTTTACTATATTTAACCCTAGCCCAGAATGTTGTCCAAATTTATCCGGTCTGTTGCTGTAAAATCTTTTAAATATTTTATTCGTATCTTTTTCTTTAAAACCCTGTCCTTCATCTAATATTTTTATGTAGACTTTTTTATCCTCTGATTTTGAAACTTGCACAATTACGTCTTTATTATCATCACTAAAGGAAATTGCATTATCTAGAAGGTTTGCAATAATTTGTTCAATTCTGTTTTCAATTCCATTAATCAAATATCTATTTTTACCATCATTTTTATAAGAAATGTTAATACCTCTTTTTAATTTATAAACACTATTAAAATCATCTACTACTGACTTAATTATTGGCTCAATATCTAATTTTTTAATTTTTTCTTTACTTAGTGCAACTTCATCTTTTAACATTTGTGAGTAATCAGTAATCAATCTTTCAATTCTTTGCACATCATGACTTAAAATATTTATTAATTTAAGTCTTTGTTCAGAATCTTGTGCATCGTGTAAAATTTCAGATGCACTTTTTAATGATGCCAATGGATTACGAATTTCGTGTACAAGATCAGTTGAAAAATTTTCTGCATGTGAAATTCTTTTTTGTAATTCTAAAGTCATGTCATCCAAAGAATTAGAGAGCAAACCAAGCTCATCATTTCTTAATTTTAATGTATCTATATTTGTTTTTTTGGTGTCTTTATTTTTTATTATTTTTGTATAGCTGACTAAATTTTTAATAGGTTTTAAAAAATATCGATTTAAAACAAATGAAAAAATCAGTATTACGATACCAACTGCAATTGCAGTCCTAATTACAAAAGTTTTTCTTTCATCAATGGCAGCTTTAATATCATTAGCATTTTCTGTTATTGCCAAATATCCTATATTTTCTCCATCTTTCATCACGTTCTTAATGGTAGTTAATTTAAATTTATTGAATTCTTCTTCGGTAAATGTAAAAGGAATTCCAAAATTTTTAGAAGTTGCATAATTTAATAGAACGTCATTTAAAGACACATTATTTTCATTTCCAATATCTATATTTTTTTCTTCGGTGATTTTTTTTGTTGTTTTTGAGTCCAGCACCTCTAACTCAATAGTATCCAACCTTTGTGAAAAGGATCTTGGATCTAAGTCTAATGTATCGGTATCTCCTATTAGATTAAGTTTATTGTCAAAAAATATTACTCTATCCAAGTTCTGAAAAAGAAATCGTGTTGAAAACAAAAACTTTCTAATATCTTTTTCAACAAATTTTACATTTAATCTTGATAGATTATCAATTGTATTATTGATTACCTCGATATGATTTGAGGATTTTTTTTTGATTAAATTTGGTTGAACGTTTTTTAAATAAATGAATGTGAACAGCCCTATAATTGTAAAAAAAATAGAATTTATAAGTAAAAATTTTTTTAAAATTGATAAGTTCTTAAGAAAATTGCTGAGCATTAACTAACATTCCATCTATATCCGCTTCCATATCTGGTTTCTATAGCTGAAAATTCAGGATCAACTTTTTTAAATTTTTTTCTAATTCTTTTAACATGGCTATCAATTGTTCTATCCTCAATATCTGTATCTTCTCTATAAGCTATGTCCATTAATTGAGCTCTCTCTTTTATAATTCCTGGTCTTTTAGCTAACTCTTTTACAAGTAAAAATTCTGTGGTAGTCAATTTATCAGGCAATTGTTTCCCATTCCATTCACACTCTAATTGAGAAGGATCCAGTTTTAATTTTCCATGTGATATAATACTTTTATTTTCCTCTAAGGTCTCCTTGGAGTCTTTTTTTCTAAGTTGAACTCTAATTCTCTCAATTAAAACTTTAATTGAAAAACCACCTGATTTTTTTACAAAATCATCTGCACCCAATTTCAGTCCCAGTAATTCATCAATTTCATCATCTTTAGAAGTCAGAAAAATAACTGGCAATGAGGTTTTTTTTCTCAATTTTTTTAGCAACTCCTCACCATCCATTTTTGGCATCTTTATATCAACAATAGCTAGGTCTGGTGGTGTTCTTGTTAATCCAATTAAAGCGCTCTCTCCATCAATGTAGGTCTGAACTTTGAAACCTTCTTTTTCGAGAGCAATACTTAAACTGGTTAAAATATTTCTGTCATCATCTACTAAAGCAATTGTTTGTTTTTGCATACTTAATTATAAAAATACTAAATTGTTCTAATTTGGGCAAATAAATTAATGTAGTGCACCCCAATTTTCTCCAGTGTTTAAATCCACTGTTAAAGGTATTGAAAAAGAATGTTGATCACTCTCAGCAACACTAGACATTTCATCAATTATGACTTTAGATATTTTTTTTACTTCATCTTTGGGGCTTTCAAAAATTAATTCATCATGGATCTGAAGCAACATCTTTGTTTTATTTACTTTTTGTTCCTTTAACTTTTTATCAATTCTTATCATCGCTAATCTCATAATTTCAGCAGCAGACCCTTGTATTGGAGCATTTATTGCTGCACGTTCTTGAAAGTTTCTTACATTATAATTCTTGTCATTTATATTTATAAAATGAGATCTTCTTCCAAAAATATTACTTACATATCCACTTTTTCTACAGAATTTAATTGTTCGATCCATGTAAACTTTTATTTCAGGGAACTTTGAGAAATATGAATTTAAAAACTCTTCAGCCTCAAAATTAGAAACATTTATTTGTTTCGCTAATCCATACTGAGAAATTCCATAGATTATTCCGAAGTTTATTGCTTTAGCCTTTCTCCTTTGGTCTTGATTCACTTTATTAATATCAATATTAAAAATTTGGCTAGCAGTAAGAGAATGTATATCCTCATTGTTTTTAAAAGCTTTTTTTAACTCTTTAACATCGGCTAAGTCAGCTAAAATTCTCATTTCAATTTGATTATAATCTGCAGAAATCAAAATATTATCCTTCTCAGCAACAAATGCTTTACGAATATCTCTGCCATCTTCTGATTTAATTGGAATATTTTGCAAGTTAGGATCGCTTGAAGCTAATCGTCCTGTAGTCGTTGCTGCTAATAAAAAAGAAGTATGAACTTTTTTTGTATCAGGATTAATATGCTCAGGTAATGAGTCTGAATAGGTATTTTTTAGTTTTGAAACTTGCCTCCAGTCTAAGACTAATTGTGGAAATTTATGACCTTTAAAAGCAAGATCTTCTAACACTGAAGCGCTTGTTGCAAAACTTCCCTTTTTTGTTTTTTTTAAATCTGCAATCTTAAGATCATTGTATAAAATTTCACCAAGTTGTTTGGGAGAAGCAATATTAAATTCTTTCTTGGAAATTTTAAAAACTTCTTTCTGAATTTTTTCAATCTTTTTTTCAAATTTAGTAGATAATGTTTTAAGAAACTTGTTATCAACTTTAATACCATGTATTTCCATATCTGCTAAAATTCTTAAAAGTGGTTTTTCAAAAATTTCATAAATATTAATCATTTTTTCTTCTCTCAAACTTTTATAAAATTTTTTATATAGTCTATAAGTTATGTCAGCGTCTTCAGCGGCATAATCTTTTGCTTTTTCTAAATCGACTTCACTAAAGTTTATCTGTTTCTTTCCAGAACCAACTAATTCTTTAAATTTTATTGTTTTATGATTGAGGTGAATTTCCGATAATGTGTCCATGTTGTGCCTATTTTTTCCAGCATCAAGAACATATGACATGAGCATGGTATCCTCCATTGCTGATACCGTTATGCCATGATTGAAAAATACAATAAAATCAAACTTGATGTTCTGACCTATCTTTTTGATACTTGGATCTTCAAGCAAAGGTTTTAATTTTTTAAGCACTATATCTTTGTCAATGCACTTTTTTGAATTATGTCCTATTGGTATATAACAAGCTTTTCCAATCTTAGAACTTAAAGATACTCCAACTAAGTCAGCTTGATGAGGATCTAAAGAATTTGTTTCTGTATCAACTGCAACTTCTCCAATTTCTTCAGCTTCCTTAATCCAATTATCAATTTTACTGTGTTCTGTTATTAAAAAATAATTTTTTTTATCAATTTCAACTTTTTTTTCTTTTATCTGAACATCCTTTTTTTCTCCATTAAAATCTGGCTCTCCATAAGCAGAAATTGCAGAGCTTAGTAACCTATTAAACTCCATTTCTCTTAGAAATTTATAAAGTTTATCTTTATCAATTCTTTTTAATTCAAAATCATTGAGTTTCATTTCAATTGGAGCATCGTGTTTTAATGTTACTAATTTTTTACTTATTAAAGCTTTATCTTTGTTGTTTAGTAAAGTCTCTCTTCTCTTATTTTGTTTGATTTCATCGGCTGATTTTAAAAGTGTCTCTAAATCACCATACTTATTAATTAATTCCGCTGCAGTTTTTACACCAATTCCAGGAACACCAGGAACGTTATCACTGCTATCGCCAGCTAGGGCCTGAACATCTATAACTTTATCTGGATCTACTCCAAATTTGTTTTTTACATCCTCATTCGAGATGAACTTATTTTTCATTGGATCAAAAATACGAACATCTTTTCTATACAATTGCATTAAATCTTTATCTGATGAAACTATTGTTACCTTTGCTCCTTTTTTTAAAATCTGATCAACATAAGTTGCAATTAAATCGTCTGCTTCATAATTAACTAATTCAACAGAGGGTAAATTAAAGGCTAAAACTGATTTTCTTATATATTCAAATTGTGGTGCTAGGTCATCTGGTGCCTCAGATCGATTGGCTTTGTAATCACTATAGATTTCATTTCTAAAAGTCTTTCTAGCAGAGTCAAAAATAACAGCAAAATGAGTTGGTTTCTTAAGATTTTCTTTTGATTTCGAGTCTTCAAGAAGTTTAAACAACATACTGCAAAAGCCACTTACAGCTCCAGTTGGAAGACCATCACTTTTTCTTGTTAGAGGTGGGAGAGCATAATATGCCCTAAATATGTAGCCAGATCCATCTATTAAGTAAAAGTGATCTGTTTTTTTAATCTTGTTCATTTTAAATTAATATAGATTATTAAAAAAATAAGAGTATTATTATTTTATGGAACTTGCTAAAAACATTATCAATAATTCAAAAATAATCAAATCAACTATTTTTGTATTAATCGGGACTGCCTTACTAGCTATATCGTCTAAAATACAAACACCATTCACTTTGGTGCCCGCAACAATGCAAACTTTTGTGGTAATGTTTCTTGGGATTGTTTTAGGATATAAGTTAGCAACACTTACTGTTGTTTTGTATTTAATTGAAGGATTCTTTGGATTGCCAGTTTTTGCAAAGGGAGGAGGGATAGGATATTTTTTGGGTCCCACCGGGGGATACTTAATCGGTTTCATTTTTACAGCATTTTTTGTAGGTCATATAAATGAAAATAAAGACCCTATAGTTGTGTTTTTATATTTATTATTATCGGTAAGTATAAGCTATACTCTTGGATTAGGAGGTTTGTGGAACTATATGGGGTTTGATAAAACCTTTAATGAGGTTTTTACAGCAGGAGCAAAACCATTTTTATTAATAGAAATTTATAAAATTTTAATCCTCACGGTCTTATCAAAACAACTTCTCAAAATTAGAAAATTTACTTAGGAGATCTTTTAGATAGTATTCTTTGAAGCGTTCTTCTATGCATTTTAAGTCTTCTTGCAGTTTCTGAAACATTTCTGTTGCATAATTCAAATACTCTATGGATATGTTCCCATTTAACACGATCTGCTGACATTGGGTTTTCAGGTGGTGCAGCTTTTTTTGATGGATCGGCTAATAACGCTTTTTCTACATCATCAGCATCAGCCGGTTTAGCTAAATAGTCAATAGCACCCTCTTTGATTGCAGCTACAGCGGTTGGAATATTTCCGTATCCAGTTAACATTATGATTCGGCTTAATGAATTTGATGATTGAATTTCTTTTACAACCTCTAATCCATTTCCATCATTTAACCTAAGGTCAACCACTGCAAAGCCTGGTTTTTTAACTTTAACCATATCTTTTCCTTTTTGCACACTCTCAGCTTGTAAGACCTCAAATCCCTTCTTTTCCATAGCCCTAGCTAATCTTTCTCTAAATGGATTGTCATCATCCACAATTAATAAGGATTTATTGTCAAAATCAGCCAGATTTTGTAATGGAGCTTGGTTTTTCATGTTTTTAATATGGATATTTTTTTCCACAATTCAATAGGCTATTATTTGCTTTACATTGAATAACTATTGAATTAATTGCTCGATTATTAAAGTTTTTTTAAATAAAAGACTTTTTTTTTGTTAAATTTTTTTTGGGGGGCATTTAAAATGCAAAAATTTAAGTCAGTTGAAAATTTGATTAATCAACTGAAACCGGAAAAACCTGTCTATTGTATAAGGAAGAATTCTATTCTTTCTGCTTCAAAATTCTTTCTAAAAAAGTTTCCAGGAAAAATACTTTATGCTGTAAAAACTAATCCACATCCTGAAGTTATTAAAACTTTGATAAAAAG
This sequence comes from uncultured Pelagibacteraceae bacterium, assembly GCA_902624635.1. GTDB lineage: Bacteria > Pseudomonadota > Alphaproteobacteria > Pelagibacterales > Pelagibacteraceae > Pelagibacter. The sequence continues at coordinate 90,313 of CACNYD010000001.1, read as the reverse complement.
TGGAATTAATCAATTTGATGTTGCGTCTATCGAAGAGATCAAAGCAGTAAGGAAATTTGATAATACTGCAAAATGTTCTTTTATGCATACAGTTAAAAGTAGAGAGAGTATTAAAGAAGCATATTTTAATTTTGGAATAAAAACTTTCGCTTTAGATACTAAAGATGAATTAATAAAAATTATCGAAACAACAGAAAATGCTAAAGATTTAGAATTATTTATTAGAGTTGCTGTTTCCAATGAGCATGCTGAAATAGATTTATCAAAAAAATTTGGTGCTTTGAATTCTGAAGCTTCAGGACTGTTAAGGCTTGCAAAACTTCATTCAAAAAAAATTGGCTTAAGTTTTCATGTTGGTTCCCAATGTATGCATCCAATTTCATACTCTAAAGGGATTAATGAAATGGGAAATATAATTAAAAAAACCAAGATAATTCCAGATTATATTAATATTGGTGGAGGCTTCCCGACAATTTATCCTGATCTCGTGCCTCTATCTTTAGAAAGTTATATGGAGGAAATTAAAAAAAGTTTAGAAAATTTAAACTTAAAGAATATGCCTCAAATAATTTGTGAACCTGGAAGAGCTTTGGTTGCAGAAAGTGGATCAACAATTGTGAGAGTTAATTTAAGAAAAAAACAAAAACTTTATATTAATGATGGTACTTACGGCACACTTTTTGATGCTGGAACACCTAATATAGTTTTTCCATCAAAATTAATTAAAGAAAATTCAAGTAAGATTATTTCAAAGAAAATGACTGCATTTGATTTTTATGGACCAACATGTGACAGTATGGATTATATGAAAGGCCCTTTCCTACTTCCGAATAATATCAAAGAAAATGATTACATTGAACTTGGTCAATTAGGATCATATGGTTTAACTTTTAGAACTCAATTTAATGGTTATTACTCTGATGAGATTTATGAGGTTGAGGATAACCCAATAATGTCTATGTATGACAAGAATTCAGACAAAGCTACTTTAGTTGCTTAATGTCAGAAAATAAAAATCTTGGTCACAACAGTAAAAAAGATTTCCTAAAAAAACCTATAGAGCATATTGATATTACATCTTTTGACTCTAGAAAAATTATCTCTTCTATGGAAAAAATGTCTTTTGTTTCAAGAGAAACGGCTAATGCAGCTAATATTTATAATGAAATGTTGAAAGACAAAGAATGCACAATTTTTTTAACATTAGCAGGTTCAACATCTGCTGCAGGTTGCATGAATATTTATAAAGATTTAGTTAAATATAATATGGTTGATGCAATAGTGGCAACTGGCGCTTCAATAATTGATATGGATTTTTTTGAAGCTCTTGGTTTTAAACACTATCAAGGGTCTCAATTCCAAGATGATACTGAATTAAGAAAAAATTATATCGATAGAATTTACGACACATACATAGATGAAGATGAGTTACAGATTTGTGATAAAAAAATATGTGAAATTGCGGATACCTTGGAACCTAGAAGCTATACATCAAGAGAATTTATTAAAGAGATGGGTAAATATTTAAAAAAAAATTCTATAAAAAAGGACTCTTTGATTGAAACAGCATATGATAATGATGTTCCAATTTTTTGCCCAGCTTTCACCGACTCCAGTGCTGGATTTGGATTAGTTATACATCAAGAAAAAAATCCAAAAAAACATATGACAATCGACTCTATAAGAGAATTTAGAGAATTGACTGAAATTAAAATACGCTCGAAAGGATCAGGTTTATTTATGATTGGTGGTGGTGTTCCAAAAAATTTTATTCAAGACACCGTAATTTGTGCTGAATTGTTGGGCAAGGAAGTTGACATGCACAAATATGCTGTTCAAATTACGGTTGCTGACTCTAGAGACGGTGCATGCAGTAGTTCGACATTAAAAGAAGCAAGTTCATGGGGTAAAGTTGATGTTACTAAAGAACAGATGGTATTTGCTGAAGCCACTAGTGTACTACCCCTAATAGCTAGCGATGCTTATCACAGGGGTGAGTGGAAAAATAGGGATAAGAAAAAATTCACAAAAATTTTTGAGTAAAAATTGAAATATTTATCAAATAGAAATGGATTTTTAGGAGTCGACAATAAATTTAATTTCAAAGAAAAGGTTGTTGTGGTTCCATTTGGGCTTGAAAAAACTGTTAGTTATGGTGGTGGCACCAGAAATGGACCTAGAGAAATTATAAAGGCCTCTCATCAAGTGGAATTATATGATGAAGAGCTAAATTGTGAACCTTATAAAAAAATCGGGATTAAAACATTAAAGCCTTTCAAGATTCATAGAAATATCAAAAAGGCTCTCACGAAAATGTCAAATATAAATAAAGAAATTTTAGATAAAAGACTTTTTCCAATCACGTTTGGAGGAGAACATTCAATTACACCTGGATGTATTTATCCATTTATTAAAAAATACAAAAAAATTTGTCTCTTACATTTCGATGCTCATGCTGATTTAAGAAATAGTTATAATGGTGAAAAGTTCTCTCATGCATCAGCAATAAGAAGGTGCTTAGATCATAAAAATATATCATTAATATCTTTTGGAATCAGAAATATATCAGAAAGTGAAATTGCATTTTTAAAAAAGAATAAATCGAGAATAAATATTTTTTGGGCAAAAGATAAATCAAAATGGGATTTAACAAAATTTAAAAAACTTATAAAAAATAAGACAGTTTATTTAACATTTGATGTTGATGGATTCGACTCAAGTATCATGCCAGCCACTGGGACTCCTGAACCTGGTGGATTATTATGGGATGAAACACTTAATATAATTAAAATAGCTGCAAAAAATTCAAACATTGTTGGTGCTGACATCAATGAATTAGCACCTATTAAGGGTTTTAATTCATACAACTTTCTTGTTGCAAAACTCGCTTATAAAATATTGTCTTATAAATTTTTGGTTTAGGCCTTAATTGGCTTAAAAGTTTTTAAAAGTAATCTAAATGGTATCAGCATGATTAAAGCTATTATTACTTTTACAATCAAATCTCCAAGAGAAAGTGTAACCCATGGCACGCCGGTTCCATAAAATGATATTGAGAAAAATAAAAATGTATCGATTGTTGAGCCAATTATTGAAGATGTTAATGGTGCAACAAACCATTCTTTTTTTCTCAATCTATCAAATATTTGGACATCTAATAATTGTGCAGTCAAAAATGCAACTCCAGATCCAATAGCTATACGAATAGATATAAAATCTGCAAAATCTGTAGAAAATAAAACTGTAAAACCAATTCCTAGCACAAAGCCAAAATATACAATTTTTCTTGCAACTCTTTTTCCATAAGATCTATTAGCTAAATCTGTAATTAAAAAAGCGATCGGATAAGAGAAAGCTCCATAGGTTAATATTTCATTTAAACCATAATAATTAATTGGAAATTGAACAAGATAATTAGAAGATAGGACAACAACACCCATCAAAAATGATAGAAGTAAAAACGATTTACTCATTAAGCTGTTTTAGATTGTGCTGTTTTTTTTTGAAATGGAGATTTAATTAATAAGCTTTTTTTTAGTTTTTTTAATCTAGGAGATAAATTTTTATTTTTTACAGATTTTAGAAATTCATCGAAACTACCTTTTTTATCTACTGATCTAACCCCTGCATTACTAACTGTCAATTTTAAGCTTCTTTTTAAAAGTTCACTTGTAAATTTTACTTTTTTTAAATTAGGTAAGAATCTTCTTTTTGTCTTATTGTTAGCATGACTAACGTTATGACCTTTCATTGGATTTTTTCCAGTTAATTCGCATTTTTTTGTCATAATTTGTTCGACTATATAAAGTGAGATATTGATGGCGTCAAGTTTATTAGATTATGTTAATCCTCTTTTCCTACTATTTCATTAAAGTTTTTTACACCATCTTTTAATAATATTTCCTTCAGCTCTTTTTTAATGAGACCAACAATATTTGGACCTCTAAAAACCATGCCTGTATAAAGTTGTAAATAATCAGCCCCTGCTAAAAATTTTTGATAAGCAGATCTGCCAGAGTCCACACCACCAACGCCTATAATTTTGATTCTGCCTTTTAAAACTTTATAAAATTTTCTAATCAACTCTGAAGACTTTAACTCAATAGGTTTCCCGGATAACCCTCCTTTTTGATGGCTTTGAGTATTTTGTAAATTTTCTCTTGTTGTATCAGATGTATTAGAAATAATAGCAGCTTCTATCTTGTTATCTAAAAGCACTTCAGAAATTTTCATAATTTCTTTATCATTAATATCTGGTGATACTTTTACTACTATAGGTGTTTTAGAATTAAGATCCCTCTTCTCTTTTTCTATTAGTTTTAAAAGATCATCTAATTTTTTTTGATCATGAAAGTTTCTTAAATCTTCAGTGTTTGGTGAGGAAATATTAATAGTAATATAGTCAGAGACCCCATTAAATATCTTTAAACACTGTATATAATCATTTGTTCTATCTTCTGAGTCTTTATTAGGTCCAATATTTATTCCAAGTAATCCGGTTGGATTATTTCTTTTAATTCGATCTACAATATTTTTTGAACCTAGGTTATTGAAACCAAGTCTATTTATAAGGGCCTCATCCTCTACCAGTCTAAAAACTCTAGGTTTGGGATTTCCGTATTGTTCTAACGGTGTAACAGTTCCTACTTCGACGAAACCAAACCCTAAATTGAACAATGAATTATATACCTCGGCATTCTTATCAAATCCTGCTGCCATACCAATTGGATTTTCTATCTCTTTATTAAATAATTTTGTCTTAAAAAGAGGATTATTTTTTTCATCATCTAAAATATTTGGAACAAAATTAAATTTTAGTGACTTTATCGCTAAACTATGAGCCGTCTCAGGATCTAATTTAAAAATTAAAGATCTTAAATTTGAAAACATTATTTAATTTTATTTAATATAAGATCTTTTGTTTCTTTCACACCAAAAAAACTTATAAAAAAACCCATCCTTGGTCCATTTTCATCTCCAAAAACTACTTCATAAATTAATTTAAACCAATCTCGAAGGTTCTCAGTGTATCCATTTTCTTTACCAGTCGAATATATCATTGTTTGAATATCTTCTGGTTTCATTTTGTCGTCACATTTATCTAAAGTTTTTACCAGAGCTTCTAAAGCCTTTTTTTCTTCACTATTAGGTTTTTTATAATTTTTTTTCAATTTTATTACGTCATTAAAGTACTTTATTGCATAGCCTACTAAATTATCAAAGATAGGATTATCTTTTTCCGAAATGTCTTTTTTATATTTTTTAACAAATTTCCAAAGAAGTTCTTTGCTATCAGCATTGCTTGTTTCAACCAAGTTTAATAACATTGAAAATGACATAATCATATTTTCCTTAGGTACTAAACTATTATGAACGTGCCACACAGGATTCATAAGTAGCTGCAACTCATTTTGATTTTTTGCTTTCTCAATCAGATCCAAATAATCATCAACAGTTTTTGAAACTATTTCTTTGTAAAGTTTTTTTGCTCTTTTTGGATTTTGATACATATACAGTGACAAGCTTTCAGGAGAAGCATACTCTAACCATTGATCAATAGTGATGCCGTTTCCTTTTGATTTTGAGATCTTCTCTCCTTTTTCATCCAAAAATAGTTCATATGCAAACCCTGACGGATTTGTTTTCCCAATCAATTTGATAATTTTTGTTGAAAGTATTGCGCTCTCTATAAGATCCTTTCCATACATTTCAAAATCGACATCTAGTGCATACCATCTCATAGCCCAATCAACTTTCCACTGTAATTTACAATTCCCATCATAAATGCTTGTTTCCAAATCTTTTCCATTATTATCAAAAACAATGATAGATTTTTCTTTATCAATATTTTTTACAGGTATTTCTAGAACATGACCTGTATCTGGACAAATTGGAAGAAATGGACAGTAAGTTTTTTGTCTCTCTTTTCCTAGTGTAGGAAGTATTATATTCATTATACCGTCATAATTCTCTAAAATAACTTGTAGAGAAGAGTTAAAGAAACCTGATTTATAAAGTGATGTTGAACTTTTAAAATTATACTTAAATTTAAAATTGTTTAAAAATTTTTTTAACATTTCATTATTATGCTCGCCGAAACTATTAAATTTTTGAAAGGGATCAGGCACATTAGTAAGCGGTTTGTGTAAATTTTTTTCCAATAATTCTTTTTGTGGAACGTTGTCAGGTACTTTTCTAAGACCGTCCATATCATCTGAAAAAGTAATGATTTCGGTTGGTAAATCAGTCAAATGTTTTAGGGCATTTACAATCATCGATGTCCTTGCAACTTCTCCAAAAGTTCCTATATGTGGAAGTCCACTAGGACCATAACCTGTTTGGAGAATTATTTTGCCTTTTTTTTCTATAAAAGATTTTCTTTCCCGAAGCATTTTTTTTGCTTCAACGAAAGGCCATGCACTTGTTTTATCAAAATTCTCTTTTTTAATCATGATTAATTCAAATAAAATCTTAAATTAAAGCTTTAACTTATTCTTATAGAGTTGAAATTTATTTACCATAAAATAATGTTCTATCAAAATGTCTAATTATAAAACTGTTTTTTTTACTCTTGGAATTCTTCAAATAATTCTTGGAATTTTTATGTTGATACCAATATTTGTTCAATTTCTTTTTAAAGAAATTGACTCTTCTTTTTTTGGCGCCTCAATTATTACAATTATTTTTGGTACGCTATTTTTTTTATCTAATCTTGATCATGATAAGAAGTTAAATTTACAGCAAGCTTTTTTATTAACCGCATTATCTTGGCTAAGTATAGCAATTTTTGGCTCACTTCCTCTAATTTTTTCTGAAGTCAATTTTTCTTTCACTAATGCATTTTTTGAGAGTATGTCAGGTATTACAACAACCGGTTCAACAATCATTCCAAATTTAGAGGAGATGCCCAAAGCAATTTTGCTTTGGAGAGCGATTCTTCAATGGTTGGGTGGTATTGGAATAATTGTTATGGCGATCACTCTGATGCCAATAATGAATGTTGGTGGTATGCAATTATTCAAAATTTCTAACACTGACTCATCGGAAAAAATTCTTCCTAAATCAAAAGAAATTGCATTGAGATTAATTTATATTTATTCAGGTCTCACTACTCTTTGCGCAATATCATATAAAATTCTTGGGATGGATACTTTTGATAGTATAACCCATTCTATGACAACAATAGCAACTGGGGGGTTTTCAAACTATAACGAGTCAATTGGTTTCTTTAACAGTTTTTCAATAGAAATTTCAGCAATGATTTTTATTATCTTGGGAAGTTTACCTTTTATTGCTTATATCAAATTCTTAAACGGTAACAGAAGAATTTTTTTCTCAGATATTCAAATTAGAACTTTTTTGAAAATAATCTTAATAAGTATTTTGATCTTATCAATTTATTTATTTTTAGATAAATCATCTGAACTAAACTTCAGAACAGTTTTATTCAATGTAATATCAATTTTGACAGGAACTGGATATGTAAATGCACAATTTGATAATTGGGGTGGATTTCCTTTAATTATATTTATAGGTTTAATGTTTATTGGTGGATGTGCTGGCTCAACAACTTGTGGTATAAAAATATTTAGATTTCAAATACTTTATTCATTTGTTTTAAATCAACTTAAAAAAATTATTTATCCTAAGGGAATTTTTGTTCTAAAATATAACCAAAGTCCTGTTGATGATAAATTCACTGCATCAATTATCTCTTTCATTTATATGTACCTGGTAATTTTTTTTGCAATTACAGCATTATTAACTTTGACAGGTCTTGACTTTATTACTTCAATTTCTGGTGCTGCAACATCTATTTCAAATGTAGGGCCTGGCCTAGGTTCAACTATTGGACCAAACGGAAATTTTTCATCACTACCTGATATCTCTAAGTGGATTTTAAGTTTTGGTATGATTTTAGGTAGATTGGAATTATTTGCAATCCTTGTATTATTTTTACCATCTTTTTGGAGGAATTAAATTTGATAGAAATTAAAAAAAATTCTTTGTCTGAAATGTTCTCGGTTTATTTTGACAAAAGAATGCTCAAAATATTATTGCTTGGTGCAATATCAGGTTTTCCATGGGTTTTGATTGGAAGTAGTCTTAGTTTATGGTTAAAAGAAGATGGATTAAGTAGATCAACTGTAGGATGGGCTGGATTAATTTTTGCAGTTTACGCATTTAATTATTTATGGGCACCTTTAATAGATAGAATACAAATACCATATTTAACAAAAAAAATAGGTCACAGAAGAGGATGGATTGTTTTGATGCAAATTATCATCTTAATCTCACTCACTCTTTGGAGTTTACTCGATCCATCTGAAAATTTAGCTTTAGTTGTTTCAGTAGGCTTAATAATTGCTATAGCATCATCAACTCAAGATATAACAGTTGATGCTTTAAGAATTGAACAGATTGGTGAGGATGAGGGAAAATCCATGGCTGCTGGGGCCGCAATGGCGGTTGTCGGTTGGTGGACTGGATACAAATTAGGTGGTGTACTATCATTATTTGCAGCAGATATTCTACAAAACATTGGTTTTGGAAATTATTGGCAACTAACTTTCTTAATTTTGGGGATATTAGTAATTTTAATGAACATTGGCTTAATGTTCATTGATGAGTCTGGAAATTTAGAAAGACAAAATCAACAAAAAGAAAATGACAAGTTGATATCATCTCAATTTAAAAATGAAAATATATTTACAAAATTGATAACCTGGATTGCTGGAACAATTAGTGGCCCAATCATTAGTTTTTTTAAAAAAAATGGCTTTTCGATTGCTCTAGGAATTTTAGGATTTGTTTTTTTATTTAAAGTGGGGGAGGCATTTCTTGGAAGGATGTCTATAATTTTTTATAAAGAAATAGGTTTTAGTAAATCAGATATTGCTATTTACTCGAAAACGTTAGGTTGGATCACTACTGTGACGTTTACTCTTTTAGGTGGTCTTTTTGTAATAAGATCTGGGGTTTTAAAAGCAATGTTTTTTGCTGGAGTAATGATGGCAAGTACAAACCTTTTGTTTAGTGTATTGGCCTGGAGCGATAAATCAGAATTTTTATTTGCTATTGCAGTTATTTTTGATGATATAGCTGCTGCATTTGCAACAGTTGCTTTTGTAGCCTTTATATCTATGCTCGTAGATAGAGCCTATACAGCAACTCAATATGCGCTCTTAGCATCAATAGGCACCGCTGGTAGAACAACTTTAGCCTCCTCGTCTGGTGCCCTTGTTGATTGGTTAAATGGTGATTGGGGTATATTTTTTATTTTGACTGCACTAATGGTAATTCCTTCATTGATAATCCTATGGATTATGAAAAATAAACTACGACTAAGTGAAAAATAATTTTTTAAATAAATCTGTAGCTAACGTTTACTTTAAACCATCTCCCAATTCTGAGGTAGTTTCACAAATTTTATATGGAGAAAAATTTAAGATTCTATTGAAAAGAAAAAAATATATAAAAATAAAAACTCATTATGACAATTATATTGGATATATAAAAAAAGATAAGTTTTCAGAAAATTTTAAACCCTCACATAAAATTTCAAAAATTAAATCTAGAATTTTCTTTAAAAGAGGTAAAAGATTTTTGTCTTCAAACCATTATCTATATTATGGATCTGGTATTTGTAAACGAAATGAAAATAAAAAGTATATAGAATTTGAAAAAAATAAATGGATCAAAAAAAGTGATGTCAAAAATATTGATCATCATGAAAAAAATTATATCAAAATATTCAAATTGTTTTTAAATACAAAATACTTATGGGGTGGAAAAACCTGTGTTGGAATTGATTGTTCAGCATTAATTCAAATCTATTTTTATTACAATAGAATATTTTTTCCAAGAGATACAAAAGATCAAATAAGATTTTGTAAAAGAAAAAGAGTTAGAAATCAGCTTAAAGGAGACATCGTATTTTGGAAAGGACATGTTGGTATATGTCTAAATAAGTCTAAATTTATTCATGCTTATGGACCAAAAAAGAAGGTGTTAATAATGCCAACGGTACAAACGATTAAATTAATTGATAAAACCGCAAATCTGAAAGTTAAAAAAGTAAGTAATATTAGTAATATTTAATCTCTACCAAAGTCAGGTTTGTTTACATCCTGTTTCAATTTAATAATTTTAGACCTAACTTTTTTAGTCTGTGATAATTTTTTTAAAATTGATTTATTATTTTTAGAATTTATATCCTTTTTGAAAGATTTTAAGTTTTTGATAAATAAGTCTATCGCTTTTGTAACATTAACCTTATTATCAAAAAAAATATCTCTCCACATAATTTCATTTGAAGCAGCTATTCTTGAAAAATCTCTCAACCCCCCAGCACTGTATTTAATAAGTCCAAATTTAAGTATTTTTTCAAAATCTTGAGCCGATTTAACCAAATTATAAGCAATTAAATGTGGTAAATGACTTGTGATAGAAAAAACTTTGTCATGTTTTTCAGAATTCATAATAACAGTTTTTGAGCCCATTTTTTTCCAAAAAGAAATTAAAAATTTTAAATTCTTAGAACTTGTTTTTTTATCCTTAATTAATACACACCATTTATCCTCAAACATATCAGCTTTTCCAAATTCTGGTCCACTCACCTCTGATCCAGCGATAGGGTGACTCCTAATCCAATTTATACCACGCTTCAAAAATTTTTTAATAATTTTTGATGACTCTATTTTTGAAGATCCAACATCAGTAATCAGTGTCTTTGGCAAAATAGTTTTATTAATTTTAAGAATAAGTTTTTTATATTCACTCGTTGATGTACAAACAATCACTAAGTTTGAATTTACCAAACCATCTTTAAGTGACTTAACAATTGTTCCTGGTAATCTGAGACTTTTTATTTTGGCGATATTAGATTTTGATTTTTCATAGATAAATATTTTTTTTGCTATTTTTTTTTTTGAAATCTTCCTTGCTAAAGAGGAGCCTAATAATCCACAGCCTATAATTAATACATTTCTCATTTTCTAAATATATTTTGTGTTGCTTTGATAAATTTTATAGTTGTCATCATTCAAATTTTAGCCTCTTTATAGATAAAATAACAAATTTTCATATAGTATTAGTTCAAATATTTTAAAATTGACATACTAAATAACATCTTGTACAAAATTTATGCGCTGATTTACCTGAATTGCGAGCGCTTTAAAAAAACCGCTAAAAAAGTTTTTTTTCTCACAATTCAATAATTAGCATTAATAATTATGAATATTAAAGAGAATATAAAAACGCTTGTTATTAAAAAACCATTGAAACTTGATTGTGGTAAAACTATTAATAATTTTCCACTCGCATATGAAACCTATGGTTCGCTTAATAAAAATAAAGATAATGCAATCCTTGTTTTTCATGCGCTTACTGGTGATCAATTTGTTACGGGTATTAATCCTGTCACAAAAAAAGATGGTTGGTGGTCTTACGCAGTGGGTCCTAACAAATCAATAGATACAAATAAATATTTTGTTATTTGCGCAAATGTTATAGGTGGTTGTATGGGCTCATTTGGTCCAAGCCACAAAAATCCTGATACAAATAAAATTTATGGAACTGATTTTCCTGTAATTACTATTAATGACATGGTCAACGCACAAGTAAATTTATTAGATCATTTCGAGATAAAAAAACTTTTTTCGGTTGTTGGTGGATCGATGGGAGGAATGCAAGTTTTGCAATTTATTAGTAATTATCCGGATAAAGCTAGTACAGTAGTACCAATTGCATGTACCTCTAGTCATTCTGCTCAAAATATTGCTTTTAATGAGTTGGGTAGACAAGCGATAGCATCAGATCATAATTGGTCAGAAGGAAAATATTTATCTAATAATACTCTTCCTGATAAAGGGTTATCAGTAGCGAGAATGGCTGCTCATATAACTTATTTGTCTAAAAAAGGTTTACAAGAAAAATTTGGAAGAAAACTTCAAGAAAGAGATGCTCTTAAATTTGGATTTGATGCAGATTTTCAAATAGAGAGTTATCTAAGATATCAAGGATCAGTTTTTGTAGATCGATTTGATGCTAATAGTTATCTTTATATCACAAGAGCTATGGATTATTTTGATCTAGTTAAACAATTTGATGGTAATTTATCTAATGCATTTAAAAAAACTAAGGCTAAGTTTTTTGTAATATCTTTCACCTCAGACTGGCTCTATCCAACTCAAGAAAATAAAGATATAGTTATCGCTCTTAATGCAATTGGTGCTGATGTTGGATTTGTTGAAATAAAATCTGACAAAGGTCATGATTCTTTTTTATTAGATGTTCCAGACTTTTTGAAAACCCTTAAAAATTTTTTAGATAAGTCTTACTCAGAGAGATTATAGTGAAAACAGAATATAAAATAATAGTTGATTTAATAGAAGAAAAAACAAGAGTTTTAGATGTTGGATGCGATGATGGCACATTAATGGAGTCATTAAAAAAAAATAAAAATGTTGATGCTAGAGGAATTGAGATTTCAAAAGATAAAGTCCAAACCTGCGTATCAAAAGGACTTACTGTAATTGAAGGAAACGCGGAATTGGATTTAAAACAATTTCCAAATGATTCTTTTGATTATGTTGTCCTAGGTCAAACTTTACAAGCTTTCGTAAATCCTGAAATTGTTATAAAAGAACTATTAAGAGTTGGAAAGAAAGCAATCATAACAATCCCAAATTTTGGTAATTGGAAAGTAAGATTAAATTTGCTTGTCAAAGGAACAATGCCAATCACAGAATCATTACCAAATGATTGGTATAACACCCCAAATATTCATATGTGTACGATTAAAGATTTTGTTAAATTTTCAAAAATTATAAACTTTAAAATCTTTAAATCTTTAGCTCTGACTAATAAAAATATATCTAATATTAATAGTTCTAATTTATTTTATAAAAATTTATTTGCAGAATTAGGTATATTCTTAATTGAAAAATAAGATGAGAATAAAAATAATTAAGTGTTTACAAGATAATTATAGTTACTTAATAATCGATGACACTAAAAGTATTGGATGTGTTGTTGACCCTGGTGAGGCAGCTCCAATTATAAAATATGTTGAAAGTAATAATATTGAGTTAAAATATATTCTTAATACTCATCATCATTATGACCATGTAGGCGGCAACTTGGAATTAAAAAAAAGATATAATTCTAAAATAGTTGGATTTAAAGAGGATAAAGATCGTATTCCAGAAGTTGATGTGCTTGTGGAAGACAATCAAAAATGGAAAGGTGAAAATTTTGAGGCGAAAATTTATCACATACCAGGTCATACAAGTGGACATATTGCCTTTCATTTTTTTTTGGAAAAAAAAATTTTTACTGGTGATACTTTATTTTCCTTAGGATGTGGTAGAATTTTTGAGGGAACTTATGAACAGATGTTCAATTCACTAAAAAAAATAAAAGAACTTCCAGAAGATACTCAAATATATTGCGGCCATGAATATACATTACAAAATTCTAAATTTTGTGAGTCAAACGATCCTGATAATTTAAATTTAAAGATTAAAATTGAAAAAATTAAAGAAAAAATTAAAAATGGCCAACCTACTATCCCATCCATTTTATCTGATGAAATAGAATGTAATATATTTCTTAAAGCTAAAGATGTTGAAAGTTTTTCAAAATTAAGAGTTTTAAAGGATAATTTTTGATTTATAAAACTTGACTATAGGTTTGCTCAGACTATATTGCCTTAACAAAATTTAGAGTATTTATATGTCATTCGCAGTCATAAAAACAGGTGGTAAGCAATACAAAGTCAAATCTGGAGAGATTTTGAAAATTGAGAAATTAACAGATGCTAAAGCTAATTCAAAAATAGAGTTTAATGAAATTTTAGCTTACGGAGATGACAGTAAAATAGAAGTAGGAGCCCCTATGGTAAATGGTGCAAAAGTTGAAGCTGACTTAATTAAGAATAGTAAAAATAGGACTGTGTTAATTTTTAAAAAGAGAAGAAGACATAATTCAAGAAGAAAAAATGGGCATAGACAAGAATATTCAATGATTAGAATAAATAAAATTTTTTCAAAAGATGGTAAAGTTCTTTCAGAGGCTGAAAAAGTTTCTAAGGTAACAAAAAAGACAGAAACAAAAAAAGAGGCTGGTAAATAACTAGGAATTAATTATGGCAACAAAAAAAGCAGGCGGATCCTCTAGAAATGGACGTGATAGTGCTGGACGAAGACTTGGTGTCAAAAAGTATGGTGGACAATCTGTTATACCTGGAAACATTATTGTAAGACAAAGGGGTACAAAAATATTTCCTGGAGAAAATGTAGGAATGGGTAAAGATCACTCAATTTTTTCAGTAATAAAAGGTAAAGTAGTTTTTAAAAAAACAAAGTCAGATAGAACTTTTGTTTCAGTAAAACCCAATTAATAGTACAACTTAAACTATTGTTGTATTATGAAATTCTTAGATCAAGTTAAAATTTATATTAAAGCTGGAAACGGTGGAGATGGTTCTCCCAGTTTCAGAAGAGAAAAATTTATAGAATATGGTGGCCCAGATGGTGGTGATGGTGGAAAAGGAGGTTCGGTAATTTTAAAAGCTGAACAGAATTTAAATACTTTGATTGATTTTAGATATCAACAACATCATAAAGCAAAGAAGGGTGAGAACGGCGCGGGACAAAACCGAACTGGTAAGAGTGGTGCAGATTTAATTTTAAAGGTTCCTTTGGGAACGCAAGTTTTTGAAGAGGACAACAAAACATTAATTTACGACTTTACCAACATAAGTGAGGAATTTATTGCTGCTGCTGGTGGTAAAGGTGGATTGGGCAATACAAGATTCAAAAGTTCTACCAATAGGGCGCCCAGGAAATTTACAAAAGGAACTCAAGGAGAAGAATTTACAATTTGGCTTCAATTGAAAACAATAGCTGATATCGGGATTATAGGATTACCTAATGCGGGTAAGTCAAGTTTATTAGCATCAGTTACTAACGCAAATCCTAAAATAGCAAACTATCAATTTACAACTATAAATCCAAATTTGGGTGTAGCAAGTTATGATGATAAAGAAATTACGATAGCAGATATACCGGGATTAGTAGAAGGGGCTCATAAAGGTACAGGCCTTGGAATTCAGTTTTTGAAACATATTGAGAGATGTAAATCCCTCTTACATTTAATTGATATCACAAGTGAAGATTTAAAAAAAAACTATCAACAAGTAAAAAATGAGCTTAAAAAATATAGTAACAAACTCATTAAGAAAAAAGAATTAATCGTGTTGAACAAAATAGATCTTATTGATGAAAAAGAAGTCAATCACATAATTAACGATTTTAAAAAGAATACTAAATCAGAAGTTATTGCTGTATCAACATTTAATAAATCTTCAGTATCAAAAATTAAATCAAAATTATTGAATTATGTATTTTAAAGATTCAAAAAAAATTGTTATCAAAATCGGGTCTTCACTTTTAGTTGATCAAGATAAGAAAATAAGAAAAAAATGGCTCTCTAGCTTTGCAAAAGATATTAAAAAATTAAGATCGAATAATCAAAAAGTTATAATTGTTTCTTCGGGTGCAATAGCCCTTGGATGTAAAAAAATGAACTACAATAAAAAAAATCTTAAGCTAGATAAAAGCCAAGCAATTGCATCTATAGGACAAATTGAATTGATGAATTTATTCTTAGAAACGTTTTCAAAATATAAATTAGATATTTCTCAAATTTTACTTACCCTTGATGATACCGAGGAGAGAAGAAGATCAATTAATGCAAAAAGAACTTTTGAAAACTTATTCGATCTTGATTTCATCCCTATTGTTAATGAAAATGATACTATTGCTACATCTGAAATTAAATATGGAGATAATGATAGACTTGCTTCTAGAGTAGCTCAAATTACAAATGCAGATACCTTAATATTACTCTCGGATGTGGATGGTTTATACACAAAAAACCCAAAAAAATTCAAAGATGCTCGATTAATTAAGAAAGTGATTGATTTAGATAAAGTTATTAAAGGTATAAATATTAAAGGTATGACAGAATTAGGAAGTGGTGGCATGAATACAAAAATCGAAGCTGCTAAAATTTGTAATTTGGCTGGTTGCAATATGGTAATAGCAAATGGGTTAGGTCTTAATCCTATCGATCGTATCCAGAATGAAAATAATTGCACTTGGTTTATTTCTAAAATATCTAAAATGCATGCAAGAAAAAAGTGGATAATCAGCTCAATTTCTCCTAAGGGTGAGCTTATAATTGATGATGGGGCAAAAAAGGCTCTTCATAGTGGAAAAAGTTTATTAGCGGCTG
This sequence comes from uncultured Pelagibacteraceae bacterium, assembly GCA_902624635.1. Classification (GTDB taxonomy): domain Bacteria; phylum Pseudomonadota; class Alphaproteobacteria; order Pelagibacterales; family Pelagibacteraceae; genus Pelagibacter. Next base: position 74,011 of record CACNYD010000001.1, on the reverse strand, counting down.
GAATTAAAAAAGTGGTCGGTAGATTTAATAAGGGAGATCATATTAAAATTTTAGATAATAAAAAAAAAGAGTTTGCTCGTGGACTTAGCTCTTTTTCATCCAAAGAAATAAATTTAATTATGGGCTGTCATTCGAATGAAATACAAAAAATTTTAGGATACGTGTCAAAATCTGAGGTAGTACATAAAGATGATATGGTGGAAATCTAATGAGAAAGATATTAATTAATATTGGAGAAAGATCAAAAGAAGCGTTTGCTCAACCAATAAATACTTATAAAAAAAATAAAGTTTTAAGTGATTATCTTAAAATGATAAAAAAAAATAAGCACTTAATTCTTAAAGAAAATAAAAAAGATGTAGATCGGGCTATCAAAATTAAGCTGAGAGATAATTTAATAAATCGACTAATTTTAAATGAAAAAAAAATCTTGGGTATTATTAATTCAATCCAAAAAATAATTAAGTTAAAGGATCCAGTTCATAATATTATTAAAAGATGGAAAAGACCTAATGGACTTGTATTTTCAAAAATATCAATCCCGATAGGAGTAATAGGTGTAATTTATGAAAGTAGACCAAATGTAACCTCAGATGTAGCATCATTATGTTTTAAATCTGGAAATCCGGTCATTTTGAAAGGTGGTTCTGAGGCCCTTTATTCTAATAAAATTTTATCAAATTTATTTAGAAAAGCTTTGAAGATTAATAAAGTTAATCAAAACTTTGTTCAATTCATCGATATAAAGAATAGAAAAGTGGTAGATTTTTTACTCACTAAAATGAATAATTTTGTTGATGTAATTATACCAAGAGGGGGTAGAAATTTAGTTAAAAAAGTACAAAACATTTCTAAAATTCCAACTATTGGTCACTTAGAAGGTATTTGTCATTCATATGTAGATAAGGATGCAGATCCCAAAATTGCTACCAAAGTAATAGTAAATGCAAAATTAAGAAATACAGCGATTTGTGGAGCAACTGAAACAATTTTGCTTAATGAGCGTATAGTCAAAAAGTTTGGAGCTCATATATTAAAGATATTAGAAGAAAAAGGTTGTCAAATTATTGGTGATAATAAAATACGAAAAATTTATAAAGGTAAAATCAGAAAAGCATCAATCAAAGATTGGTCAAAAGAATATTTATCTGCTAGCGTTTCTGTAAAATCAGTCAAAAACTTACAAGAGGCTATTTCTCATATTAATAAGTATGGAACTATGCATACTGATTGTATTATTACTAAAAACAAAAAAACTGCTAAAAAATTTTTAATGGGAGTTAAAAGTTCAATAGCAATGCACAATACATCTACACAATTTGCAGATGGTGGTGAATTTGGATTTGGTGGTGAAGTTGGAATTTCAACAAGCGTTCTTCCACCAAGAGGCCCGGTGGGACTTGGACAACTAGTTTCCTACAAATATCAAGTAACAAGTAATGGTAAAATTAGAAAGTAAATTGGTTACAAAAAGAAATAAAATTGGGATCCTAGGTGGATCCTTCGATCCTGCACACAAAGGTCATTTAACAATCTCTAAAGAGGCGATTAAAAGATTTGATTTACGAAATGTTATTTGGGCAATAACTAAAAAAAATCCTTTTAAAAAAAAGACACATAAAAGTTTGAATAATAGAATCAAGCATTGCAAAAAAATTATTGGGTCAAGTAAATTGATTAAAGTAAAATTTTATGAAGACACAATTAAATCGAATAAAACTTTTGATTTAATAAATCATATTTTAAAGAACAAAAAAAACAAAATTTATTTTATAATGGGGGCTGATAATTTAATAAAATTTCATAAATGGTATAAATGGAAATTAATTTCACAGAAATGTAAAATAATAGTATTTGATAGGCATGGTTATAAAAAAAAATCGTTAAATTCAACTACATATAAAAGATTAAATAGAGAAAATTTGAAATTTATTGAATTTGAAAAGGTCAATATTTCTTCTTCTCAATTGAGAAAAATTTGATATGGTTTAGTTAATTAATGGACAAAATTTCTGATTTAAAAAAAATCATAATTCAAACTTTAGATATCAATAAAGCTTTAGACATTGTTAGCATCGATCTTAAAGATAAAAGTTCGATGGCTGAATACATGATAATTGCGAGTGGTACATCATCAAGACATATCCAATCACTTTCTGAGCAAGTTTTGGAAAAATTCAAAGATTATGGAATGAAAGATTCAAAAATCGAGGGAAAAGAAAGTACTGAGTGGAAACTGGTGGATGGGATAGATCTTATAGTACACATATTTCATCCAGAAAAAAGAAAATTTTACGAACTAGAAAAAATGTGGTCAGAATTTATCCCAAAAGAAAAACTTATAATATGAGGAAAATTTTTTTTATTATAAGTATATTTTTTCTAAAGTTTTCAATTTTTAATCCTGTAATTGCAGCTGAAAATGATGTCTATAAAAAAATAGATTTATTTGGAGAAGTATTAGAAAAAATTAATAGAGAATATGTGGATGAAGTAAATCAATCTGAAAGTATGGATGCTGCAATCGATGGTTTGCTCCAATCATTAGATCCTTATTCAGCATACATGTCTCCCGAAACTTTTAACCAAATGCAGACTGAAACAAGTGGTGAGTTTGGTGGCTTAGGAATAGAGGTAAATATGGAGTCTGGAGTTGTAAAAGTAATTTCCCCCATGGATGATACTCCTGCATCTAAAGCCGGAATCAAAGCTGGTGACTACATTATAAAAATAGATGATGTCCAAGTACAAGGTAAATCTTTAAGTGAAGCTGTAGACTTGATGAGGGGACCTGTGGGTTCATCAATTATTTTGACTGTGAGAAGGATCGGACAAAAAAAAGCTTTAAAGTTTGAAATTGTAAGAGAAATAATTCAAATTAAATCAGTTAAAGCTGATCTTTTAAAAAATAATATTGGTTATCTTAGATTAACTTCTTTTAATGAAAATAGCGGAAAACAAATTAAAAAACATATACGTGAATTTGAAAAAAATGAGAATATAAATTCATATATACTAGATTTGAGGAATAATCCTGGTGGATTATTATCTCAAGCTATAAAAATATCAGATTTTTTTTTAGATAATGGGGAAATTGTATCTACCAAAAGTAGAAAGGTTTCTGAAAATAGAAAATGGTTTGCAAAAAAAGGAGACTTGATAAGGGGCAAAACTCTAATGGTATTAATTAATTATGGTTCTGCATCTGCTTCAGAAATAGTTGCAGGGGCACTTCAAGATCATAAAAGAGCAATTATTTTAGGTGAAAATAGTTATGGAAAAGGTTCTGTGCAATCAATAATTCCACTAAAAAATAAAGGAGCAATAAGACTCACTGTTGCAAAATATTACCTACCATCAGGTAAATCAATTTCTGAAGTTGGAGTAAGTCCTGATATTGAAATTAATGAGGATACAGATGAATTTAGAATTAAGACTGATACTGATAATCAACTAAGTTACGCATTAAAACTTTTAAACGGTTAAATGAAGGAGCAATATAAACATCTACCACTACGTAGTGGCGTAGGCATTGTTGTTCTAAATCAAAAAAATAAAATTTTTGTTGCAAGAAGAATAGACAATCCAAAAAATTTCTGGCAAATGCCACAAGGAGGTATTGATGTGGGTGAGGATTTTCTTTCAGCTGCATACAGGGAGTTGGAAGAAGAGACTAGTATTACAAAAGTAGAGCTAATTAAAGAATTAGATGGTTTTATAACATATGAATTACCAGATCACTTATTGGGCATAATTTGGAAGGGTAAGTATAAGGGACAAAAACAGAAATGGTTTATAATGAAGTTTACTGGTGAAGATAGTGAAATAAATATAAAAACAAAAAAACCAGAATTTCTTGAATGGAAATGGATTGATTTAGAGTCCTTAACAAAAGTTGTAGTAGATTTTAAATTACACGTTTATCAAGAGATTAAAAAAAAATTAGATTTACTATTAGTTAATCGATCTTAGTACTTCGACTTTTTGATCTGCTAAATATTTAGCCTGATCGCTTATCTCAGTTTTACTTGCTTCCTCTTCAGCATTTTTAAGTAAATCCCCTTGCTTAGATTTATCTAAATCTTTAACAGAAAATATTGTACTTGTTAAAATAGATAAATTGTTATTTTTAAATTCGATAATTCCATCTTCTACATAATAATTTTCATCACCTGATTTCGAAAATACTTTAATTATTCCAGGTTTTAAAAAAGAAATAATAGATATGTGATCTTTTAAAATCCCCATTTCACCCTCAAATGCAGGTACAACAACCTCTAAAGCATCCTCCTTAACTAAAAAAGATTTTTCTGGATTTACAATCTCAATTTTAAATTCTTCACTCATTAAGCAGCTGCTTCTTGTTCCATTTTTTTAGCTTTCTCAATTGCCTCTTCAATCGTACCTACCATATAAAACGCTGCTTCAGGTAAATGGTCATATTCACCCTTACAAATAGCATCAAAGCCTTTGATGGTTGAGTCTAAGTCCACTAATTTTCCTGGTGATCCTGTGAAAACCTCTGCAACAAAAAATGGCTGAGATAAAAATCTTTGAATTTTTCTTGCTCTAGCTACAACCAGCTTATCCTCTTCAGATAATTCATCCATACCCAAAATAGCTATGATATCTTGTAATGATTTGTAAGATTGTAATATTCTTTGCACGTCTCTTGCTACTCTATAATGTTCATCTCCAACAATTCTGGGGTCTAGAATTCTTGAAGTTGAGTCCAGCGGATCAACAGCAGGATATATTCCAATTTCAGCTATTTGTCTTGAAAGCACTGTTGTTGCATCCAAATGAGCAAAGGATGTTGCGGGAGCAGGGTCAGTTAAATCATCTGCAGGCACATAAATTGCTTGAACTGAGGTAATTGATCCTTTGTTTGTTGTTGTAATTCTTTCTTGAAGATTACCCATATCAGTTGCTAATGTCGGTTGATAACCAACCGCAGATGGAATTCTACCAAGAAGTGCTGAAACTTCAGAACCTGCTTGGGTAAACCTAAAAATATTATCAACAAAGAAAAGTACATCTTGTCCCTCTTGATCTCTAAAGTATTCTGCTACAGTCAATCCAGTAAGTGCTACTCTAGCTCTAGCGCCTGGAGGTTCATTCATTTGTCCATAAACTAATGCTGCTTTTGATCCTGGTCCATCCTGTTTGATAACACCAGACTCGATCATCTCATGATAAAGGTCATTTCCTTCTCTTGTTCTCTCTCCTACACCAGCAAAAACTGAAAATCCGCCATGTGCTTTTGCAACGTTATTAATTAATTCCATAATTAAAACTGTTTTTCCTACACCAGCACCACCAAACAATCCAATTTTTCCTCCTTTAGCGTAAGGAGCAAGCAAGTCAATTACCTTAATACCAGTTACGAGTATTTCAGTTTCAGTTGATTGATCATTGAATTCAGGAGCACCTCTATGAATTGGCCAACTTTCTTTAGTTTTTACTTCTCCTCTTTCATCAATTGGTTCTCCAATTACATTAATAATTCTTCCAAGAGTTTCAGGTCCTACAGGAACTTGTATTGGTGAGTTTGTATTGATTACTTCATCACCTCTTTTTAATCCTTCAGTGGCATCCATTGCAATAGTTCTAACCGTAGTTTCACCCAAGTGTTGCGCTACCTCTAAAACTAATCTGTTGCTCCCGTTTTTACATTCTAATGCTGTTAAAATTTCTGGAAGCTCTCCATCAAATTTAACGTCTACTACTGCTCCAATAACCTGTGTAATTATTCCTTTGCTCATAATTATAAACTTTCTGCTCCTGATATGATTTCTATTAGTTCTTTTGTAATTGCTGCCTGACGACTTCTATTATATTCAATAGTAAGTTTGTCAACCATTTCACCTGCGTTACGGGTAGCGTTATCCATTGCACTCATTCTTGACCCTTGTTCGCTAGCTGAATTCTCTAACATAGCCTTAAATATTTGTGTTGAAATATTTTTCGGTAATAAATTACCTAAAATCTCATCTTCATCCGGTTCAAATTCATAATTATCGTCAGAATTATTTTCATCTTCTTCGTTGTTTAAAGGTATAATCTGTTGAGCTTGAGGTAATTGAGTAATTACATTTTTAAATTGATTATAAAAAATTGTACATATATCAAACTCACCACCCTCAAATTTTTCAATTATCATCTTTCCAACTTTGTCAGCATCAAAATAATTAGCATTTTTAGATTCTTTAAAAGATATATTTTCAATAATTTTATCACCATAAACTCTCTTTAGTTGATCATTTCCCTTAGATCCTACTGTAATGATTTTTAATTGTTTACCTTCATTTAAAATTTTTGAAAAATAACTTTTTGCCTTTTTAATTATATTAGAATTAAAACCACCACAAAGTCCTCTATCTGATGTCATTACAACACATAAATGAACTTTTTCTTCACCCGTTCCAGATAATAATTTTGGAGCATTTTCCTTATCAGATATTCCATTAGACAAGTTTAAAATAATATTATTCATTTTTTCAGAGTAAGGTCTTCCTCTCTCAGCACTTTCTTGAGCTTTTCTTAATTTTGCTGCCGCAACCATTTTCATAGCTTTAGTAATCTTTTGTGTAGACTTTACGCTAGCTATTCTTTTTTTAAGATCGTCTAAACTTGCCATATTATTTTAAGATTTAAAATTTTCTTTAAGCTGAGTAATTACTTCTACTAGCAGCTTTTCTTTATCTTCATCAAGTTTTCCTGTGCTTTGAATTGCTTCAATTATCTCAGGTTTATCTGATTTACATTTATTAATAATTTTACTTTCAAACTCAGATACATCCTTTAAATCAATATCATCAAGATAACCTTTAACACCGCAGAAAACAGATATTACTTGCTCTGCAACAGTCAGTGGTGAGTATTGTTTTTGTTTCAGAAGTTCAGTTAATTTTGAACCTCTATTTAAAAGTTGTTGTGTAGATGCATCCAAATCTGATCCGAATTGGGCAAATGCTGCCATCTCTCTGTATTGTGCTAATTCTAATTTCATCGAACCCGAAACTTTTTTCATAGCTTTTGTTTGGGCCGATGAACCAACTCTAGATACTGATAGTCCAACGTTAATTGCTGGTCTTATACCTTGGTTAAATAGTTCTGTCTCTAGAAATATTTGACCGTCAGTAATTGAAATTACGTTGGTAGGAATAAATGCAGAAACATCTCCTCCTTGTGTTTCAATAATTGGGAGTGCTGTTAATGATCCACCACCATGCTCATCACTTAATTTTGCAGCTCTCTCAAGTAATCTACTATGTAGATAAAATACATCCCCAGGATAAGCCTCACGACCTGGAGGTCTTCTCAACAATAAAGACATCTGTCTGTATGCAACAGCCTGTTTAGATAAATCATCATAGATAATTAGTGCATGCATTCCATTATCTCTGAAATACTCACCCATAGCACATCCTGTATATGGAGCTAAAAATTGTAATGGTGCAGAATCAGATGCTGTGGCAGCAACAATAGTTGTGTACTCCATTGCACCTGCTTCTTCCAATGTTTTTTGAATTTGTCTTACTGTTGATCTTTTTTGTCCAACTGCAACATAAATACAATATAATTTTTGTTTTTCATCACCAGACTCATTTATTTTTTTTTGGTTAATAATTGCATCTACAGCAACTGCAGTTTTACCTGTTTGTCTGTCGCCAATAATTAATTCTCTTTGGCCTCTTCCAATCGGAACTAAGCTGTCTATTGATTTTAGTCCAGTTTGCATTGGTTCATTAACTGATTGGCGAGGAATAATTCCTGGTGCTTTTACCTCTACTCTGGTCTTTTTAATATTCTTATCAAATGCTCCCTTTCCATCAATTGGATTACCTAACCCATCCACAACTCTTCCTAACAGTTCCTTTCCAACAGGAGTATCAACAATATTACCTGTACGTTTTACTACATCACCTTCTTTAACATTTCTGTCATCACCAAAAATTACAACACCAACGTTTTCACTTTCTAAGTTAAGAGCCATCCCTTTTGATCCATCAGAAAATTCTACCATCTCACCAGCTTGAACATTATCTAAACCGTAAATCCTTGCGATACCATCTCCGACTGATAAAACCTGACCTACCTCTGCAACCTCAGCTTTTTCACCAAAATTTTTAATTTGTTCTTTTAATATTTTTGTAACTTCTGAAGGATTAATTTCCATTTATGCCTCTACCATTCTATTTTCGATTTGTTGTAATTTATTTTTAATTGAGGTATCAATCATAGTACTCCCAACTTGAATTACCAGACCTCCTATTAAACTTTCATCATGTTTGTAGTTTAATTTCATTTTTGAGCTAAAGTTAGTGGATAACTCATCTGTAATCTTTTTAATTTCATCACTCGATAATTTTTTTGCTGATTTTAATTCTGCAGTAAGCTCACCTCTTTTTTTGGAACAAATTTCAATAAAACTTTTAAGAATTCGTTCTATGAAAAAGAAACGTCTTTTTTGAATTAAAAAATTTAAAAAATTTTTAAATAAATCGTCAAATCCATTATTTTCAGCCAATTTATTTACCACTTTTGAAAGATCATCTTGGCTAATAGTTGGATCTTTAATTATATTAAAAAAGTCTCTACTTTGATTAATTAAATTTAAAATTGATAAAGATTGTTCTTCTATTTGATTTAATATATTTTTTTCTTCTGAAAGCTCGAAAAGTGCGAGAGAATATCTTTCAGCTGATGAAATTGAAAATCCTGTATCTTTGCTCAACTTGTATCCTATGTTTGTTGAAGATTATTAAAAATTCTCGTTTTAAATAACATATGACCCTTATGTCTTCAAGTGACTGATATGTCAAAAATGCCTATTTTTTATAGGTTAATTGAAGTTTATCGGATCAACATCAACTGAAAGTTTTATTCCAGAAGGAAATTTATATTTTGGAATAATTTTTGCTAAAGAACTCTGCATGCTCATAGATTTTGATCCCCTTATCAAAAATCTTATCCTAAATTTTTTTTTTAATCTAAAGAGTGGTGCATTCACTGGGCCCAAAATCTTTCCATTAATTTTACTTTCAATAAAATTTCTGAGATTAAAAGCTTCTTTTTCTAATTTTTTTTCATTTTCTCCAGTTAGGATTAAAGAAATAAATCTTTGATAAGGAGGAAGTTTATTTTTTTTTCTTATCTCTAATTCTCTTTCTAAAAAAATATCAGGATTTTTATTTGTTATTTCAGAGATCATTTTAGAATTACTTTCATAGGTTTGAAAATAAACTGTGGCTGGTTTTCCAGTTCTCCCAGCTCTCCCTGAAAGTTGATGATAAAGTTGTAAATTCTTTTCAGCTCCCCTTAAATCGTGTCCTTGAGAAGAAAGATCAATATCTACAACAACAATACAATTCAAGTGAGGAAAATGAAAACCTTTTGATATTAATTGAGTCCCTACTAAAATTTGAATTTCATTATTTATTATTTTTCTAATTTTTTCTTTAGAATCTTTTTTGTTCATCGTATCACTCGAAAAAATATCTATTTTTTTACCGGGAAATTTTTTTTTTACCTCCTCTGAAATTCTTTCAACACCTGGTCCACTAAAAACAAATTCACATTGGCCATCTTTCTTGCAATCTCTTTTTAACTCTGATTTGAATCCACAATAATGGCATATCAAATTATTTTTGTTTTTATGATAAACCAGATTTATTGTACAATTTGGACACGAAAAACTTAAAAAGCATTTATTGCAAAGTGCATTAGGAGAAAAACCTCTTCTATTTAAAAAAAATAGGACTTGATCTTTTTTTTTAAGATGTAAATTGACTTTTTCAATTATCTTGTCTGATAACCATGATTGCTTCTCAAGTTTTGTATTATTTAAATTAATAATTTCATAATTAGGTAGTGCTGCGTTTTTATATCTTTCACTTAATCTAGAAATTTCATATTTGCCTTTTTTAATATTTTCAAAAGTTTCTATGGAAGGGACTGCTGTAATCAAATTAATAGGAATGTTTTCAAACGATGCTCTTGAAATTGCCATATCACGAGCATTATAGGTAACACCTTCATCTTGTTTGAAAGATTGATCATGCTCTTCATCGACAATTATTATTCCTAAATTTTTAAACGGTAAAAACAACGAAGATCTTGCACCAATTATCACTTTAATTTCACCACAAGAAATACCACTCCAAATTATCTCTTTTTTCTTTTTTGAAATACCAGAATGCCAAATTGCTGGATTAAATCCAAAATATTCGAAAAATTTTTGCTCAAACTGACTTGTTAAACCTATTTCTGGTAAAAGAATTAAAGATTGAAAACCCTTCTCTATTAAAGATTTTAATGCTTCAAAATAGACTAAAGTCTTACCCGATCCAGTTGTTCCTTGTAAAACATGAACTCTAAATTTTTTATTCGAACTATTCATTTTTTCTAGAGATTTAATTTGGTTGATAGATAACGTAACGGAATTTCTTTTTATTTTATCACGAAAAGGTTCAAAAAGTTTTTTTTCTTTTTTCTCAATTGCTTTACTGCTCAATAAAACAAGCTTTAACGCCATTCCTTTAGGGATTAGATTATACTCAGCAAACCAATTCAAAAAATTTATCGTATCTTTCTTTAAAGGACTAACGTCCAGTCTTTTTAGAATACTTTTTATTTTAAATTTCTTATTATTATTTTTTTCAAATTCATTCCAAACCACGCCTGTTATTTTAGTTTTTCCAAAAGGGACAAGAACAAATTCACCAACTTTAAGATTAAAATCACTTTCATAAGTAAAAGCATGATTGAAAATATTTGGTAGCAGAATCGGATATTTCATATTTTTATAATATGAAAAAAAATTAAGAGTGTATTGCCCTTTTATCTACTGATAATGCGGCTTCTTTAACAGCTTCAGAAAAAGTTGGGTGAGCGTGACAGGTCCTCGCAATATCCTCAGCACTTGCACCAAATTCCATAGCAACACCTATTTCAGCTATTAATTCTCCTGCATGTGGTCCAATTATGTGTGCTCCTAAAACTTTATCTGTCTGAGCATCTGCAAGAATTTTAACAAACCCTTCGGTATCATCAATAGCCTTGGCTCTAGAGTTGGCCATAAATGAAAATTTTCCAACCTTATAACTTTTATTTAGCTGTTTTAATTGCTCCTCTGTTTTACCAATTGATGCAACTTCTGGTGAGGTATACACCACACCTGGTATTGTATCGTAGTTCACATGTCCTGATTGACCCGCTATATTTTCTGCAACTGCTATACCTTCATCTTCAGCCTTATGTGCCAGCATGGGTCCATCAATCACATCGCCTATAGCATAAATATTTTCAACATTTGTTTTAAATTCTTTATCAGTTTTTATTCTATTTTTTTCATCTAAACTCACACCTGCATTTTTTAAATTTAAACCTTCTGTATTTGGCTTTCTACCAACTGAAATTAAAACCACATCACATTCAAAATTATTTTTATTTCCGTCTTTATCAATTGTTGAAACTACTACGCCTGAATTATTTTTTTGAATTTTTTCAACTTTATTTTGCATATTAAACTTCATTCCTTGTTTTTTAAGAATTTTCATAAACTCAGACGAAATTTCTTTATCCATACCGGGAGTTATATGATCTAAAAATTCAACAACATCTACTTTAGCACCAAGTCTTGACCATACGGATCCCATTTCTAAACCGATATAACCTCCACCAACAACAACCATTTTATTAGGTACTTTCTCTAATTTTAAAGCTCCAGTCGATGAAACTATTATTTTTTCATCAATTTCTACACCTGGTAAAGATACTGGTACAGATCCTGTAGCTATAATTGTTTTTTCAGTTTGAATTATCATTTCTTTTTTTTGATCGTCTTTTATTAAAATTTCATTTTTTGAATTAAAACTTCCGTGGCCCTTAAAGTAAGTAACTTTGTTTTTTTTCAAAAGAAATTCCACACCTTTTGTAAGAATAGTGACTGCTTTGTCCTTGCTCTTCATCATTTTATCCAGATTTAATTTTACTTCTCCTATTTCAATACCTTTATTTGCTAAACCTTTAACTTTGTGAAATTCCTCAGACAAATTAAGCAAGCTTTTTGAAGGGATACAGCCAATATTCAGACATGTGCCACCAAGAGACCCTCTAGACTCTATACATGCAGTTTTTAATCCTAGTTGGGCAAGTCTAATTGCGCAAACATAACCTCCTGGGCCACCTCCAATAACTACTGCTTGAAATTTTTCTGACATTCTAAATATCCAAAAATAACCTTCTAGGATCCTCAAGACTTTCTTTGATCATTTTAAGAAAGGATACAGACTCTTTGCCATCAATAATTCTATGATCATAAGATAAAGCTAAATACATTACAGGTCTTATCTTGATTTCACCATCCACTACAATTGGTCTATCAACAATATTATGCATACCTAACACACCAGACTGAGGTAAGTTTAGTATTGGAGTGGAAAGCATTGACCCATAAACTCCGCCATTGCTAATAGTAAAAGTACCTCCTTGGAGATCTTCAATCACAAGTTTTCCCTCTTTTGCTTTTTCAGAAATTTCTTTAATTTTTTTTTCAATATCTGCAAAAGATAGTTCATCAGCATTCTTTAAAACTGGAACTACAAGACCTTTGTCTGTTCCAACTGCAAAACTTATATTATAATAATTTTTGTAAACAATTGTGTCTCCCTCTATTTCAGCGTTAACAGCTGGAAAATTTTTTAAGGCCACAATACAAGCCTTAACAAAGAATGACATAAAGCCAAGTTTAATACCGTATCGATTTTGAAAATCTTCTTGATTTTCTTTTCTCATATTCATTATATTTGTCATATCCACTTCGTTAAAAGTGGTAAGTAGGGCTGCATTTTCCTGTGCTTGCTTTAGTCTTTTAGCAATAGTTTGCCTCAACCTTGTCATTTTAATGCGCTCTTCTTGACCGTGTTTAATTTTTCTATCTGAAGGTGGAGGATTAACTCCCATTAAGCTTATTAAATCGCCCTTAAGAATTCTTCCATCTTTTCCAGATCCTTTTATTGACGTAACGTCAATATTGTTTTCATTCACCATTTTTCTTACTGCTGGAGATAATGTTTGACTTTCCTCTGTAGGATTTTCCTCTATTTCGCTATTTTTTATTTCCTGTGTTAAAACAAGTGGCTCCTCTTTTACCTCGTTCACGTCATTTTTTTCATCAAATATATCTAGTTCTGCTTGTTCTTTAATCGGATCTAACTTTATTATATTATCATTTTCTTTAGGTTCCTCATTTTTATGAAAATTTGAAGGCTGAATTTTCTTTATTTCATTTGATTTTTTAATTTCACCTTGAATTTCAGTAACTAAACCTAAAATTTCACCCACTTTTACAGTCGACCCATCTTTGGAATTAATCTCAATTAATTTTCCTGAAACAGGAGACGGTACCTCTAAATTAACTTTGTCAGTCTCTAATTCGACAATTGGTTCATCTGCATCAACTGTCTCTCCTTTATTCTTTAACCATTTGGAAACTGTAGCTTCTGTAATACTCTCACCTAAAACTGGAACTAATATTTTTTCACTCATTTCAAATTATTCAAAAACTTTCTTAATAATTTCTTGTTGTTGTGAAACATGTCTTTTTGCATAACCAGTAGCTGGTGATGCATCTGGACTTCTTCCAATATAAGAAATCTCTTTATTATTAGCCTTTATATTATCTAATGTCCATTGGATATAATCTCGAACTGAAAACCAGGCTCCCATATTTTTTGGCTCTTCCTGACACCAATAAAATTTACCATTTTTAGCATAAGGTTTTAGCTCCTTCACAAGTGACTTTACTGGAAAAGGATAAAGTTGCTCAATCCTATAAAATACAAGATCATCTTTTTTTAATTTTTCTCTAGCCTCAAGCAAATCAAAATAAATTTTTCCTGAACATAGAATTACCTTTTTAATTTTTTCCTTTTTTTTCAATTTAATGAAACCTTTTAACTTTGGATCTATTGCGTGATCCCACAAGACTCTATGAAATGTATTTTGTTTACTAAAATCACTTAAGTTTGACACACAATGCTTATGTCTAAGTAAAGATTTGGGAGTCATTATAATTAGAGGTTTTCTGAAATCTCTGTGCATTTGTCTTCTTAATGCATGAAAATAATTTGCAGGTGTTGTGCAATTCATTATCTGCATATTGTCATTTGAGCATAATTGTAAAAATCTTTCTAATCGAGCAGAAGAGTGCTCTGGACCTTGACCTTCATAGCCATGAGGTAATAACATAACTAATCCAGAAGCTCTTGACCATTTTCTTTCTCCTGAAGCAATAAATTGATCTATAACAACTTGGGCACCATTAGCAAAATCACCAAATTGAGCTTCCCAAATTGTAAGTGTATTAGGTTCAACTAAGCTATAGCCATATTCAAAGCCTAGAACTGCTAATTCAGATAAGAAACTATCTACTATTTCAAAATTTTTCTGTTTATTAGATATTTTATTTAATGGAATATATCGAGAATTATCAATTTGATTTCTTAATACTGAATGTCTTTGACTAAATGTACCTCTTCCTGAGTCCTGGCCAACCAATCTTACTGGATACCCTTCCTCTAACAAAGATCCAAAAGCCAAAGCTTCAGCTGAAGACCAATCAATTTTTTCCTCATTATTAAGGTTTGATTTTCTATTTTCTAAGACTTTAGCAATAGTTTTGTGAATGTTAATCTCTTTTGGGATTGTATTTATTTTTTCTGAAATAATTTTTAATTTTTTTAAGTCGTAACCTGTAACGCCTCTTTTATCTTTTCCTCTCGATGGTTTATATCTTGACCATGTGCCCTCAAACCATTCAATTTTAGGCTTATAATTTTTTGCATTTTTATATTGATCATCAAGTAACTCCTTAAATTCTTTTATAGATTTTCTTAAATAATCATCTGTAATTGATCCCTCATTAATTAATTTTTCACCATAAACTTTAATAGGTGAGGGATGTGAACGGATTTTTTTATACATTAATGGTTGAGTAAAAGACGGTTCATCTCCCTCATTATGTCCGAATCTTCGATAACAAATTAAGTCTATAACAACATCTCTATTAAATTTTAATCTAAAGTCGGTTGCTATTCTTGCAGCATAAACAACTGCCTCGGGATCGTCTCCGTTAACATGAATAATTGGTGCTTCAACCATTTTAGCAATATCGGAAGGATATGGTGATGATCTTGCAAATCTTGGACTTGTAGTAAATCCTATTTGGTTATTTACTATAATATGGATAGTTCCACCTGTATTATGACCTGGAAGACCAGACATAGCAAAACATTCTGCTACAACTCCTTGGCCTGCAAAGGCTGCATCTCCATGAATTAAAATTGGGATAACTTTATTTCTCTCCTTATCCTTATGGAAATATTGTTTAGCTCTCGTTTGTCCTAAAACTACAGGGTTCACTGCTTCAAGATGAGATGGATTATCTGTTAAACTTACATGTACTTGATTTCCATCAAATTCTCTGTTTGAAGACGCGCCTAAATGATATTTGACATCTCCTGTATCGTCCTCTGATTTTGAACTAATCTCTCCAGCAAATTCATTAAAAATTCTTTTATAAGATTTTTGTAGAACGTTTGCTAAAACGTTCAATCTTCCTCTATGAGACATTCCTATTTTAACTTCCTTTACTTTTGATTGACCACCAATTTTAATTATTTGCTCAAGAGCAGGAATTAAACTCTCACCTCCATCCAAACCAAATCTTTTTGTTCCTACATATTTTGTGTGTAAAAATTTTTCAAAACCTTCGGCTTGAATAAGTTTTTTGAGAATAGCCTCTTTTCCATTCTGTGTAAATTTAAAATCATCGGCTTTTTCAACTCTATCTCTAAACCATTTTCTTTCAGTTGGATTTGAAATATGCATATATTCAAAACCTAAGGATCCACAATATTTATCTCTTAAAAATTTTAAAATTTCAGAGACACTAGAATGTTGTCTATTAATGACTCCATCTAAAAAAATTTTATCATTATATTTCTCCTTCTTAAATCCATATGACTCAGGATGAAGTTCTTCTAAATAATCTGCCTTTAAAAGTCCTAAGGGGTCTAATTTGGCAATCAAATGACCTCTCTGCCTGTAAGATCTAATCATAGCAACAGCCTTTATAGAATTTGCATTAGATTGTTTTGAAACTAATTCAGCTTGATTTTTGTTTCCATTATTTGAATTTTGCAATTTTCTAATTGATACTTTTTTTGATGGACTCCAGGATGGACCATTTATTTCATTTACAATTATGTCTGCCTCATCACCTATCTGATCAAAATATATTTTCCAGCTATCAGGTAAGGATGGATCATTATTAACAAACTTAAGATACATCTCCTCAATAAAAGCGCTATTTGATTTGCTTAAAAAAGCAGTTTTTTCAAACTCAAGATTTTTAGAAGATGACATCGCTATTGGTTAATATAGACCTAGAAAGAAATTTTTCAATTAGACAATTTATTTAATAATGTCTTGCCAATTTTTGATGGAGAGTTTGCCATAGTTATTCCACAATCCTCCATTTTTTTTATCTTTTCTTTTGCACCACCTTTACCACCTGAAATTATAGCTCCTGCATGACCCATTCTTCGTCCTGGTGGAGCAGTCACGCCAGCTATAAATCCAACAATTGGTTTTTTTATTTTATGATTATTAATAAAATCTGCGGCGTCTTCCTCAGCAGTTCCACCGATTTCACCAATCATTAAAATTGATTGAGTATCTTCATCATTTAAAAATAAATCTAAACAATCTATAAAATTCGTACCATTTATGGGGTCACCGCCAATTCCAATACAAGTTGATTGTCCTAGCCCATTTTCTGTGGTCTGCGCAACTGCTTCATAAGTTAAAGTTCCTGATCTTGAAACTATTCCAACAGTTCCTTTTTTATGAATGTTGCCAGGCATGATGCCGATCTTACACTCATCAGGAGTTATGATACCAGGACAATTAGGGCCAATTAATCTACTTTTTGAATTATTTAATTTCTGTTTAATCCTTATCATATCCAGAATAGGAATTCCCTCAGTTATACATACAATCAATTCTATAGATGCATCGATCGCCTCAACAATTGCTGATGCAGCAAATTTGGCTGGAACATATATCATTGTTGCATTAGCTCCCTCGGAGTCTTTTGCCTCTTTAACTGTATTAAAAACTGGAAGACCTAAATGTTTTTGGCCACCTTTTTTTGGTGTCACCCCTCCAACTAAATTTGTTCCATATTTTATTGCCTGCTCAGAATGAAAAGTTCCATGAGAACCTGTAAATCCTTGACAAATTAATCTAGTATTTTTATTGACTAAAACTGACATTTATTTTATTGCCTTTACAATTTTTTTTGCCGCATCATCCAAATTTTCAGCAGATATTAATTTTAAACCTGAACTATCTAATATTTTTTTACCTTCTTTAAAGTTGGTACCGGCAAGTCTTATAACTAAAGGAACATTAATTTTCATTTCTTTTGCAGCATCTACAACGCCTTGGGCTAGAACATCGCATCTCATTATTCCACCAAAAATATTTATTAATATTCCCTTAACATTTTCGTCTGACAAGATTATTTTGAAAGCTGCTGAAACTTTTTCTTTGGATGCTCCTCCACCAACATCTAAAAAATTTGCCGGCTCTTCTCCATATAATTTTATTATATCCATAGTGGCCATTGCTAAGCCAGCTCCATTAACCATACATCCAATACTGCCATCTAATTTAATATAGGCAAGTTCATGCTTACTGGCTTCAATTTCAGTAGGATCTTCCTCATTAAGATCCCGCAGTTTTAAAATTTCAGGATGTCTAAATAAAGCGTTACTATCAAAAATAACCTTTGCATCTAAACAAATAATTTTCTTTTCTTTTGTAAGTATTAAAGGGTTTATTTCAACCAAATTTGCGTCAGTTTCTATAAACATCTTATAAATTGATTTAATTAAAGATATTGCCTCATTTTTTGAATTATTCTCTAATTTAAATATTTGGATAATTTTTTCACATTCCTCATTTGAGATTTTATCTTTTAAATCTATTTTAGTTGTCAAAATCTTATCTGGTGATTTGCTTGCTACATCCTCAATATCCATTCCGCCTTGGTAACTAGAGATAAATGCAATTTTTGAAGTAGCTCTATCTACTAGACATGATAAATAAAATTCTTTTTCAATATTTGACGAAGCTTCGACATATAATCTTTTAACTTCTCTTCCTTCTGGTCCAGTCTGATGAGTTATTAATTTTTTTCCTAAAAGTTCTTTAGCAGATTTCTCAAGTTCCTCGAGAGTATTTAGAATTTTAATACCTCCAACTTTTCCTCTTCCACCTGCATGAATTTGGGCTTTTAAAACATATTTTTCCGTTTTTAGTGATTTACATTTCTCTAAAAGCTCTTCAACTGTTGAGCTAAATACACCCTCTGGTACAGTTGCTCCAAATTTTTTCAAAATTTGTTTAGCTTGATGCTCGTGTATGTTCATTATTTATTTAAATCTGGATCAATTTTAGACGCTGCTTCCCAGAGTTTTTTAACTGCGTCGATTGAATGAAGAAATTCAGATTTTTCCTTATCATCTAAGTTTATTTCCTCTATTCTTTCTACACCATTTTTTCCAACAATAACTGGAACTCCTGCGTATATATTTTTGATGCCATATTCACCATTTAAGTATGCAGCACATGGAAGCATTTTTTTTTCATCTTTAAGATAAGCCTTAGCCATCTCAACTCCTGAGGCTGCCGGGGCATAGAACGCCGAGCCCTTTTCAAGAAACTTTACAATCTCAGCTCCACCATCCCTAGTTCTCTGATTTATTTCTTCTAATCTTTTTTGAGAAATTTTTCCCTCTTTGACTAAATCTAATAAAGGTTTTCCTGTAACTTTTGTAAATCTTGGAAGAGGTACCATTGTATCACCATGACCTCCCATAACCATAGCCTCTATTTCTTTGACCGGTACGCTAAATTCTTCAGACAAAAATAATTTAAATCTAGAGCTATCTAATATGCCTGCCATTCCAACTACTTTATTTGGAGAAAGTCCAGAAAACCTTTGAAAGGCCATTACCATTACATCTAATGGATTTGTTATACAAATTACAAATGCGTTAGGCGCATTTTTTTTAATTCCTTCTGCAACTTGCTTTATAATTTTTAAGTTAATTCCAAGTAAATCATCTCTACTCATACCGGGTTTTCTTGGTACTCCAGCTGTAATTATAATTACATCTGAGCCCTTTATGTCTTCGTAATCATCGGTCCCTGAAAATTTTACATCAAAACCATCCACAGATGAAGATTGTGCAATATCTAGGGCTTTTCCTTTTGCAATACCACTTGCAACATCAAATAAAACTACTTCATTTACTAATTCTTTTATTCCAATTAAGTGAGCTAGAGTTCCACCTATTTGACCTGCGCCGATTAAAGATATTTTGCTCATTGTTCTTTATTTCATTGTTGGCATCACAAATTCAGCATTAGATCTAATTCCTGAGGGCCATCTTGAAGTTATAGTTTTTAATTTAGTATAAAACTTTATTCCTTCCATACCATGCATTGCGCTATCTCCAAACAAAGATCTTTTCCAACCACCAAAACTGTGAAAAGCCATCGGCACAGGTATTGGCACATTAATACCAACCATTCCAACTTGAATTTTGCTTGCAAATGTTCTCCCTGCATCTCCATCTCTAGTATAAATACTTACACCATTTCCATATTCATGATCATTTATTAATTTCAAGGCCTCCTCAAAAGTTTTAACTCTAACAACTGATAGAACTGGGCCAAATATTTCCTCTTTGTAAATTCTCATGTCTTTTGAAACATTATCAAATAAACAACCACCAATATAAAAGCCATTTTCATACCCTTGTAATTTCAAGTTTCTTCCATCGACAACTAATTTTGCACCTTCTTTTATACCTAAATCAACATAACTTTTTACTTTTTCTAAATGTTCTTTGGTAACTAAAGGACCCATTTCAGAATTTTTGTCCATTCCTGGTCCAACTTTTAAAGCCTCTGCTTTTTTTGATAATCTAGAAACAAGTTCATCTCCAATATCACCAACAGCTACAGCAACCGACTGAGCCATACATCTTTCTCCAGCGGAGCCATAAGCTGCACCCATTAAACCATTCACTGCACCATCTAAATCACAGTCTGGCATTACTACTAAATGATTTTTAGCTCCACCTAATGCCTGTACTCTTTTTTCATTTTTTGCTGAATTCTCATAAATATATTTCGCTATGGGAGTTGAACCGACAAAACTAACTGCTTTAATGTCTTTGTTAGTTAAAATTGCATCTACTGACTCTTTGTCTCCATTAATCACATTAAATACCCCATCTGGAAGACCAGCTTCTTTTAATAATTCTGCTAATCTTATTGCGCAAGAGGGATCTTTTTCAGATGGTTTTAATATAAATGTATTTCCACATGCAATAGCGATTGGAAACATCCACATTGGAACCATAGCTGGAAAATTAAATGGCGTAATTCCAGCAACAACACCTAATGGTTGACGCATTGACCAACTGTCAACATCTGTACCTACATTTTCTGAAAATTCACCTTTTAATAAATGTGGAATTCCACAAGCAAATTCAACGACTTCTAATCCTCTTGTTAATGACCCTTTTGCGTCTTCATAAACTTTTCCATGTTCAGAAACAATTAATTGTGTAAGTTCATCAGAATTTTTTTCAATTAGCTCTTTAAATTTAAACATTATTCTCGCTCTTTGAAGGGAAGGTTTTAATGACCATGTTTCAAAAGCTTTTTTTGCGATCACTACTGCTTGATCTAAATCACCTGAAGAAGCAAGTCTTACTTCCTTCTCTTGTTCACCAGTAGCAGGATTAAAAACTTTTCCTTTTTTATCTGATTTACCGGGAATTATTTTTCCACCTACAAAATGTTCAATTAATTTCATGAATAGGATCTTTTAGAGTAAAAATTCTTATTAGTCTATTGTTTAAATATTAGCTGTTGCTAACATTTTTTTTATTTCGGCAATTGCCTTTGCAGGATTTAAACCTTTGGGGCATGCGCTAGTACAGTTCAAAATAGTATGGCAACGATATAACTTAAGTTCATCTGCAACTTTTTTTAATCTAGCTTGTCTTTCCTCATCTCTGCTATCAATTATCCATCTATAAGCTTGTAATAAAACTGCTGGTCCTAAATATTTATCTCCATTCCACCAATAACTCGGGCAAGAGGTGGAACAACAAGCACACATGATACATTCATAAGCACCATCAAGTTTAGCTCTATCTTCTTTTGACTGAATTATTTCAGCTGCCTCAGATTTTGAACTCGATTTTAGCCAAGGCTCAATTGATTTATATTGTTTGTATAATCCATCTAAATCTCCGATTAAATCTTTTTTAACTTTTAAGTGGGGTAAGGGATAGATATCAATATCTCCGTCTATATTTTCATGTGGAGTTGTGCAAGCTAGACCATTCTTACCATCCATATTCATTGCACACGATCCACAAACACCATGTGCACATGATCGTCTGTAAGCAAGAGTGGGGTCTATTTCATTTTTAATTTTGTTTAAAATATCCAATACTTTAGACGGACAATTATCCATATCAACTTCATATGTATCAATTCTTGGATTTTCACCTGTGGATGGATCCCATCTGTAGACATTTACTTTTCTTATGTTTTTTGAGCCAGTTTTATCTTTAAAAAATTTACCTTTTTTTGTTTTAGACTTTTCAGGTAAACTGATTTGTACCATTAATAAACTCTCTCCTGAGGTGGAAAATACTGTACTTCATTAGTTAATGTAGACTTGTGAACATCTCTGTAACTTATTTTCGATTTTTTGCCATCACACCAAGCTAATGTATGTTGCATAAATTGGTTATCATCTCTTTTAGGAAAATCTTCTCTTGCATGAGCTCCTCTGCTCTCTTTTCTATTATAAGCTGAGTCAACTGTCACAACTGCTTGTCTAATTAAATTGTCAAACTCTAAAGTTTCAACCAAATCAGTATTAAATATTAATGATTTATCTTTAACTGATAAAGAGTTTAGTCCATCAAATGTTTTTCTTATTTCGTCAACACCCTCTTTGAGAGTTTTCTCTGTTCTAAATACTGCACATTTTGATTGCATTATCTTTTGCATTGATAATCTTAATTCAGCAGTGCCAATATCTCCATCAGAATTTCTAATCTTATCAAAACGATCTAAACATTTTTGTGTTTCTAAGTCGTTAATTTCCTCATGTGGTGTACCAGGTTTAATTAATTCAGCAGCTCTTTTTGCTGCAGCTCTTCCAAAAACTACTAGATCTATTAGAGAGTTAGATCCTAATCTATTTGCACCATGAACTGAAACACAAGCTGCCTCTCCAATAGCCATAAGTCCTGGAACAGTTTTTTCGGAACCATTTACTGTCAAAACTTCTGCTTTATAATTAGTTGGTATACCCCCCATGTTATAGTGAACTGTAGGTACAACTGGTATTGGTTCTTTGGTTACATCTACATTTGCGAATAATCTTGCTGCATCTGTTATGCCCGGTAATCTACTTTCTATAATTTCTTTATCTAAATGACTTAAATTTAAATGAACATGATCCTGATCTTTTCCAACTCCTCTGCCTTCATTAATTTCAATTGACATTGACCTACTTACAACATCTCTAGAAGCTAGATCTTTAGCTTTTGGTGCATATCTTTCCATAAACCTTTCACCTTTAGAGTTGGTAAGATAACCTCCTTCACCTCTTGCACCCTCTGTTATTAAAGTACCATGTCCGTAAATACCTGTTGGATGAAATTGTACAAACTCCATATCTTGTAATGGTAATCCCGCTCTTAACACCATTGCATTTCCATCACCTGTGCATGTGTGAGCAGATGTTGCAGAATAATATACTTTTCCATAACCACCTGTGGCTATAATGACAATATGAGATCTAAATCTATGAATAGTTCCATCATTTAAATTCCACGCTATCAATCCTTTACATTCGCCATCTTTCATTAAAAGATCAAGAGCAAAATACTCAATGAAGAACTCTGTCTTATGTTTTAAAGCTTGACCATATAAAGTATGTAAAATTGCGTGTCCTGTCCGATCAGCTGCAGCACATGTTCTTTGAACTATTCCATTTCCGTAATTTTTAGTCATACCACCAAAAGGTCTTTGATAAATTTTTCCATCTTCTGTTCTGCTAAAAGGTACACCATATTTTTCTAATTCAATAACTGCTTTAGGGGCTTCTTTGCAAAGATATTCAATACTATCTTGATCTCCTAACCAATCTGCTCCTTTTACAGTATCGTACATATGCCAACGCCAATCATCTTCTCCCATATTACCTAGGGCTGCTGAAATTCCACCCTGTGCGGCAGAAGTATGACTTCTCGTTGGAAATACTTTTGAGATACATGCAGTTTTTAATCCTGCTTCACTTAAACCAACAGCAGCTCGCAAGCCAGAACCTCCAGCACCAAGAACTACTACGTCATATTCATGATCTATTATTTTATATGTACTCATAAACTAGAGATTAATATAATTGTAATTAAGGGAATTGCTACTGCTGAAGCATATAAAAGCTTATTTGCGACACTTTTGATTTTATCATTTTTAATATAATCCTCAAAAACCTCACTTATACTTAAAGCTGAAAAAAAATAAGCATTAATTATAAAAATACTAAACAAAAATTTAGAAAATGGCTTTGTAAAAAAGTCTATTAATTTCAAATATTCTTCATCATAAATCATTGTAAGATTTAAGATAAACCATATCATCAAAGGAACTAATAAAGCTCCACTCACCTTCAAAAAAATCCATTTTCTAGTTGCGCTGATCATGTTAAAAATTTTTTCCTAAAGTAAAAAAAACAATCGTTAAAATTAATGATCCAAATATTACCACTAACCCTGTTATCTTAGTTATCTTAGGATCAAAACCATAACCAAGATCCATTATTAAATGTCTAATTTCACTTAAAATTTGAAATGAAAAAGACCATGTAATTCCCAAAATAATAAATTTTCCAAATAGTGATTTTAAAAATACATTGAACATCTCATAATTATTTTCACCTAAAAGCAGTAAACACGACCATATGCAAATAAAAGTGATGCCGATAATATTTATTATTCCTGTAATTCTATGTGTAATAGAAACTAAAGATGAAATATGCCATCTATAAATTTGAATATGCGGTGACAAAGGAGGTTTATTTTCCATAAAAATTATTTTTGATTAATGCTTCGGCTATTTCAACTGCGTTCAAGGCAGCACCTCTTAAAAGATTGTCGGATACAATCCACAAATTTAATCCATTTTTTATTGTTTTATCTTCTCTAATCCTCGAAATAAAAGTTTCATCTTTTCCTTCTGCTTCTAATGGTGTCGAATAACCTCCATCACTTCTTTCATCAATTACTTTGCAACCATCAAAACTATTCAATGCCTCCTTTATTTTTTCTAAAGAAAAATTCTTCTCAAATTGAACGTTTACCGACTCTGAATGAGAAACTGATATTGGTAGTCTCACACATGTCGCAGTCAGATCAATTTTTTCATCTAAAATTTTTTTAGTCTCATTGCTCATTTTCAACTCTTCTTTTGTGTAGCCATCTTCTGAAAAAACATCAATATGGGGAATAGCGTTAAATGCAATTTGTTTTGTAAAATTTTCAGGTTTTGTATCTATACCATCTAAAGTTAATTTGGTTTGTTTTATCAATTCATCCATTGCTGCTTTGCCAGCACCAGAAACAGATTGATATGTTGAAACAACTACTCTTTTAATAACAAATAAATCATGCAATGGTTTTAATGCGATTACCAATTGTGCTGTTGAACAATTAGGATTTGCAATAATATTTTTTTTTATATGATTTAAAGCGTTCGAATTTACCTGAGGGACTATTAAAGGAACATCTGGGTCCATTCTAAAAAAACTTGAATTGTCAATTACCAAACAATGCTTGGCTGCTTTCTCGGCAAATTTTTCAGAAATTCTTCCACCTGCTGCAAAAAAAGCAATTTTTACTTTTGAAAAATTAAAATTTTCTAGCTCACTAACTACGATATCTTTGCCTTGAAAATGAATTTTTTTTCCAGCACTCTTAGACGAAGCAACTAAATAAAGATCATCTATAGGAAGTCCTTTTCTCTCTAGAACTTCTAAAGTTTTTCTACCAACATTTCCTGTTGCTCCTACTATTGCAATATTCATGATGTAAGTTTTATACTAGATGAAAGGCAAATCGCAAACTTTTACAGCTATTGAATTTCCATCAATTTCCATTAATCCAGTGGCAGATGCTTTACAATATGGTTCGTTTATCATTGCAATACCTATGGACTTTTTAAAATGAGGTGAATAACAGGCAGATCTCAGATCTCCAATTATATTTCCTTTTTCATCTTTAATGCTCAAAGATTTAGTTAAGTTTATTTTGTTAATATCAATCTGAACACCCATTAATTTTCGCTTAATTCCATCTTTTTGAATCTGTTTCAATTTATCCTTACCCAAAAAATTTATATCAGCTTCTATGTTTACATACTTTTCAAAACCACACTCAAATGGATTGTCATTATTGTCAAAATCGTTTCCATAAGAAAGTAATCCGCTTTCTATTCTTTCAATTAAATTTGGACAACCAGCTTTTACATTAAATTCTTTTCCTAGTTCAAAGAATTGATCATATAGTTCTAATCCGGATTTTGTATTTTCTACATAAATCTCAAAACCTCCTTGTTTTGACCAACCAGATCTAGCAATTAAATGTTTTACACCTTTAAAAACATAATAATTAAATCCAAAAAATTTTAACTCCTTTATCTCTTTACCAAAAATTTTTTCCATTAAATCAAAAGATTTTGGTCCTTGAACAGCAAGGATATCAACACTAGGTTCAAAAATTTTTACTTTAAAATTATTGCCAGATGCTAAACCTTTTGCAAAAAAAATTACATCAGAATCAGCAATAGATACCCACCATCTATCTTCAGCTAGTTTTAAAATAACAGGATCATTTACTAGATTTCCATTTTCATCAATAATTGGACAATAATAACATCTGCCTATTTTAGATTTAGATAAATCTCTACAGGTCATAAGTTGCACAAGTTTAGCAGCATCTTCACCAAAAATTTCAACTTGTCTTTCTGCTGATACATCCCATACTTGAACATTCTTTTTTAAATGATCACAAGATTCTTCCAAAGATCCAAATGCTGCAGGTAAAAGCATATGATTATAAACCGTATATGCAGTCACGCCTTGATTTTCAATTCGTGAAGTATACGGAGTGCTTCTCACTCTTCTTGACTTAGCTATAGGATAACTTTTCATTTATTTAAGAATTCCAAAATCTTTTCTCTCATTTCGAATGCTTTTTCAATCATTATCATATGGCCACATCCTTTAATTACATGTGTAGTTGAATTTTTAATCAAATTAGAGAATTTCTTTCCAGCTTCTAAATTTATCATTTTATCCAATTCTCCCAATATAAGCATCGAAGGAAAGTCAATATCTTTAGCAGCTTCGGAACCATTTGAGTAGTTATTACATGCTTTTAAATCAACAGCCAAAATTTCACTTATATCTCTCGGTGATTGAATTATTTTTTCAACTGGATTACCACCAATAAATTTTTTTGAGCCCTCATAACCCCATTTCATCATCAATTTAACAGCATCTGAGTGACCATTTTGTGCTAGTTCAATTAAATCAGGATGAACAGGCATTTTATTTGAACCTCCAATAAAAACTAATTTTTTAAGTCTCTCTTTATATTTGTAGGAATACTCAAGTATTTCTAAACAACCTTGAGAATGACCAATTAAAATTAAATCTTTTAATTTCAATTTATCAAAAACATTCTCCAACCAATCAGCAATTTTTTCAATGCTATCTAAGCAAGGACCGTCAGAATTACCATGACCTGGTAAATCTAAAGACAATACATTAAAATTTTTTGATGAAAAAAATTGTTCTGCTAGTGACCAAACAATATGGGAAAGACCACTTCCATGTAGAAATACTATAGTATCTTTTTTCTTATCTATCCCTTGACCAGAGTCTGATGCATGAACATTTTTATTTTCCAATTGAAATATCAATTATTTTCCTAAAATTTTTTTCTTAACTCAAATTTTTGAATTTTGCCTGTTGAGGTTTTTGGTAACTCACAAAAAACAACTTGTTTTGGTACTTTAAATCCTGCAAGAGTTTCTTTGCAAAAGCTGATTAATTCTTTTTCTGTGACTGGTTTGTCTTGAACCATCTCAATAAATGCACATGGAACTTCACCCCATTTTTCGTCTGGTTTTGCCACAACTGCTGCAATTGAGACTGATGGATGCTTTGCTAAAGTGTTTTCTATTTCAATTGAGGAAATATTTTCACCTCCTGAAATAATAATATCTTTCGACCTATCTTGAATTTTAACATATCCATCAGAGTGCATCACTGCCAAATCACCAGAATGAAACCATCCACCATCCATGGCTTTATCTGTTGCATCTTTATCTTTGAAGTAACCCTTCATAACAACATTCCCTTTAATCATAATTTCACCAATCGTTTTTCCATCTTTTGGAACCTCTTTCATTGTTTTAGGGTCCATAACTGTGATACCTTCTGTATTAGGATATCTTACACCTTGTCTTGCCTTAATTTCATTTTGTTTTTCCTCATCAAATTCATTCCAAGATTCATTCCAAGCACATTGAGTAACATGACCATAAGTTTCTGTTAATCCATAAACATGCATAACCTCAAATCCAAGCGCTTTCATTTTTTTAAATATAATACTTGGTGGTGGTGCTCCAGCAGTTAATACATATACTTTTTGTTTTAATTTTTTCCTATCGGACTCAGGGGCCCCAGTAATCATATTCAATACGATCGGTGCTCCTCCAAAATGGGTAACATTATATTTATCAATTAATTCAAATATTTTTTTTATATCAATATTTCTCAAACAAATAGTTCTTCCATTTAACATGGGTACAGTCCATGGGTATCCCCAGCCATTGCAATGAAACATAGGCACAATAGTCAAAAAATTTAATCTGTTTGGCATATTCCATGCAACTGCGCTTCCAGTTGACATTAAATATGATCCTCTGTGGTGATAAACTACTCCTTTAGGGTTTCCAGTAGTTCCTGAAGTATAACTGAGTGATAATGCTTGCCATTCATCCTCTGGCATTTTCCAATTATAATTTTCATCACCAGTATTTAAAAAACTTTCGTATTCTAATTCACCAATTTTTTCGCACTTAGATTGATCTGCGAATTCATCATTAATGTCAATTATTGTGATTTTTCTTTTAAAGGTGCTTAAAGCCTTTTTTACTTCAACATGAAGTTGTCTATCTACAACTAGAACTTTTGCATCACTATGTTCCAAAATATACGCAATTGTTTTAGCATCCAACCTTATGTTAATCGTATTTAAAACTGCACCTGCCATTGGAACGGAATAATGTCCTTCAAAAATTTCAGGGGTATTAAAAGCTAAAAATGAAACAGTATCACCCTTACCAACTCCAATTTTGTTTAGTGCACTAGCAAATTTTACAGTTCGTTTATAAACTTGACTCCAAGTATATTTCCTATCTTCATAAATAACTGCTTCGTAATTAGGGTAAATTTCATAAGCTCTTTTTAGAAAAGTTAAAGGCGTTAATGGAACATAATTAGCATCATTTTTATCTAGATTAGTTTCGTAATGACTCATTTAATTAAACTTGAAATTCATTATATTTGAACTTCCAGAAATTGCAGACTTATAGTGAAGTTCTGCTCTAGGTAATACTTTGTCAAAATAAAATCTAGCTGTATCTATTTTATCGTTATAAAATTTTTTATTTTCTTCATAATCTTTAAAACTCACCTCTAAAACTTTAATCCATGCATATGCAATAGATACGTAACCCAAAGTTTTTAGGTAATCATTAGCCGCTGCGCTAACGTCATCTTTTTCTGTATTAGCTTTGTTAGTCATCCAATCACTAAATTTCTTTAATGTGTCCAAATAATTATTAAATTCCGACAGAAATGGTTTAATTTTTTCATTATCTGTATCGCACTCGGACCTAACCTGATCTAAAAATTTATTTATTATATTGCCATTTTTATTTGATAGTTTTCTGAAAACTAAATCTGATGCTTGAACAGAATTTGTGCCTTCATAAATAGGTGTAATTCTATTATCTCTATATAATTGTTCTATACCTTGGTCTTTAGTATATCCATATCCTCCATGAATTTGCATAGCATCACTAGTAATTTCCATCGCTAAGTCTGTAAACAAGGATTTTACAACAGGGGTCATAAGAGAAACATAGTCAGAGGCTTCTTGACGAGTTTTTTTATCTGGATGATTTAAACTAACTTCAGTTTGTTGTGACAACCAAAAACACAAAGCTCTTTCACCCTCAATAATTGATTTCATATTTAATAAGGTTCTTCTTATGTCGGCATGTTCAATTATAAAATCTGCTCCATTTTTAGACTTGGAATTGTTCGACTTTCCTTGTTTTCTCTCTTTTGCATAAGTAAGAGAATTTTGATAAGCAATTTCTGAAATACCCAAACCTTGGATGCCTACAACTATTCTCTCAAGATTCATCATAGTAAACATAGCACTTAGTCCTTTTTCTTTAGCGCCTATCATATAGCCAGTGGCATCATCAAAATTTAATACACAAGTGGCTGATCCCTTTATTCCCATTTTGGTCTCAATAGATCCTGTTGATATGCCGTTTCTTGGCCCAACTGTTCCATCATCTTTGACCACGAATTTTGGAACTAAAAATAAACTTATTCCTTTTGTGCCTGCTGGAGAGTCTTCTGCTCTTGCTAAAACCAGATGAATGATATTTTCAGTCAAATCGTGATCTCCAGATGTAATAAAAATTTTTTGACCACTTATTTTGTAAGTTCCATCAGTTTGTTTTTTAGCTTTTGTTCTTAGCAAACCTAAATCGGTACCACATACTGGCTCAGTTAAACACATAGTACCACTCCATTTTCCTTCGACTATTTTTGGTAAATATTTATTCTTTATTTCATCTGTAGCATGATGATTAATACAATTATATGCGCCTATACTTAATTCACTATACAATTTAAAAGACAAGCTAGCTGAGGAGAGCATTTCATCAAAAAATGCACTCACAGTTTTTGGCATACCTTGACCTCCATATTTTGGATCACAAGAAAGTGAAGTCCACCCATCCTCGATATATTTTTTGTAAGCTTCCTTATAACCTGGTGGAGTTCTCACGACTCCATTTTCTAAAACTGCAGGATTTTCATCACCAGTCTTAGCTAGTGGTAAAATTAAATTTTGATTAATCTTTGCTGCTTCTTGTAAAATATCTTTTACTAAATCAGAAGTAACTTCTTTATATTTTTCTAACTCATTGTATTTTTGATTATTTCTGAGTTTCTCAAATAGAAACATCATATCGTCAACAGGAGCGGTATAAGTAGGCATAATATGATTTTAAGATAATTAATTAATTATTGCAATTTTGAAATGATCGCATCACCCATTTGAGAAGTAGACACTTCTTTCATTTTATCAGACATAATATCTTTTGTCCTTAATCCATCATTAAGTGCCTCTTGAACAGCTTTTTCTAAGGCTTCTGCCTCTTTATCTAAATCTAAAGAGTATCTCAGTGCCATAGCAAAGCTCAAAATTGAAGCGATAGGATTCGCAACTCCCTTACCAGCAATATCTGGAGCCGAACCATGAATCGGTTCATACATAGCTCTCATTTCACCATCTTTATTTTTTGCGCCTAATGATGCGGAGGGTAATAATCCAAGAGAGCCTGTTAACATAGATGCCTCATCTGATAACATATCACCAAACAAGTTATCTGTTAGAATAACATCAAATTGTTTCGGGTTTCTTACTAGTTGCATTGCACAATTATCAGCTAGCATATGACTCAGTTCAACATCTTTATAATCTTTATCATGTAATGATTGCACTTCTTCTTTCCAAAGTTGGCCTGCCTCCATGACATTAGATTTTTCACAAGATATAACTCTATTTGATCTTTTTTTTGCTAAGTCAAAAGCAATTCTAGCAACTCTTATAATTTCACTACTTGTATAAGTATGTGTATTTACTCCTTTTCTTTCTCCATTTTCTATCGGTTTAATCCCTCTTGGCTCACCAAAATATACTCCACCAGTTAATTCTCTAACTATTAAAATATCTAAACCCGAAACAATTTCTGGTTTCAAAGTTGAAGCATTCACCAATTGTTCAAAACATATTGCTGGTCTTAAATTTGCGAAAAGTTTTAATTCTTTTCTTAATTTTAATAGAGCTCTTTCAGGTTTTTTTGAAAATTCGACACCGTCCCACTTTGGTCCACCGACCGCACCAAGCATTATTACAGCACTCTCTAATGCTTTATAAAAAACTTCATCAGTAAGAGGTGTTCCATGCTTATCAAAAGAACTTCCACCAACTAAATCCTCATCAATCTCAAAATCTAAAGATTTTTTATCGTTAAACCAATTGATTACTTTTTTAACTTCCGCAGTAACTTCAGGGCCAATTCCATCACCTGGGAGCAATAATACTTTTCTTTTTTTAACTTTAATCATTAAATACCCAAGGCTTCTTAGCCTTTAAATCTTTTTCAAAAATTTCTATTTTATCAGATTTTTTTAGTGATAGAGCTATGTCGTCTAATCCTTCCAATAAACACTTTTTTTTAAATGAGTCTACTTTAAATTTTGTCTCATTGTTTCCAAAAATAACTTTCTCCTCATTAAGATCTATGAAAATTTCTTCTTTCCTTTTTGCGTATTCTGATAACTCTTTGATTTTATCATCATCTAAAATTATTGGTAAGATTCCGTTTTTAAAACAATTATTATAAAAAATATCAGCAAAACTTGAGCTAATCACACAAGTAATGCCGAAATCTAATAATGCCCATGGAGCGTGTTCTCTTGAAGAGCCACATCCAAAATTTTTTCCAGCGATTAAAATTTTTGAATTTATGTAAGGATCTTTATTCAAAATAAAATCATTTATTTCTTTGCCATTGTCATCATATCTCATTTCAAAAAATAAATTTTTGCCCAACCCAGTTCTTTTAATCGTTTTTAAAAATTGTTTTGGAATGATCATATCTGTATCAATATTAACTATTGGCAGATATGCTGGTATACTTTTTAAAGTGTTAAATTTTTGCATATTAATTTTGGTATTTCCTTACATCATCAAGGTTTCCAGAAATTGCTGCTGCTGCAGCCATACCCGGGCTCACTAAATGAGTTCTTCCACCTCTCCCTTGTCTACCTTCAAAATTTCTATTTGATGTTGAAGCACATCTCTCCTCTGGTTTTAATTTATCTGCGTTCATTGCTAAACACATTGAACATCCTGGCTCTCTCCACTCAAATCCAGACTTTACAAAAATTTTATCTAATCCCTCTTGCTCTGCTTGTTCTTTAACCAACCCTGAACCAGGGACAACCATAGCATGAACATGAGATGCAATTTTTTTATCTTTTAAGATTTTTGCAGCTTCTCTTAAGTCCTCAATTCTACCATTAGTGCAGCTTCCAATGAAAACTTTGTCAATTTTGATGTCTTTAGCTGCCATATCTGGTTTCAAACCCATATAATTTAATGCTCTCTCTAAAGAATTTTTTCTATCCTCGTCTTTCTCATTATTTGGATTTGGTACCCTTTCGTCTATTGTAATAACATCTTGAGGTGATGTTCCCCAAGTAATCATTGGTGAAATTTCACTAGCAGTTAAGTTTACTTCTTTATCAAACGTGGCACCCTCATCAGTATTTAAATTTTTCCAATTTTCTAAAGCTTTATTCCAATCATTTCCTTTAGGAGACATTGGCCTTCCTTCTAAATATTTAAATATTTTTTCATCTGGAGCTATTAATCCTGCTCTTGCTCCTCCCTCAATCGTCATATTGCAAATTGTCATTCTATTCTCAACACTTAAAGATTTAATTAGATCGCCTGCATATTCAATTACACATCCTGTTCCTCCAGCAGTACCAATTTTTCCTATTATTTGAAGAATTACATCCTTAGATGTAACACCTAACGGAAGTTTGCCGTTGACGTTAATTCTAAAATTCTTTGCTTTCTTTTGAACTAATGTTTGAGTTGCCAAAACATGCTCTACCTCTGAAGTCCCAATACCAAATGCCAAAGCTCCAAATGCCCCATGTGTTGCAGTATGACTATCGCCACATACAATAACCGTACCTGGTTGAGTAAAGCCCTGTTCAGGACCAGTAACATGAACAATTCCTTGTCTTTTATCACCCATTCCAAAAAGTTTAATACCGAATTCTTTACAATTTGCCTCTAAGGTTTCTACTTGAATTTTAGATTCATTATCTGAAATACCCTTTGACCTATCAGTTGTCGGAACATTATGATCTGCAACTGCTAATGTTAATTTTGGGTGTCTTACCTTACGTTTAGAATTTCTTAATCCTTCAAAGGCTTGAGGACTAGTGACTTCATGGACTAAATGTCTGTCTACAAACAATAACGCTGTTCCATCTTCTTGCTGATGAACCAAGTGCTCGTTCCAAATTTTATCGTAAAGAGTATTGGGCATTTAGAAAAAAATTATTTTTTTTCTTGTAAATTTTCAAGTTTTTTTTCAGTTTTAGCTTCGGCCTTAGGGGCTTCTTTCTTCATTTCTGTCTTTGGAGCTTCATCTTTTTTAGGCTCAGCTGTGGAAGTAGCCTCTTTTACAGACTCTGGCGCATTTTCTTTTTCAACTGGTGCTAAATTCTCCTCGGTAACAGTCTCGGGCTTAACGTCAATTTCAATACCAATTTTTTTTCTAATCTTTTCAGCAATCCTTGCAGATTTACCAGTTCTATCTCTTAAATAATAAAGTTTTGCTCTTCTTACTTTTCCTGAACGAATTACTTTGATTGAGTCGATTACGGTTCCGTACAATGGAAAAGTTCTTTCTACACCTTCTCCAAAAGATATTTTTCTTACTGTAAAAGATGAATTAATATCTCTACTTTTTTTAGCTATACAAACACCCTCGAAATATTGAATTCTCTCTTTCTTTCCTTCGGTAATTCTAACACCAACTTTAACAACATCGCCAGGAAAAAAATCAGGAATCTTTTTTTCTGAAAGAATTTTTTTAACGTTGTTTTGGTTTATTTCTTCAATTGTTTTCATTTTAATATTTATCAAATTAATTCTTCTTATATTTATGCCACAAATCTGGTCTTCGGTCGCGAGTTATAGCCTCTGATTGAGACAAACGCCAGTCTTTAATTTTAGCATGATCACCAGATAATAACACCTCTGGAACTGATTTTTCCTCCCAAATCTGGGGTTTTGTATATTGTGGATACTCCAAAAGGCCATTTTCAAATGTTTCTTCTGAAGCTGAATTGTCATTCCCTAAAACTCCAGGCAACAGTCTTAATACACTATCAATCACAACAAGCGCAGCGGTTTCTCCACCGGACAATATATAGTCTCCTATACTTATCTCTTCAATATTTCTTGTAGATAATACTCTCTCATCAACTCCTTCAAAATGACCACAAATTAAAGAAAAAGATTTTTCTAATGATAGATCTTGAGCAAGTTTTTGATTAAATACTTTTCCTTTTGGTGAAAGATACAAAATCCTTTCTCCTTTATTTACGTTTTGATCGATAGAATTTGCTAAGACGTCTGGTTTTAATAACATGCCTGTTCCACCGCCATAAGGAGTATCATCAACTGTTTTGTGTTTATCTGTTGCTGCATCTCTTATATTTATCACGTTCAAACTCCACAATTTTTTAGACATTGCTTTCCCGTAAAGTCCTTTAGCTAAAGGTCCAGGAAATATATCTGGATAAAGTGTAAATACTTGAGCTTGCAACATTAATAGCCTTCGGTTTATTTCTTTTCCTCTTTTTTAGCTTCCGCTTTTTTAGCTTCTGCTTTTGGAGCTTCTGCTTTTGGAGCTTCCTCTTTTTTAGCTTCTGCTTTTGGAGCTTCTGCTTTTGGAGCTTCTTCTGAACCTTCTTTTTTTCTATCTTTTTTTGGAATTGCTTTCTGGGGGTTATTGCCATTAGCAGGCATGGGCATTAGTTCATTCTCACCTAAAATTCTAGCTACTCTTGTTGTAGGTTGTGCACCTTGACCCAACCAATATTTTATTCTCTCAGCCTCTAATCCAATTCTTTCTTTTTTTTCTTTTGGTAATAGCGGGTTAAAAAAACCAACTTTTTCAATAAATCTGCCGTCTCTTGCAAATCGACTATCAGCTACAACAACTTTATAAACGGGCCTTTTTTTTGTACCACCCCTAGATAATCTTAGTTTTAACATTTACTCTCCTTTTTATTTTAATTGATTAAATAATTCTGGAGGTATTCCTTTGTCAGACATACCTTTCAGATTTCCTTTTGACATCTTCTTCATCATTTCAGACATCATTTTAAATTGTTTCAACAATTTATTGATAGTGGCTGGATCAGTTCCTGAACCATTAGCAATTCTTTTTTTCCTAGAACCGTCAATTATTTTTGGGTTCTCTCTCTCTTTTCTTGTCATTGATAAAATTATAGCCTCGTTTTTTGTAATAACACTCTCATCAATTCCGGCTGCATCCATTTGAGATTTTACTTTTGAGACGCCTGGCATGAAAGACATAATGCCCTCAATACCACCCATTTTTTTCATTTGTCTCAGTTGGGTTAAATAATCTTGCATTGAGAATTGTCCTTTTTTTAAATTTTCCTCTGTTTTTTTTATATTTTCTTCTCCTAGATCTTGGGCTGCTTTTTCAACAAGAGAAACAATATCTCCCATCCCAAGAATTCTATTTGCAATTCTGTCTGGATGAAAAACTTCAAGGTTTTCAATTTTTTCACCGATACCTAAAAATTTTATTGGGACCTGTGAAACAAATTTCATACTTACAGCAGCTCCACCTCTGGCATCACCATCTGCTCTTGTTAAAATAATTCCTGACAAATTAACCGTATTATTAAACTCTTTTGCTACTGATGCAGCTACTTGCCCAGTAAGTGAGTCTGCAACTAAAAAAGTCTCTGCAGGTTTAATTGTATTTTCGATTTGTTTAATTTCGCTCATCATCTGCAAATCTATTTGTGTTCTACCGGCAGTATCAAATAAGATAATATCAGCACCATTTAAATTTGCTGCACTAATTGCTCTTTGGCAAATATCACCAGGTTGTTGGCCTTCGATTATTGGAAGAGTTAAAATATTATTTTGTTCACCTAAAAATTTTAATTGTTCTTGAGCAGCTGGTCTATAAATATCTAAACTGACCATCATTACTTTCTTTTTTTTTGTATTTTCTAAATATCTTGCAAGTTTAGCTGTTGTGGTAGTTTTACCAGAACCTTGTAAGCCAACTAGCATCATTGGTACTGGTGGAACAGCATTTAAATTTACTTCATTATTTTTTTCCCCTAAAAAATTTACTAACTCATCATAAACAATCTTTACGACCATATCCCCAGGAGATGTTGACCTAATAATTTCTTGGCCTAAGGCTTTTGGTTTAACTTTTTCAATAAAATCTTTAGCAACTTCAAGAGACACATCAGCTTCTAATAAAGCTTGTCTGATACCTCTTAGCCCTTCATCAACCTGATTTTCATCAAGTGATGGAGCTTTTTTTAAAGAGGAAAAAACTTCCTCGAATTTATTTGTCAAATTTTCAAACATATTTATTACACACAGCAGTAATCGCACTAGTGGGCGAACCCTCGCTGACTAGTGTCGATCTCTTTGTTTCCAAAGACACCGCAAATTTAATGTTTTTGCGGAAACTGCCACAAACTATAATAGAGGTTCAAAAAGTCAATAAATAAGTTAAATAACTATATATGGACATCAAAGCTTTTAAAATGGACGGATTGGGTAATGATTTTGTGATAATCGATAATAGAGAAAAAATTACCAATTTGACGAAGGACCAGATAGTTAAAATTTGTGACAGAAATTTTATTGGCTGTGATCAACTAATATTTATTGAGCCAGATAGTTCTGCAGATGCAAGTTTAAGATTTTTTAATTCAGATGGAGGAGAGTCTGGGGCATGTGGAAATGGAACTAGATGTGCTGCAAATTTGATTTCAAAAGAAAAAAATAGTAATTCTATAATTTTAAATACGCTATCTGGAAAATTAAAATCTGAAATTTTAGAAAAAAAAATTGTTACAACTGAAATAGGTAAAGCAAAGTTAAAATGGGATGAAATACCTTTATCAAAAGAAATGGATACAAAGAACTTAAATATCAAAATTATTGATACAAATAAAAATGAGTACTTAGGTGGCACTGCAATTAATGTGGGTAACCCACATATTGTTTTTTTTGTTAAAAGGATTGAGGATTTCAGTATAGAAAAAATTGGCCCTGAGATAGAAAATCACGAAATCTTCCTAGAGAAATGTAACGTAACAATTGCACAAATTTTTAATAAAAATTTGATCAAAGTAAAAGTTTGGGAAAGAGGAGCTGGTCTTACTAAAGCTTGTGGAACTGCAGCGTGTGCTACAGCATATGCAGGTAAATTAAATAATCTTACAGAAAATAAAACTGATATAGAGTTTGCAACTGGAAAATTATCAATTTCAATAGATGAAAATAATTCTATTCACATGAAAGGACCTGTTTCAGATATTAAAGAAATAAAGATAAAACTATAATGGGTATCTTTGATAAATTTAAAATCGGATTTAAGAAAAGTGCATCAGCGTTTACATCTGGACTTAAAGAAATAATTGTCAAAAAAGAACTTAATGACGAAAATTTAGATAAGATTGAGGAATTTTTAATTCAATCAGATGTGGGAGTTGAGGCTGCATCTGAAATAAAAGAAATAATTTCTAGAAAAAAAATTGATCCAAATAAAGATCTATCTAACGAGATAAACTCTATTTTAAGAGAATATATAATTTCTTTGATGAAACCCTTGGAAAATAAATCCTTTTTTGAAAAAAAAGAAAAGCTTAATGCAACGTTAATTTCTGGTGTGAACGGCGTTGGGAAAACAACAACTATCGGTAAAATTGGAAAAATATTGAAGACTAACGGTAGTAAAGTCATGTTTGCAGCTTCAGATACATTTCGTGCTGCTGCAATTGAACAACTAGAAAATTGGGCAAGTAAAGTAGATGTTCAAATAGTAAAATCATCACAAGGAGCTGATCCAGCTTCAGTTGCTTTTAAGGCTGTGGATGAAGCTATTAAAAATAATTTTGATCAAGTTTTAATAGATACAGCTGGTAGACTTCAAAATAAAAAAAATTTAATGGAAGAATATAAGAAGATAGCAAATGTCATCAAAAAAATAGATCCCAATGCACCTCATAATGTTATCTTAATTTTAGATGCGACCTCAGGACAAAATGTATTAAATCAAGTTGAAGAATTTAATAAAATTATCCCGATAACAGGTATCGTGATGACAAAATTAGATGGCACAGCCAAGGGAGGAATTTTGTTAGCGCTAGCAAAAAAATATGAGATTCCAATTATTGCACTGGGTTTAGGTGAAAAAGAAGACGACCTAAAGTTATTTGAAGCAGAAAAATTTGCCGAAGCTTTTACTCAAATTAATTAATTAAATTACTAGAGATCAAAGGTTTGTAGATATTACATTTATAATTGTCATCAAATTTATAATGACCACAATCTTTAGAGAATGAAGAAATTATAAAATCAAATTTACCAGTGGTGGGATAAAGTTCTAGTTTTTTACTACTGATGTCATATTTAAAATTAGCATTTAAACTTTTTACAGCACTAATCATTACTAGTGTTTTATCATCTTTTAATAAATAATATGCAAAATCATCTGGAAAGACTGGAAAATCATACTCTTGTAAAAAATATTTAGCTTGTGAAGGAAACCACTCATAAGAAATTAAAGGTGATGAGGACTTTGTTAAATGATTAAAAATATAAAGGTCTTTTGGATAGTCATTAATATAATTATGATTTTCGCCTCTAGCTAAAATAGATTTTTCTCTACCTTTAAAATATAAGCTAAACTCTTTGTTATGTGAGTCCATATGATCTATATGAAATAAATCATCTAGTTGAAAAAATTCATCTTGCGAATATGCATTGGTAATAAAAATAAAGACTGCAATAAATAAAAAAGATAATTTTTTCATTATCTTTTAATAAATTATAATTCTGAAGTATATTTGTTGAGATTGTGGCTTAATTTAAACTTTTTAAAAAAGATTTAAGAGCTTCAACAAGGTTTTTATCAAACTCCATCATATGATTGTCATGTTTTGTGAAATAAGAATATTTTGGTTCATTGGCTATTTCATAAATCTTTTTCCCCATAAAGAATGGAACTATCTGGTCAGCCTCACCATGCATTATTAAAATAGGAGCTTTTATATTATTAATCTTACTTTTGTTATCAAATTTGTCTTTTAATAATAGATTTACGGGTATGTAGGGATAAAATGTTTTAGCTGCATCAACCATAGAGGTAAATGGTGTCTCTAATATAACGCCAGCAAAATTTTTTTTTTGTGATAAATGCGTTGCAACGCCTGTCCCTAATGATTCACCATAAATAATAATATTTTCCTCTTTAACACCTTTGTTGATTAGCCAATTTATTCCACTTCTTCCATCTTCATAAAGACCTTTCTCAGATGGTTTTCCCTGATTCCCACTAAAGCCTCTCCAGGCAATTATTAAAAAGTTAACATCCATCTCACTAAAATGGTTTAACTTATGAATTCGATTTTCTAATGAACCTGCGTTTCCATGAAAATAAAGAATGGTTTTATATTTCTTTAGATCTTTTTCATGATACCAGCCTAACAAATCAATATTGTCTGAAGTTTTTATTTTCACCTTTTCAATTGTTACAGATATCTGATCATTAGAGTAATTATTTTCATTTGGGTGGTACAATAAATTTCTCTGATAGAAATATAAAAAAACCAAAACTAAAATATAAACTACAATAATTATTTGTAAAAATGAGAACAAATTATCCTTAAACTTTTTTAACATTATTCTTTTTCGCGAAGTATATTCCAAAAAATACTAAAGTTGTTCCAATGAAATGATAATTTTCAAATTTTTCATCGAATAAAAAATATCCATAGATTGCACCATAAACTGTAAATACGTAAAGTGTAAATCCAGTTAAAGATGCACCTAATTTTTTTTGAGCGATTGTATAAAGAGTAAAAGCAATTATTCCAGGTGAAACAGCTGCAAAGGTTACCCATAAGTAAAATTCAGATACAAAATCCGTTTGCTTATAGAATATTTCCTCACCAATATAAAAAGGTAGTAAACTTAATGCTCCAAAAAATGTTATTAAAGTAAATCTTTCAAAAATTTTAAGTTTGGAATTCCAATAAAATAAATAAATTGAATATAAGGCCCATCCCATTGCAGCGGCTAACATCCATAAATCACCAATTGTGAATTCTAAATTAATTAAAAATTCTAAATTGCCTTTAACTATAATCGTGAATACCCCTATTAAACATGCAATCAATCCAATTATTTTAGTAAAATTAATCTTTTCATTGAAGAAAAAATATGAAATCAAAATTATAAATACAGGAGATGACGTATATATAATTCCCATATTTGTTACTGTTGTAGTTTTGCCAGCTAAAAAAGGGAAAGCGCCACAAACACCACACCCCATGGACCCTAAAAAAAATAATTTTTTGTATTCTTTCTTAATAATCTTAAAATTTTTTTTTAAGCTTACATATGTAAATGGGAGTAATATTAAAAAAACCAGTGTCCATCTCCAAAAAGCTAATGAAATAGGTGGAACAAATTCTACACCTCCACGCGCTACTACTAAGTTGCTCGCCATAAAAATTGGTTGAATAAATAAAAGAGAAAGCGGAAAAATATTGAC
Source organism: uncultured Pelagibacteraceae bacterium (assembly GCA_902624635.1). GTDB lineage: Bacteria > Pseudomonadota > Alphaproteobacteria > Pelagibacterales > Pelagibacteraceae > Pelagibacter. Next base: position 33,013 of record CACNYD010000001.1, on the reverse strand, counting down.
GTTAAGATTTCTCAATTTTTGTAAAAGTTAACTTTTATCAAAAAAGGCTTCGTATATCATCATTACGATAGCTGCACCCATTAATAGATAAACTGGAATAACATCTATAAATCCAATCATCATTGATCTTGTTAAAGTAGTAGCTAATCCAATTAAAAAGAAAACCGCAAATGATAAACCAATTATAGTTGTAATCTTATTCATTTAATTACTCCTCACATTCTTTTTCTAACCATTTGGCAACACCTAAAAACCTATGATCATCATATTTGTTACCAATTAATTGTATTCCTAATGGTAAATTATTTTCACCCTCAAGTAAAGGTAATGAAATACAAGGTGTTCCAAGATAAGACCAAACTTTATTAAATTCAGCAGTACCAGTGCTTTTCAATCCTTTAGGTGCAACACCTGGTGAAGATGGAGATAGCACTCCATGGTAGTCTTCAAATACTTCCTCGTAAGACTCATAACTTCTTTTCATAAAATCAATCGCCTCAGCATATTCTTTAGCGGAGTGCTTGTTTCCATTTGAAATAGCATCCAACATATATTTAGAAAGTTTTTTTTTAAACTTTTTGTAATATACAGAAAAATTATTAGCTAAATCTGTCTCGTGGATTATTTGATGATATTTATGAATATCTTTAAAATAAGAGGGAGTATCAAAAACCTCGATATTTTTCTTAAAAGATTTAATAAAATATTCAAAAGATTCTCGAGATTTTTTATCAATTATTTTCCAATGATCAGTTTTATAAAATATAAATTTTGGCTCAAATAAAGGGCCTTTTTTTGTTTCTGACAAAATATTTTCTGTTGAATAATGAATTGTTGCAGGGTCATATTTATCCTTTTTTATTAACACTTTTGCTAACATAGCTACGTCCTCTACTTTACGACCAAACATACCAATTTGATCAAGGCTATATGAGGTTCTTAAAACTCCGTTTCTTGAAATAAGTCCATAACTTGGTTTATATCCTACAACACCACAGTAAGAGGCTGGTCTAATTACAGATCCACCAGTTTGAGAACCAATAGAGGCCGGAGCCATATAAGATGCTACAGATGCAGCAGATCCACTAGATGAACCTCCAGGCGTCCTAGTTTTGTCATGTGGATTAGTTGTTGCTGGAGGTCCTAAATAAGCAAGTTCTGAAGTTGCAGTTTTTCCCATCACAATTGCTCCTGCTGCATGCAACAAATCTACTATTTCAGCATTTTGAGAATAAGATTTGCCTTTCCTAATAACTGTCCCACACTCAGTTGGCATATCAACAGTTCCTATTATATCTTTAATTGCTATTGGTACTCCATGCAAAGGACCCACTGGCTTCCCAGATCTTCTATGATCATCAGCTTCAGATGCTTTCTCTAAAAAAACTTTTTTATCGAAATGAGCCCATGCTTTTACATCTTTTTCAAACTTATTTACTCTCTCAACATACTTTTCACAAACTTCAACTGAGGTAAGTTGGGCACTTTTAATTTTATTTGCTAGTTCCTCTAAACTTAAAGAAAATATGTCTGTCATTTAAATTAATTTGCAAATAATGTTTCGGGTAACCAAAGTGCTATTCCTGGAAAAAGGTACATTAAAACCATAGCTAAAATCACAATTCCTAAAAACGGCATTATTCCACTAAAGATTTGCATTAGTTCTACATTCTTTGATTGTACACCTTTTAAGTAATATGCTGACATTGCCATGGGTGGTGTCAGAAATGAAGTTTGTAAATTTAATGCAATTAACATTGCAAAAAAATATGGATTTACTCCAAAAAACTCAACTAGTGGTAAAAAGATTGGTACAAATATGATTAATATCTCTGTCCATTCTAGAGGCCATCCCAATAAAAATATAATTAATTGGGTGATTACTAAAAACTGCCAAGGCTGTAAATTTAAAGATTTAAAGAAATGTTCAAAAACTTCGTGACCACCAAGATATGAAAAAACCGAGGCAAATGTCCAAGAACCAATAAATAACCACATAATCATTGCTGTAGTTTTTGCTGTTAGGAACACAGACTCTTTAAAATTTTTCCATTTTAAAGTTTTATAAAAATATGAGAGCACCAATGATCCAAATGCTCCAACGGCTGCAGCTTCAGCAGGCGTTGCAATACCAGCAAGAATTGTTCCTAAAACTAAAATTATTAATGAGAACAAAGGTAAAAAAGAAATGAGAACCTCTTTTAATATAACGGCAGTTGGTGGTATCTCCTCAGCAGCAGGTTTGGGAGCGATAGATGGGTTTAACCATGCTCTAAATACTGCATAAGCTATGTAAAGTCCTGCTAACATTAATCCTGGAAAAATTGCAGCTGCGAATAATCTTAAAGGTGATAATTGTGCAATTACGGAGTAAACAATTAACATGATGCTAGGTGGAATTAAAATTCCTAAACAACCACCTGAGCAAATAATTCCAGATGCAAATTTTTTATCATAACCAGCTTTAATCATTGCTGGCCAAGCAAGAAGACCCATTAATGTTACTACTGCTCCTATGATACCTGTTGCAGTTGAGAATAACGCGCAGGTAATTAACGCAGCTACTGCCATTGAAGCTGGAAGCTTGTGAGACGCTAATCTAATTGCAAAAAATAATTTAGCTACAATACCAGCCCTTTCAACTAAATATCCCATGAATAAAAAGAGGGGGACTGCAGTCAACACATTATTATCCATTACAGTGTAAGTATTTTGAACAAAAAGTTGGAATATCCTATTGTCAAATAGGTGCTCCATTTTAGTAGGATCAAAGTAAGCATAGTATCCAAAACCTAAACCCATAGCCATCAAAGTGAATGCAATTGGGAAACCTAATAGGACAGCAAATAAGAATATTCCCATCATCATAATTGCTACTTCTGGATTGGTAAGACTAAAAAGCATCTTCTTTATTTCCCTCTTGTGAAGTTCTCATTAAAACTTTTTCTGTTTCTTCGGCATCACCCTCTGTTGATCTTTCAGGCCAACTACCTGTCTGAATACATATTACACATCTAAATACCTCTCCAATTCCTTGAAGAGTTAAAAGAGTTCCTGACAATGGTATCAAAGATTTTGCCATATAAATTTGTATTTGAGCTGGACTATTCCAGCTTGTTTCTTTTATTTTCCAAGCTAATGCTGCATACTCGTAACCGTAAAAAGCTAAAGCAATAACTCCTGGGAAAAAGAAAATAAAATATAAAACCACATCTATCCAAGCTTGTGTTCTTTGAGAGAATAATCTGTATATTACATCTCCTCTTACATGTGCTTCAGTGCATAAAGTGTATGCACCTGCCATCATAAAAATTGCTCCATACATTTGAAGACTAAAATCGAAATTCCATAGGGTTGGAGCATTCAAAGCATACGCCATAAAAACTTCATAACAAGTTCCACCCATTAAAATTACTATGCACCATGAGAATGCTTTTCCCATTGAGACACTCAATCGATCAGCGAATTTAATGTAAGATCTCATCATAGATATAGACTCTTATTGAATTGTTATAAATTAATCAAATAAAAAGGGGGCCGAGGCCCCCTTAATAAAATTTATAAAAGTTAATTATATCTTAACTTTTGCAATTGGACCAAACTCATTTTCATATGCAAGTTTGTAATTAGGCTGATTCATCAGCAAGTACTTCATTACTCTCTTCGCATAAGCTTTTTGAGAATCAACAACTTTTTTAAAGAAAGGATCTTTCTTATTAAAGTCACCAATTACTTTGTCCCAACCTTTTAATTGTTGAGCCAAAATTTCATCTGAAGTTTGGTAAACATTTACTTTATGCTCATTCATCAACTTAGCTAGGTCAGCTGAGTATCTTACTAAAGCTTTAAAGTAGTTATCACTGTTTGCAGCGTAAGCAGCATTTTTCAATATTGCTTGGTGTGCAGGTGATAAACCATTATATGTTTTTTTATTAACTGGTATTTCAAACATCTCTTGAGATTGGTGGAAGCTTCCTAAGTGATAGTGCTTAGAAACGTCTTGCATACCAAATTGAGAGTCTGAAGTTGGGTTGTTAAACTCAGCAGCCTCAATCAAACCAGTTTTCATAGCTGGCTGAATTTCACCACCTGGTAATTGTCTAACTACCATTCCCATTGCAGTTAAAACGTTAGTCGCTAGACCAACTGTTCTGTACTTCATACCTTTAACATCAGATACTTTAGTTACGTTCTTTTTGAACCAACCAAAAGGCTGTGCAGGCATTGGCATATGGAAAAAACCAATGTAGTCGAAACCTACTTTTGCAAGAGTTTCGTCATATAGTTTTCTTCCTCCACCATACTCCATCCATCCCATTACTTCTTGAGATGACATACCGTATGAAGGACCAGTTCCAAATAATGATGCAGCTGGATTTTTACCATACCAATATGCTGTCACCCAGTGACCCATATCTACTACACCAGAACTAACTGCTTGTCCGATTTCTGAAGTCTTTACAACTGCACCAACCGGTTGAAGATCGATCTGAAGTGAACCTCCAGACATTTCTTTTACCATGTTGCAATAGTCGCCAGCCATTTCAAAAAAGATGTTAGCTCCACTTGGCCATGCAGCTTGCATCTTTAAAGTAGTTGCTGCATTTGCTTTTACATATGGCATTGCAACAGCGGCTGCAGCTATAGCACCAGTCTTAGCGGCAGTTTTAAAGAACTTACGTCTTGAAGATGTTTTAATCTTCAATGATTTATTTTCTTTCGTCATTATTACTCCTATTAAAGTTAATTAACTCTGGCATTTTAAGCATAGAATCAATTTAGAGTCTTTCCAAAAAATGGGGTAGTTGTCGCAGAATTAAAATAAATTTCAATCTGAAGTAGAATTAATTAACTTTGTTAATGCAATTTCCTGTCTTAAAAAATTCATCAATGTTGTCAATCGCAAGGTTTGCCATCGCAATTCTGGTGTCTTTAGTTGCGCTGCCTAAGTGAGGTAAAATAAAAGCTGATTTAATCTTTAAATAACCTGGATTTAAATTTGGTTCATTTTTATAAACATCAAGTCCTACAGCATAAATTTTTCTTCTATTAAGTGCATCTATTAATGCATCATCATCAACAATATCACCTCTTGCAACATTGGTAATTACTGCTCCTTTAGGGAAATATTCAACTGTCTCTTTATTAATCATATTTTCAGTTTCTTTTGTTGCTGGACAACAAATAGATAAAACATCAGATACCGAAAAAAGACTTTTTAAACTATCATGGTAAATAGCACCTTGCTCTTTTTCTTCATTTAGTTTTGATCGGTTATGGTAGTGAATAATCATTCCTAATGATTTAGCAATCCTTGCGATTTTTTGACCGATTCTACCCATCCCCAAAACTCCAAGTCTTGTTCCGGTCAATTGTTTTCCAACTAGATAATCTGCAGACCATTTCCATCCACCCTCTCTAGCTGACTCAATTCCCTCAGCAGCTCTTCTACAGGCCCCTAATATTAACAAAATACCAATTTCTGCTGTTGCATCTGATAAAACCTCGGGAGTATTAGTAACTGCAATTCCTCTTTTTTTTGCTGCTTCTAAATCTATATTTCCAAAACCAACTGCAAAATTTGAAATAATTTTCACAGTATCTGGTAATTTGTTTATTGTTTCTTTATCCATCTTATCTGTAAGTGAAGATAAAATACCATCACAACCTTGGCTCATCTCTATAACTTTTGATTGCGAGTATAGCTCATCATTAGAATTGAATATTGGATTAAATGTTTTAGAAGCTTTATCTTCACTCTCTTTAATTAATTTTCTTGTAATCAAAATTTTTTTCATAAAATATACCTATTAGTTAAGATCAAATATCTTGCCTGGATTCATTATATTGTTTTGGTCAATACTTCTTTTAATCAATTTCATAATAGGAATATTATCTCCATGTTCCTTTAAAAGATATTCTTTTTTATGAAGACCAACACCATGTTCTCCGGTAACAGTTCCGTTAAGTTCTAAAGCCTTTTTAATTAATGTGTCATTAAACTCTCTTATTTTTTTATACATTTCTTTTTTTTCAGGATCAAAAGGTAATAATACATGAAAGTTTCCGTCACCTAAGTGTCCAACCATTGGCGCTCTAAGTCCAAATTTTTTTGCTTGTTCTTCTGCATAATTCACACACTCTGTTATATTCGAAATAGGTAGACATACATCTGTTGTGTAAACCCTGCCATTATTTATCAGAGCTTTGACAGAATAATAAACATCCCATCTTGCTTGCCAAAGTTTATTTCTTTCTTCTAAATCTTTTGCCCATTTAAAAGAGCTACCATTATTATCTTTAGATATCTCCTCAACTATTTTTATATTTTCTTTGTTAGATAATTCTGATCCATGAAATTCAAAAAATAACGTGGGCGTTTCCTCAATATCTTTTAATTTTGAATAATTTATACTTATTCCCATTTGATCTTTATTTAGCATTTCAATCCTTGCGATTGGGACACCATACTGAATAACTTGTTGCGCAGTTTGTACCGCTTTTTCCAAAGTTGGGAAGTGACAAACAGCCGACATTATACTCTCTGGTATAGGAGAAAGTCTCAATTGAACTTCCGTTATAACCCCTAAGGTTCCCTCGGAACCAATAAATAAATTGGTTAAATTATAGCCTGCTGAAGTTTTTTTTGTTCTGCCTCCCGTGTTAATAATATCACCATTAGGTAAAACAACAGTTAGACCGGTAATTACAGTTTTCATCGTACCGTACTTTACAGCCATTGTCCCAGAAGCTGAAGTGGAGGCCATACCTCCAATTGCTGCATTTGCACCTGGATCAATTGGAAAAAAAACGCCGTCCTCTCTCAAATATTCATTTAATTGCTCTTTTGTAACACAGGCCTGAACCCTACAATCAAAATCCTCTGCATTGACACTTAAAATTTTATTCATTTTCTCAAGGCTGATGGTTATTCCTTTTTCATTACCTACAACATTACCCTCTAATGATGTTCCCGTTCCAAATGGAACAACTGGTATTTTATTTTTATTACAGATATTTAATATCCTAGACACTTCCTCATTTGTCTCGGGAAAAATAACTGCTTTGGACATGATAGGGTCGTAAGTATCCTCCCCTCTTGCATAATTTGTTCTTGTTGAAATTGATGTTGAAAATCTTCCGTTGAATATTTTTTTTAATTCCGCTTGTACTTGTTCATTCATTGAAAGAATATTAATAAAAATTCAAACAAAAATACAGCTTATTTAGTTAGCATTTTCTTAATATTTTCTAAAGCTTGAGAAATATTATCTCTTGATGCTGCAAAACTAAATCTAACATAATCATTACAAGTTTTTCCAAATGCTGTTCCAGGAACTATTGCAACTCCTGCCTCATGCATTGCTTTCTTACAAAATTCTGCACCGTTCATACCAGTTCCGATTACTTTTGGGAAAGCATAAAAAGCTCCACCTGGTAAACTACATTCTACACCTGGAAGTTCATTTAATCCTTTATGGATCAAATCTCTTCTTTGAGTAAATTTAACCATCATTTCATTAATTGAGTCATCTGGACCATCTAAAGCAGCAATACCAGCAAATTGTGCTGCAGCGTTTACACAAGAGACACTATTTATCAAAAGTTTATTAACGTGTTCTACTAAATTTTTAGGCCAAAAGCTCCAACCTAATCTCCATCCAGTCATTGAATAAGCTTTACTCCAACCCTCAAGTACAATTAATCTCTCTCTTAATTCTGGATAGTGGAAAAATGAAGGCATTTCTTTATCATCGAAGATTTGTCTACTATAAATTTCATCACTCAAAATTGTTACATGTGGATGTTTTTTTAATCCTTCTGCTAATACATCTATGTCAGCCTTGTCGACAAAACTTCCTGTTGGATTATTTGGATTAATCAATATTAACAATCTAGTTTTATCAGTAATCAACGATAGAATTTTCTCAGGATTAAATTTTAGATCCTTATCCTCAGTTAAATCATAAGGAACTGCAGTTGAACCAGTATAGTTAATCATTGACTCGTATATTGGGAATGCAGGTGTAGGATGAATTATCTCTGCTCCAGGCTCTCCAAAACATTGGATTGCATATGTCATAGTTGGTTTTCCACCTGGCATAATTAAAATTCTCTCAAAATCAACATCGACGCTATAACGTTTTTTAATCCATCTTGTTACAGCTTGTCTGCATTCTGGAATTCCGTTTGACATTACATAGCCGTGATGGCCATCGTCCAAAGCTTTTTTTGCTGCCTCAACAACATGTTTTGGTGTTTTAAAGTCTGGTTGACCTAATCCCAAATGTATCATTGGGTTACCTTGGGCCTCTAATTTTTTTGCTTCAGCAAGAACTGAGAATGCTGTTTCAGTTCCTAATCTATTTAAACTTTTAGCTAATTCCATGACAAAATCCTTTTTTTATATTTTTTTGTTAATTTCTATAAATTAATTTTGAACTATTCAACTCTTTTAAGTTTGTACAGCCCATTAAAACCATATTTCTTTCAATCTCATCGTGCATGTTTTTTAATAAATGTTCAACACCTTGTTGACCTCCTGCGGCTAAAGAGAACAAAAACATCTTACCAAAACTGCATGCTTTAGCTCCGGCTGCTAAGGCTTTAAGTACATGTGTCCCTCTTCTTACTCCACCGTCTAAGATTATTTCTACCTTATCTCCTACTGCATCTGAAATTGCCTTTATTTGATCAAAAGGCGATCGAGATCCATCTAGCTGACGACCTCCATGATTTGAAATCATAATTGCAGTACACCCAATATCAACCGCCCTTTTTGCATCATCGACACTCATAACTCCTTTTAACGCAAAAGGACCGTTCCATTTTTTTATACAGTACTCTGCATCTTTCCAATTCATTGAGGGATCATATTGCTCATTAATATACTCTATAACAGATTTAGCAATGTTAGTTCCTTTGTCAGTTTTTGACGCCACATTAGCTAGTTTAAATTTTCCATGTGTTAGATAATTAAAGACCCAAATAGGATGCATTGCAAAACTCATCAAACTTTGCAAAGTTAATTTGGGTGGTGTTGTAAATCCAGTTCTATGATCTCTTTCTCTATTTCCTGCAACTAATGTATCAACAGTTAAACACATTCCATTAAATCCTGATCTTTTACATCTATCTATTAAATCATCTGTTATTGATTGATCTTTATGGACGTAAAGTTGAAATAATTTTGGTCCACCAGATATATTTGAAATTTCCTCTATAGTATTATTTGCCATTGTTGACATACTATAAAAAGTTCCAAATTTTTCAGCTGCTCTAGCTGAAGCTTTGTCACCATCATGGTGATATAATCTCTGCATCGCGCAAGGAGATAAAAAAATTGGCATATCAATTTTTTTTCCCAGTATCGTGGTTGATAAGTCTGGCTTACCTACACTTGCTAAGATGTTTGGAACTAAATCACATTGATTAAAAGCTTCAGTGTTTCTTTTTAAAGTCATCTCATCATCAGCGCCACCATCAATGTAATGAAAAATTGGTGAGGGAAGTTTTTTTTTTGCTAAATTTCTAAAATCATTAAAATTATAGCAATCTTTTAAATCCACTATTTTCTGAATCTTAAATTACTTCTATTCAAATCACTGATTTTAGTACATCCCATAAGTTTCATATCACGCACTAATTCTGCTTTATATTTTTCTAAAGCTCTTTCGACACCTGCTTGACCTCCAGCTGCTAAAGCATAAAGATATAATCTTCCCCCTGAACAAGCCTTGGCACCTAATGATAATGCTTTAAGCATGTGCGTGCCTCTATGAATTCCGCCTTCACAGATCACGTCTAATTTATCACCAACTGCATCAACAATTTCTGCAAGTTGATCAAAAGGCGCTCTAGATCCATCTAACTGCCTTCCGCCATGATTTGATACCATTATACCTGTACATCCTATGTCTACTGCTCTTTTTGCATCTTCTACACTCATAACTCCTTTGAGAGCGAAATGACCTCCCCATTTAGAACAAAGATTTTCAGCGTCTTTCCAATTCATAGATTGATCTAACATAGTTGAAAAATAATTTCCAATTGATGAGTTAACATCGGTACCTTCTTTCACAAAATCTTGTAAATGAGGTAATTCAAACTTACCTTTTGTTAGATAATTAATTCCCCACATCGGTTTAGTAGCAAAACTAAATAAACTTGCTAAAGTTAACTTTGGTGGAGAGGTAAATCCTGTTCTTAAGTCTCTTTCTCTATTTCCTCCAGTAATTGTATCTACAGTTAGCGCCATAACATCAAATTTTGCTGCCTTTGCTCTTTCCAGACAAGAGTCGTTTAAACCTCTATCTTTGTGAAAATAAAATTGGAACATTTTGGGTGTATCAATCATTGAGGAAATTTCCTCAACACTGACTGTGGCTAAAGCAGAAACACCAAACATAGTATTAAATTTTTTTGCGGCTTTTCCAACTGCTCTTTCTCCATCGTAATGGAAAAGTCTTTGTAAAGCTGTTGGTGATAAGTAAAAAGGTAAATCTAATTTTTTTCCAAATATCGTAGTAGATAAATCAACTTCTTCAACCCCTCTCAAAACATTAGGAACTAAATCTACATCGTCAAATGCGCTGGTATTTCTAGCATATGTAATTTCATCATCTGCCGCTCCGTCAATATAATGGAAGATAGGTGATGGAAGCTTTTTTTGAGCTAACTTTCTAAAATCACCAAAGTTGTGACAATCTTTTAAATTCATATTTTTTTTTAAAACTTTTTGAGGAAATTAAACATATAACTATTTGCCCCAGGATTTTTATCACCTAGACTTGCATTAGACACATGATTATAAGATACAGCAAAATTTGTTGTATCTGTAGTTTTATATGAAAGCTGCAATTCTGACTTAAACTCAAGAACGTGCCCAAGATCCTTTCCATCCCCTTCATGGTAAAGTCCGGGAGTAAAGCTTGGAGTGAAAAAAAATGGGCCCATGTCCATATTCCACTCTACACCTGTATAAATATATGCAGCGGAATTTTCGGTTATGAAACCTCCAGTAACAGGCGAAATATTTCCTAAAAATGTATTTCTATTTAAGTCTTCATTTTGATGCTGGAAACCTAGCAACGTTGCTTTTTGTTTATCGTCACTAAAATCAAAATTTCCAAAGTATAGATTAAACTGATGATTATTATCATCAATATTAGTATCCCCAAATAATTTTGAGGGTAAAGTCAAAATTAAAAAAATTAAAAAAATTTTTTTTAAAATCATAATAAATAATTTAGATTATTTTTTATTATAAAACCTTTTAATGATTATGGCACCACCAGCTAAGAATATCAAGATAGGCAATAGCCATAAAAAATAGGTATTTCTGTTGAAAACTGGATCATACAATATCCATTCTCCATATTTCATTTTTAAAAAACTATATATTTGTTGTTCACTCATACCTTGTTGAATTTTATTTTTAATCATTAATTTTAGACTTATTGCAAATTCCGAATCTGAGTCATACACAGATTGACCCTGACAAATTAAACACCTCAAATTTTTTGCTATCTTATTTTCAGTTTTAATTTCATCTGCTTTTAAGAAATTAAAATTTAAAATAACACTTATAATCAAAAATATATAAATAAATTTCATTTAATTATTTTCTGAATTTCTAATAAATCCTCGTTACTAATTGGTCCAATAAATCTTTTTATAATTTTATTTTGATATACTAAAAAACTTTCTGGCACCCCATAAGCACCCCACTCAATTGACCCGGTGCCATCATTATCTGAAACAATTATATTATATGGATTTCCCAAATCTTTTAAAAAATTTGAGGCGTTTTTAAAATTATCTTTATAGTTTAGTCCTATTAACTTTATTTTTCCACCCTTTTTTAATTCCATTAAAAATTTATGTTCTTCTTTACAAGGGATGCACCACGATGCCCAAATGTTCATAAAATAATACTCGTTATCCTTAAAAATTTTTTCTGAAATAATAATAGAATTATTTTCAAAAGATTTTAAGTCAAATGATGGAATTTTTTTTTCCAGAGTGGTGTTGGGAGTATAAATATTTGAACTTTTTAAACTTTTAAAAAAAATTACAAAAATAATTAAAAAAGTTAAAACTAAAATAAGTGGAAGAAGTTTAGATTTCATATCTTTTTTTAAAAAAACTTAAAAAACCACCAAAACTTATTAATATTACTGAAATCCATATCCATATCATAAAAGGTTTAACTTGATATCTAACATTGAAATATTCCTGATTCTGAACATAGTTCATTGTCATGAATTTATCAGTGAGTAAATTCGTTTTAATATCAGCCTCACTCGTAATTATATTTGGTTGATTATATATTCTTAACTCAGGATTGAGGATATCTGATGATCCATCCAAATATTGAATTTTAAATTTACCTTTAATTGCCTTGAAATTTTTTTCATCTTCTTGGTCAATATTTTCAAAATTTATTGTAAATTTCTCAGTCTTAAACGTTTCACCAATTTTTAAATTTGTAATAACCTCATTAGAGAAAATATTATTAAATAAAATACTTAAAATTAGTAAGCTAAAACCAAAATGAGCAATGTTCTGAGATAAATTTTTAAATCTTTTCGCAAAAAATTCTCTCAAAGTAGAAAAAAATAAAAAAAAAGCAGAAGAAACCAAAATCGTATTAATCAGAAAATTTATATTAAATTGTTTAATTATAAATGCTGACAACAAAAACGATATGATTAAAAATATGATCATATAAAACTTGTCTTTTAATTCTGATTTAATCCAATTTAAATTTGGTCCAATTGCCATAGCAAGTAAAAATGGGATTAAGAAAGGCAATATAAGTTTATTATAAAAAGGTGGTCCAACAGATATCTTATTTGCAGTTATAACCTCTAAAAAAATTGGATAAATTGTTCCTATTAAGATTACCGATAAAAAGTACATCATAAACCAATTATTTACTAAGATAGATGTTTCTTTACTTAACCAAAAAAAATTATTTTCTATTTTTTCTTTGTCTGAATGAAAAAAGATGAAAATAAAAATAGATAAAAAAATAAGTGTAAAAAGAAAAATTAAAATAAATAAACCTCTTTCTGGATCATTAGCAAATGTATGAACTGAATTTAAAATTCCAGATCTAACTAAAAAAGTACCACTCATACTCAGAGCAAAAGTCGCGATAGACAGTATCATGGCCCATGAAGTTAATATTTTCTTCTTCTCCAAGACTAATATACAATGAAGTAAAGTTGTTAGTGCAAACCATGGCATTAAAGATACATTTTCAACTGGATCCCAAAACCAAAAACCTCCCCAACCTAATTCATAATATGCCCAAATAGATCCAAGTAAAATTCCTAATGTAAGAAAAACCCAAGATGCTAAAACCCATTGCTTAATATGCTTTGCCCATTCTTTTGTTACATATGATGTGACCATAGCAGCGAGAGCTGATGAGAAAATTATCGAAGAACCAACATAACCTAAATATAAAACTGGCGGGTGTATTGCTAAAGCAGGATCTTGTAAGATTGGGTTCAGGCCTAAACCCTCATTAGGAGTTGGAAAAATATAATTAAATGGACTTGAATTTTTAATCAAAAAAATAAAAAAACCTATAATTATTATTTGTTGAAACAATAGAGTAAAAATTCTGTATCTTTTTGGCTGATGATTAGATTTGAATAAAAAAATTGAAATAAACAGAGTTAATACTAGTAACCATAACAATAAACTGCCTTCATGATTGCCCCAAGTTCCTGAGATTTTATAAAATAATGGTTTGGTCGTATGAGAGTGGTTGAAAACAGTTTCGTTACTAAAATCTGAGTTGATAAAAGATATAATTAATCCAAAGAAACTTATGACCACAAAAAAAAATTGAATAAATGTAAAAGATACTATCTTTTTATCTAAAATTTCAGTGTCTCTTAAATTTCTTACTGAAAATAAAATAATAAAAACTGAAAAAAAAAGTCCAAAACCTAATGAATAAGAACCTATTAAACTAGCCAAATTTATTTCTCCTCTAATGCAGCCTTAACTTCTGGTGGCATATAATTTTCGTCATGTTTAGCTAAAATTTTTGTAGCAAAAAAAAAATTTTTATCTTTTAAGTATCCTTCAGCTACAACGCCTTTCTCCTCAGCAAAGAGATTCGGCACAACTCCAGAATAAACAACATTTATCTCATTTTTAAAATCTGTAATAATAAATTTTATTTCCTTCGAAATTATAGTTATAGAGTCTTTTTTAACCATTCCACCTATTCTAATTTTTTGCTTACCTATTTCACTCAAAGTTTTAATTTCTGTTGGAGACTTAAAAAAAATAACATTTTCCTCTAAAGACTTAATTAATAAAAATATGGATAATGCTAAGGTTGCTAATATTAATAATATGAAAAAAAATCTTAATTTAACCTTTCGCCCATACATGTTTCAAAAGTTAAATGTTTGAGGTATTTGACAAAATTTCTTTATTTATACTTTGAGATTTTGCAAAAGCTGCTCTCTCAGTATCTAATGTTCCAAATTTTGCTATAAATTTATTTTTTTCTTTGTTGTATTGAATTTTAATAATTAAAAAAAGTGTCAAAAAACTTAATAAAGTAAATGAAAATGCTGACCAAACATACAGTCCGTATCCATTCATAAAAAATAAATTTTCAATCATAATCTATCTAACCCTTTATTTTTAATTTTTATCAGTTCTGTATTATATTTCATTAAAAAAATCAGTAGAGAAAATAGGGCAAATGCCGCAGTCATTGTCAATAAAGGAAAGAGCATTGATATGTGAATTGACGACTTCGAGAGTATATTAATTGAAGCGGGTTGATGCAATGTATTCCACCAGTCTACCGAATACTTTATTATTGGAACATTAATTATTCCTAAAATTGTAATAACTGAAGTGACTTTAAACACTTTGTCATTATCTTCAAAGATTCTCCATGCAATAAGATACATGATGTAAAACAATACTAATATTAACATTGAAGTTATTCTTGCATCCCAAGCCCACCATGTTCCCCAAGTAGGTTTACCCCATATTGAGCCAGTCACCAGAGCTATTATATTAAATACTAATCCGGAGGGTGCTAAACTTTTTGCAATTAAAAAAAAATTTCTTATCTTAAATATGTATCCAACTATAGATAAAAAAGTAATAGCAGAAAAAATTCCGAGTGAAATCCAAGCTGCTGGAACATGAACATACATAATTCTGACAGAATGACTTTGTTTGTAATCTTCAGGAGATAATATTAATGCCTCTGTTAATCCTATCGAAAGAATGACAATAAATAAAAATAAAACATACTTAGGAGCTTTCGATGTTATTGAAAAAATTTTACTTGGTTCAAAATATTTAAACATATATGAGATTATTTTTATTATGAAAAAACTGCCTGATCAAGAATGCTAGAGGGAGATAATAACGAAGGGTAAATTAGTAGCACCCTTGATCAGAATTAACCTAAGAAAAGCACATTGCTGTGTCAAAGGTTTGAACTAAATGTGTTAAAAAAGTGATTTATTTAATTAGATAGCTTGAAATAACTTGATCCTTTTTTTCCAGAGAAAATTTCCTCAATCAGAGGATGTTTTATTGGTTCATCTGAGTCATCCACTAATAGATTTTGCTCAGATACGTATGCCTCATAAGTGATTTCATCATTCTCAGCTAACAGATGATAAAAAGGCTGATCTTTTCTAGGTCTTACATTTTTTGGAATGGATTGATACCACTCTTCTGAGTTATTAAATTCAAAATCAACATCGTAAATCACACCCCTAAAGTCGAAGTGTTTATGTTTCACTATGTCACCAATTGAAAATTTAGCTTTTTGAATTGCCATTGAGTTTAGTATGGGTATTTAAAAACAAAAATCAATAAGAAAAATTAAAAGTTTTTACGAAAATATTATTTATGTTAATATCTTACCTGTGAACAAATCTTTTTTAAAGTTTCTAACAGATTTTGGACCTCTAGTAATTTTTTTTTACTACTACTACGATAGTGGAAAAGACTTAAAAATTGCCATTCCTCCATTTATAGTTGCGACAATAATTGCATTGGCAATTGTTTGGTTTTTAGAAAAAAAAATACCAAAAGTACCTTTGCTAAGTGGTGTTTTAATAACTTTTTTTGGTGGCTTAACAATTTACTTTGATAATCCAATTTTTATTTATATTAAACCAACAATTATTAATATTCTCTTTGCATTTGCTTTAATATTTGGAAAATACTTTACAAATGAGCCTGTTTTAAAAAAATTAATGGGTGGATCTATCTCACTAACTAATGAAGGGTGGGAAGTAATGAATAAAAGATGGATATATTTCTTTTTTGGTCTTGCAATACTTAACGAGATTGTTTGGAGAACTCAATCTGAGGAATTTTGGGTTAACTTTAAAGTGTGGGGATTATTACCAATCACATTTATATTTACCGTTTTTCAAATAAGTTTAATAAATAAATATAAAACAAATGAATAATAATTTACGTCTAATAATCGATAATGTTAATAAAAAAAATATTGAAGAGAAACATTTTTTTGAGAAAGATGAATTAAAGATTATTTTAGACCTGTATGCAAAAATGGTCTCCGAGGGATCATGGAAAGATTACGGGCTTAATATATCAAGTAAACAAGTCGGTTTTAGTGTTTTTAAAAATACTACAGAAAATGCTTTATATAAGATTTGCAAAAATTTTAAGCCAAAAAATAAAAATCTTAAATACTTAATTACTGATGCTAATGGAAAAATATTCAGAAACTCTTCTGAGTTGAATAGTTTGTTAAAAAATATTAATTGGAAAAAACTTTAGATTATCTTCTTTGACCAAAAAGTCTTAGCAACATAATAAACAAATTAATAAAGTCTAAATAAAGCGTCAACGCGCCCATCACAGCTTTTTTACCCATCAACTCACCTGTGTCGCTTGCAGCATACATGTTCTTAATTTTTTGAGTGTCGTAAGCTGTAAGTCCTACAAAAATTAAAACTCCTAAAATAGAAATTATGTAATACATTTGTGGTGATTTAAGAAAAAGATTTACCAGTGAAGCTATGATAATCCCGATTAAACCCATCATTAAAAATGAACCTAATTTAGTTAAATCTCTTTTTGTTGTGTATCCATAGATACTCATTGCACCAAAAGTACCTGAAGTAATAAAAAATACCCTGGCTATACTTCCACCTGTATACATTAAAAAAATTGAAGATAAAGAAATCCCCATTAAAGCTGCAAAAACCCAAAATACAGTTTGAGCTTTAGCTGCACTCATTTTGTTTATTCCGAAACTCATGTAAAAAACAATTCCTAATGGCGCTAACATTACTACCCATTTTAACGGCGAAGCATAAATTGCGTAACCAATTGAGGATAGACCTGAAATTCCTGCTGAACTGAATTGAATATTGTAACCACCAGAAAGATTGAAAAATAAAATTGAAAATACACCAGTTAATAATATTCCTGATGCCATATAATTGTAAACTTTGAGCATGTAGGCTCTTAAGCCTTCATCTGTTATCGCTGCAGATTGTTGGGCAGCTTTTGCTCTTCCTAAAATACCTTTTTTATTAAATTCCATGCTGTAACATATATAATCTTTTGCTAATTATTCAAGATATCAAAAAAAACAATAAATGACTTTAATTGTGAAATACTGATGAATTACAAAAAATTAGGAAATACTGATCTAAATGTAAGTACAATTTGTCTCGGTACAATGACCTGGGGTGAACAAAATTCAGAGAAAGAAGGTTTTGAACAAATGGACTTTGCTTTGAGCCAAGGAGTAAATTTTTGGGATACAGCTGAAATATATTCAATTCCAATGAGAGAAGAAACCTATGGTGAAACTGAGAGAATAATTGGTAATTGGTTTCAGAAAACAAAAAAGAGAAATGACATTGTTCTTGCTACAAAAGTATGTGGAAATACATCTAACAAATATATAAGGGGAGGTGGAAATAGCTTTGGAAAAAAAAAGATCGCAGAAGCTTTAGATAAAAGTTTAAAGAGATTAAAAACAGACTATATTGATTTATATCAACTTCATTGGCCTGAAAGAAGTACAAATTTTTTTGGTGATTATGGTTATGAACATGATGAACACGATAAAAATTGGACACCTTTTGAAGAAATTTTAGAAAGTTTAAAAAAATTTATTGACCAGGGTAAAATTAGATATGTGGGTTTGTCGAATGAAACTGCTTGGGGTCTATCTAAATTCCTTGAACTTTCAAAAATGAAAGGCCTACCAAAAATGATGTCTGTCCAAAATCCTTATAATTTACTTAATAGAACGTATGAAGTTGGTTTAGCGGAAATTTCTGTTAGAGAACAAAGTGGCTTGTTAGCATACTCTCCATTAGCATTTGGATATTTAACAGGAAAATATAGAAATAATAAATTACCAGTAAAATCGAGAATGCAATTATTTAAAAATTTTAATAGATATAAAAATGAAAATGGCCAAAAAGCTATTGATGAATACTACAAGATTTCAAAAAAATATAATTTAGATTTCACTCAAATGTCCTTAAAATTCTGTGAAATTCAACATTTCACAACGAGTGTTATTATAGGAGCAACGACAATGGAACAGTTGAAAACAAATATAGAAAGTGTAAATGTAAATTTAAACAATGATATAATAAATGACATTAATAAAATTCAAAAAAAATACCCTAATCCATGTCCATGATTAAGAAAATTATCTTTACGTTTTTATTATTAATCATTCCAATTACGGTTAGTTTAGCAGATATTAAAAAGGTTGGTAAATTTAAAGATTGGGAAACGTTAGTAATCCAAGAAAGTTCTGGAAAAGTTTGTTTTGCTCAATCTATTCCAGTTTTACAAGCACCGAAAACAAATAAAAGAGATGCTAGATTATTTGTTACTTTCAGACCGAATGAAAAAATTTCTAATGAGATAAGTGCAACGGCTGGATATGAGTTTAACAAGAATAATACTGTCTTGGCAACCTCTGGAAATAACAAGTTTAAATTTGATATTAAACAACAGGGATTTGCTTGGATGACAAGTAATAAAAAAGAAAAAATAATGGTTAAAGTAATGAAAAAAGGATCAAGAATTATGGTTACCGGCTACAATGAAAAAGGATCACAAACCATTGATCATTATTCATTATTAGGATTCACAAAAGCTTATAATTCTGCAAAAAAAGCTTGCAGTTAATTAATGAAATCAAAAAAAAGAATTGTTTTAGCTTATTCAGGTGGGTTAGATACATCTATAATTCTAAAATGGCTTCAAGAAAATTATAACGCAGAAGTCATTTGTTACACTGCAGATATAGGTCAAGAGATTAATCGAAAACAAATAATTAATAATGCCAAAAAATTTGGTGTTAAAAAGATAATAATTAAGGATTTAAAAAATCTTTTTGTAAAAGATTATGTCTTTCCAATGATGAGGGGTAATGCAATTTATGAAGGTGTTTATTTATTAGGAACTTCCATAGCGAGACCATTAATTGCGAAAGACCAAATAAGAGTAGCAAAAAAATTTAAAGCATACGCAGTGTCTCATGGTGCAACTGGAAAAGGAAATGATCAGGTAAGATTTGAGCTTGGTTATCACTATTTTGGTCCTAAAATAAAAGTTGTTGCTCCTTGGAGAATTTGGAAATTAAAATCTAGAAGTGATTTGATCAATTATGCAAAAAAACATGGAATATCTATTCCTAAAGATAAAAAAGGTGCACCACCTTTTTCAGTCGATGATAATTTATTTCATACTTCAACTGAGGGTAAAATTTTAGAGAATCCAAAAAACTCAGCTCCAGAATTTATTTTCCAAAGAACAACCTCTCCTGAAAAAGCACCAGGCAAACCAACTTTTATTTCAATCAATTTTAAAAATGGTGATCCTATTGGAATTAATGGAAAAAAATTAAATCCTGAGAAAATTCTAACTAAATTGAATTTAATTGCTGGAAAAAACGGTATAGGAAGGGTTGACCTAGTTGAAAATAGATTTCTTGGAATAAAATCAAGAGGAGTTTATGAGACGCCAGGTGGAACACTTTTGATTCATGCTCACAGAGCTATTGAGTCAGTAACATTAGATAAGGATACAATGCACAAAAAAGACTCGATCATGCCTAAATATGCTGAATTAATTTATAATGGTTATTGGTACTCTAAAGAAAGATTTAAATTACAAAAAATAATTGACCAAAAAAGAAATAAAGTAAATGGATCTGTGAAACTTAAACTTTATAAAGGAAACATTACTATCCAATCAAGAATTACAAAAAGTAATGCATACTCTATGAAAAAAGTTTCATTTGAAGAAAATAAAACATTTAATAAATCTAATGTTGAAAGATTTATTAATTATCACAAGAAAAAACTGTAATATTAATAAGTTTTAGGACAATTTATAGTTTGTTAAATTTATTTTAAGCTATATCTTAGAACCATGGAATCATTAAAAAATTGGATGAGAGACACGGCAAACATTTTGTTTGATGATAGTAAAAATGATCTCCGTTCTCTTCCTAAAACCGTTAGGTTACAAATCTTACTAGTCTTAAGCTTTATTTGGACCACAGTTTTTAGTTTATATGTTTTTTCATATACAACTTTTGTTTTTGGTTGGACGGGACTTTTTTTAGCTCACATTGGTTTGATATTTGCTGTATACATGACTTTTAAACATTTTCACAGAGCTGAGGAAAATTCAGCTAGTGTTTTTAAAACAAAAAATTTTGACCCTTTCAAAATAATGGTTCTTGTTTTTGTGATCGTATTTATATTTGTTTTTTCAAAAGGAATTGAAGTATTAACAAGTCCAAATCCGTATTCATATTCAATTCCATATGACGGTTCTTCAAAATCAGTATTTGAAAAATGGCTACCATTCAGTAAGGATAAGTAATGCAAAATATAACAAAAAATTTACAACTGATTCTAATGTGCATTATTTTAGTTAGCACGGTGATTGCTGTTGGAATAGAGATAAAAAAAATGTTTGTAGATCAATCAGTAACTCTAGCAGATCTACTGTTAATGTTTCTATACCTGGAAGTGTTAGCAATGGTAAGAGTTTTTTGGGATCAGCAATCTATAAGTATTACGTTGCCTCTATTGATCGCAATTACAGCTCTAGCCCGATTTATTATTCTTCAAGGAAAAGAAATGGATCCTGCGGCGCTTGTTTATGAGGCTGTTGCTATAGTCCTTATTGCTGGAGCAATTGTAATCTTAAGATTAAGACACAGTGACAAGTTGGGTCTAAAGAAAAAAAAATCAAAATAGTCAAAAATGAAATTTGAAGCCTCTAAGGTTGCGGCCTTAAACAGATTAAATAATTTTGTAGAAAATAATCTTTTCGAATATTCTAAGTTAAGAAATTTTGATTTTGGGCCAGAAAATAGAACTAATATTTCTGGTTTATCTCCGTACATCTCACATGGGGTAGTTAACGAAAAAGAGGTAATTGAAAAATCACTTAACAAATTTTCTTTTTCTAAAAATGAAAAATTTATTCAAGAAGTATTATGGCGAACGTATTGGAAAGGTTGGTTGGAATTACGACCAAACGTTTGGACAGATTATCTCGTAGAGTTAAATAAAATTCGAGAAGATTTTAATAATAATCAAAATTACATAAACGCAATTGATGGAAAAACTAATATTGAATGTTTTGATCAATGGGTGACTGAGCTTAAAGAAAATAACTATTTACATAACCATACAAGAATGTGGTTTGCTAGTATTTGGATTTTTACTTTAGAACTACCTTGGCAACTAGGGGCAGAATTTTTTATGAAACATCTTTATGATGGTGATGCTGCATCAAATACTCTTGGATGGAGATGGGTAGCTGGAGTTCAAACACAAGGAAAACATTATTTAGCGAGCGAGTGGAATATTAAAAAATTCACTAATAATAAATTTAACAATATTAAATTAAACGAAAACGCTCCTCCTAAAATTTCAGAAAAAACTTATTCAATTATAAAAAAAAATTTTAATAATAAGAACATAAACGATAGAAATCTTTTAGTTTTTGAAAATAATCTATCATTTGAAACTAGTGATTTTAAAAATAACAATTTTAAAAAAATTTATATGATTTCAAATAAAAATGAAAATAGATCAATAAAACTAAGTGAAAAAGTTTTAAAATTTAAATCACTCTTAATTGATGACCAAAAGAAAAGATTAAAAAGTAATTCAATAGATTGTGAAGTATTGGATATAAGTGAAATTAAAAATATAGATGATAATGTTATTGCTTTATATCCAACTGTTGGTGAAAATCTAGATTATTTAAATTCAAATAGTTTAAGATTAGACTTTTTGTATAGAAAACTTGACCAATATTCTTGGCAATATTGTAATAAAGGTTTTTTTAATTTTAAAAATTATATTCCCAAAATAATCTCAACTTTCAATTAGAACCACCTAAACATCCCAATAATTGCTGCAGTGGCATAAAAAAATTGTAAAAATAATATTCCTCTATGACCACCCCTGTAAGCCCAAATTCCAATTGAGATTGCAGAAATAAGTAATAAACAAAAACCAAAAAACTCTATACCAATATTCATGGCTACAAATAATGAATATAATATTGCTGTAATAACCCCTGCCCACTCAAAAATTTTGTTATTCATTATCTAATTTAAATTTTTTTCTGTTATAAATTTTTTTTTTATTTTTTACTATTTTATTTCTTAACATTGGAGAACGTAATAACTTTGCCATTGGATTTTTCTTCTTCAATTTTTTTCTTTTTTTACTCACAAGAGTTTTTTAAAATTGTTATATAAAATTTTTGAATAATTATTCATATCTTCCATATTATTTTTAGCAGATTTATCAAATTTCTCTAATGCACCATCACCTAATTGATCCTCAAGTGCCTTTTTATATTCTGGTACACAGCCCCAATCATTAACTGTTGTATCTTTGATTTCTATGTGGAATTGAATACCATAAGCATGGTTTTGATATTTAAAAATTTGATACTTTGTTACAGGTGATGATGCTAATAAAGTAATATTAGGATTTTTTTCAATTCCTTGGACCTCATAAGAATGCCATTGTAAACTTTTGATATTATCTGGAAATTTTGAAAATAAAGTATCTTCTTTTTTATTTTCAGTAAAATTTATATCCATGATACCAATCTCGGCTGGATTTGATTTAACTACTTTACCACCAACTACTTCACCTAACAATTGACAGCCTAAACAGAAACCCAAATAAGGTTTTTTTAAATCTACTACGAATTCTTTGATTTTCTTTTTTTCTTCAATTAACCAAGGATACTCTTTTTCCATATACGTATCCATCGGTCCACCCATGCAAAACATTCCATCAAATTTTTTTAAATCATCAGGAATTTTTTCACCCTCATCTAACTCAATGGTGGTAAGGTTTAAACCATCATCTAACATTAAATCCTTTATAAAACCTGGATCTTCAATTTTAATGTGTTGTAAAATTATTATGTTCAATATTAGATATTTTAACCGAGATAGATTTTTATAACAATAATTTACTGATTAAATAAAAACAAAAATTTTTAAAATTTATCTTGCTAATTTAATGAATATATCTCCCATACCAGCATTTAAATTTTCTAAAGGTGTATTATTTCTTAACTCACAGTATCTACCAGTAACCTTGTGACTTTTAACAAAATCAATTTCGTCTTTTTCACAATTTTTTCCATCATGCAATAAACCTATAACTATATGATCATTGATACTGTAAACCTGTTTATCATTAATCTTATCACCGTTGCAAAAATAATCTTTATTTACTCTATTAGGAAAATCTTTTTTATTGCAGGGATTTTTAATCGTAAAAACAAAAAACTCTTTTGTGCCATCACTAAACTTATGTTTTATTTTTTGGACCTCCGAGTATTTCATGATATCACATGAACATGGGATACAACATTTGTAGTAATTACCACAAATTTTTTTTTTAGTTTCTTTCTCATTAACAAATATAAAGTCAGGTTCACTGTTAGGATCAATCAATGACCCAGATACAGCACAATATAATTTGTTGTATTCAATAAAATCTTTGTAAGTAATATCTTTATCAATTATGTATTTAAAGAATTTTGGACCTGCAGCGTTTCTATTTTTATCAGGAAATATTCTTGACCAATCAGTTATCAAATCTTTATAATAATTTTTTTCTGATGAACTTGAAATATTTGAAAAAGACAAAACTAAAGTAAAAATAACTGATAATTTAATAATATTTTTTATAAATCTCATTTATTTACAATTAGAATTTTCCAATAATTAATTTAGTGTAAATTAATAGATGCTATTTTCTAGTGTAAAATATTGAAAATTTATAGTTTTTCATTTAACATTTGTCGCACCAAATTAACTTTTTAAATTATTAATTTTTATATAATTAGTTCCTATGAAAAAAATTTTTTCAATAATCTCTCTATTGGTAATGATTTTAATACCAACAATTACAACTGCTAATATAATTAATAAACTTAATGAGACTGGAAAATTTACTAAATTGAACGAAACTCTTACTAAGTCAGGATTAGATAAAAATTTAGAAGGTAACGGACCATTTACAGTTTTTGCACCGTTAGATGATGCATTTGCTGCAATTAGTGCACAAACATATTATGGCCTATTAAGAGAAGAGAATAAACAAAAGCTAGTAAATATTCTAGGAAGACACGTCTTTTCAAAAAAAATAACTTCTTCGGAAATAGATGGTGAAATAAAACTTAAGGCAATTAATGGCGAAGAAATAACAATCAAAAAAGTTAATGGTATAGTTTATATAAATGAAGCTGAAGTTGTAACAGCTGATATTGAAGCCTCAAATGGTGTAATCCATTTTATAAATAGAGTTCTTCAACCTTTAAATTAGTTTGATTGATTCAAGGTAATTGTTTTATTTAATTTTTTAACAGAAATTGTTTCTGTTTTACCATTTGTCCACTTAACTTGAACTTTTATATTTTTTTCATTTTTTCTAATTCCAAAATGAGCCACTGGTTCCATTTGGCAAAGATAACCAGATCCAGAGTCAATTGTTTTAGAATGTTTTCTTAAATTTGAAATTAATGTAACTGTTGCTCCTCTTGCAGGTGCACCATATTTATTTAAAGGTTTAATTCTTAAATATTTATTTTTTGGGTTTACTTTTGCTTTATACAACGACAATGGCTGATCAAAACTTTCCCCATGAGAAACTAACAACTCTAGCACACCGTCATTATCTATATCAGCAACTGCTGCGCCAGTTCCGTATCCATTTGGCTCTAAGCCAACCTCTAATGGTATTTGCTCTATAAAACCATTATCTAAAATTTTAAAAAGTTTGTTTGGTTCACCGATATTATTCATGAATACTTCGTCGTAACCATCATTATCAAAATCAGCTGAAATGACGGTTCTTATTCTCGATGGCTCATCAAAAGGTGGTTTGGCTATATCTTCGAAAATATTACCCTTAAGTACATAAGCTCTGTGAAATCCTCCCCAATTTCCATTTAAAATATCCAATCGTCCTCTATAATAAATATCAGTTAAAGCAGTTCCTCTACCATTTTGAAGAATGTCTTGTACTCTATATTCATTCGCAACATCTAAGAATTTACCATCATTATTTTTATATAAAAAATTTGCTCCTCTCTCATTAGCGGCGAACACATCAATCTTATTAGAAATAATATGTCCAGCAACGACTGCTCGACCACCGGTAATCTTTGCAAGATTAAGTTGTTCAGATTTATCTACTATTATGTCATCAGTATATTCATAAAACCTTGTTGGTCCTCCATAATTAGCAACATAAACCCCGTAATTTCCATCGCCTTTTCTATCCACACAAACAACTGACCTGCCAGCAGTTAAATTAAGGTCCCTCTGGTTTTTTTCAATTTCAAATAAATCTATATATTCATCTTTTTCTAAATCTATAAATCTATCTGAATATTTTTTTGTACCACTATAAGTATCAGTGTTAAGAAAATATATTTCTTCGTATCCATCTTTATCTATATCACATGCTGCTACACCAATTGTTCTTCTAAACTCATCTGTAAACTTTTTTTGATTTACAATATTAATTAATTTTCCGTCTTTGTAAGATAAAGCGAGATTAAGATAACCAAAACCTGTGACTACAAAATCAAAATTTCCATCTTGGTTTACGTCGGTTACTGAAACTCCATAACTAAGTCTTTTGGGATTATCAACAATTTGGTTTGTAATATCCTCAAAAAAATCAGCATACAGAGCATTTGGGGTAAATAGAAAAAATAAAACTAATATTTTTTTTAAATATTTATTTATCTTAATTTTCATTTTTTTTACTTTTATATTTTTTCATCCAATCATCAAATATCTTTATAGCATCCCTCATATTCCCAGTTTTATTAGGATGGTTCTTTGCCCTACCCATCATGGTCGCGATGACATTTACCTGATACTTAATTGAACGTTTTTTAATAGTTTTAATTGTGTAAAGAGCTTTTTCCTTGTTTTTAAATCCTAACCCTTGAGTAGTAGTTTTAGGATTATAATCTGAATAAAGCGATAAATTTAGAGGTTTAGATTTTTTACTTAGTGGCATTTTGTCTATGATTCTAAACACTATTTTATAATTGAGTTTATTCATCATTTTTTTAGATTTTCCATCGAAACCAATTAGATTAACCGAAGATTTTTCCCTCTTATTAATTTTACAAATTAACTTTACATATCTTTTATGAAAATCTTTTATTTTGTCTTGATAGATTTTTTTCGCCTCTAAATAAATTCTATCTTTATAATTTGGAGTAGAAACAAGTAAGATTCTACTTTTCCATTTATATTTTCCTAAACTCATATTTTTTTGCTAGAACATCTCTTGGAGCAATATTTAACTTTTTCCCAATTTAACTTCCATTTTCTTCGCCAAATAAAGGGTCTTTTACAAGCTGGACAAATTTTTGAGGGAAGGTTTTTTTTTGTCAATTTGATAAGATTTTAAATACTTTATATGGGACTCTATATCCTGGAAAAGAAGCTACATCACCTGTAATTACTGTTTTGGGATTCCATCCAAAACAAAATATAACAAAAAAAAATATAAAGAATTTACCTTTTATTTTGTAAAATAAACAATTATTTAATTTTTCAAAATTTAATAAGAATTGATTATCTATTAATAATTTAAAATAAATCAATGCTAGAATTACATAGGTTATGTTAACCCATCGACCCCAATCGTATGCCATAGCAAAAAGTACAGGCACTGGTGACAAACAGATTAAAAATAAGTTTAGTGGATTTTTAAAATATTTTACAAATAATAAATTATTATTTTTTAAATAAGAATTTCTAATCAATGTAAATAGTGGAAAAAAGCCTATTAATATAATTAAAAAATATCTTAAAAATACTTCAAATGAATATTTTCCAAAGTTGCCCTCAAATTGTTGTAAAATTGTAGATTTTGATCCAAGTAAAGCACAAGACATATAACATTTTTCTCCAAACTCATTTAATAATGTCGATCCCATTAATCTATGTTCCTCTTTTGTTAAAGGATCTAATATAAAAATAATCGCAATTATTACACTTGGTAAAAAAGAAAATAGTATTCTCGCAAAATTCAAATCAATTTTTTCGATTTTGTTATCAATAATTTCAAAAACTAAAATTATTGGGAAAAAAAATATAATTGGTTCCCAAACTAAAACACTAAAAACAGTAAAAATAACAAAAGCGATTTTTTTAAATTGGTTTACCCTTGGCACGAATGAGTAAATTATAAAGAATGAAAATACAATAATTTCCTTACGAGCTAATACCTCAATTTCAGCAATTGGATACAAAATAAATATTGGGGTAAAAATAGATAAAATAACAACTCTTTCATATTTTAAATTTTTTAAGAAATTATATAAAAGAAAAAAATACAATGAATATGTGAAGCACTGCATTAAAAATATTGTCCATCTTAATTCTGAATTAAAAAATCTTGAAAATTCAATTGCTGATTGACCTATAATACCTCTCTTAGTGAACCCTCCCTCATAATTTATTAGCCATTCAGAGATTGTTGAGTCATTTCCAACTTGATACTTTATAGATAAAAAAAAATATGAAAAACCTAACAAAACAGTCAGATAAAAAAACAGATATTTGTTAAGTTTTTTTTCCATTTATTTATATCTTAATCTTAAATACACTATTAGATCCAATAACAAATGATTGATGAAAAAGAAATATTAATTTTTACGGCATGTTATAATGAAGCTGAAAATATTGAGAAACTCATAAAGGGTATAAAAAAGTGCCTACCATCATCCTCAATATTAATTATTGACGACAATTCACCCGACAAAACACAACAAAAAATAATAGAATTAAAAAAAGAGATAAACCAAATTAACCTAATTGTTAGAGAAAAAAAAATGGGATTAGATACAGCTCATAAACTAGCCTATGAATTTGCGGTCGAACAAAAATTTAATTATCTGATTACTATGGATGCAGATCTATCTCATGATCCAAAGGAATTAATAAATTTTACTCAAAATCTTGAAAAAAGTTCATTTGTAATCGGGTCAAGATATATTAAAGGTGGAAAATGTTTAATGACAGGCTCAAGACTCTTAATGAGCAAATTAGGAAATCTGGTAATTAAATTTTTCTCAAAAATTGACTGTAATGAATTTACCACATCCTATAGAGGTTTTAATATAAATAAACTAAAAGGATTTCATCTTAATCATGTGAAAGAAAGTGGTTATAGTTTTTTTATGGGCACTGTATTTGAAATTGATAAGAGAAATTTCAATATCAAAGAGATACCTATCACTTTTGCAGATAGGGAAAAAGGTATTTCAAAAATTCCTAAATTAGAAATATTAAGAACTTTAATAAATCTTTTGATCTATATCTTTAAAAAATAATATTATCAAAATGTATTCTGTGTAATAAACTTATCAGCTTCTGCTAATATAATTTTTTTTCTCTCTTTTTTCATTTTATCAAAAATTCTTACCATCATGGATAGCCTTGGATTTTTCAAAAAAAAGTTTCTATTTCGGTCAATAAATCTCCAATACAACCCATCCATTATGTTGCACCAATCACCTTTTTTAAAATCCATCATTTTCATAAAATAACTTGATCCGCAAATATATGGTTTCGTAGCAAATATTCCTCCATCACTAAATAATCCCATACCATAAACATTAGGCACCATTACCCAATCAGAGGAGTCTACAAACATTTCCATAAACCATTTGTAAACAATGGTAGGTTTTATTTCGCAAAGATTCATGATGTTAGATAAAATCATTAATCTTTCAATGTGATGAGACCATCCATGGTTTAAAGCATTTTTAATTGCATAATCTAGTGGAGGTAAACCAGTTGTACCTTCATACCATGACTTTTTCATTTTACGATTTTGTTTAAAAAAATTTCCAGTTTCCATTTCATTTGAGTAACTTTGATAAATTCCTCTCATAAACTCTCTCCATCCAATAACCTGACGCACATAACCTTCTAGAGAATTTATTCTAATTTTTTTACTTTTATGGAAATCTAAAACTTTTTTGATAATAAATTCAGGTGTGATTAAACCTAAGTTAATATAAGGACTTAAAGCACTGTGAAATAAAATATTATCTTTTTGATCAACTGCATCTTCATAATCACCAAATAAGTTAGATTTTTCTTTAATGAAAAAATTTAATAATTTGACCACATCATTATATTCTGTAGCAAGCCAGAAATTTTTAGTTGTTCCTGGATGATCTTTAAATAGTTTTTCAATAATAGGTTTTAATTTTTTAGTATGATTAGTTTCATTTATTTTTGGAAATTTTGGAATAGAGATATTTTTGGGTAACTTATTTCTATTATCCTCATCAAAACTCCATTTACCTCCAATAGGATTTCCATCGGAACCCATCAATATTCCAGATTTTTTTCTCACTTCCTTATAAAAAGTTGCCATGAAAGGTTTTTTTGATTTAGACAGATATTGTTTAAATTCATTTCTGGAGTTTAAAAACATTGGAGTTTGAACAATGTTCCATTTAATTTTTTCTTTTTTAATGAATTGATCAATTTTTTTTTCAAAAAATTTATCCTCAACTTCAAAACTAGAAATCTCTTTTATTTTTTTCGAATTAATTATTTTTTTTAATTTCTTTAAATAGTCATCTTTAAATTCCTTATCCTCAATTTTAAAATACTCTAATTTAAACTTATCCTTTTTAAGGGTTTCTGCATGTGAACGCATTGATGATAAAAAGAGAAGGATTTTATTTTTATGATGTTTTTCATAAGTACATAATTGATAATCTTCTGCCATAAAAAATAGGTGGTCTTTTTTGAAGCGGTCCAAGTATTTTGATGGAAATAATTGATTACCCAGTATAAAAAATAACTTCATAATTAAATATAACTAATTAAATTTTTTATGTCAGAAAAATATCTTATTTTTGGTGCGACAGGATCAATCGGATCTAGTTTAGCTGAACAATTAGTAAATTCAGGAAATTCAGTTCATTTAGTCGGTAGAAATGAAAGTGATACTAAAAATATTTCTGAAAGATTAGGTTGTAATTTCACAATAGCTGACGTTTTACAAGATGGATTTATTGAGAAAGTTAAAAATGATATTTCAGACATAAAAGGTTTTGCTTATTGTGTGGGTTCAATTGATTTAAAACCTTTAAGAATGGTAAGTGAACAAGATTTTAATAAGTGTATGAAATTAAATCTTTATTCAGCAGTCGAGATTATAAAAGGCTATCAAGATAGTTTAAAAAAGAATAAAGGTTCAGTAGTTTTATTTTCTACAGTTGCTGCGCAAAGAGGTTTTACAAATCATGCAATAATTGCATCTGCAAAAGCCGCTGTTGAAGGATTGACGGTTTCTTTAGCTGCTGAATTCGCTCCACATATCAGAGTAAATTGTATTGCACCGAGTTTAACAAATTCTAAAATCGCCGAGCCTATGTTGAAAAATAAAGCTCTCGCAGAGGGAATTGCTAAAGCTCATCCCCTAAAAAGATTAGGAGAGGGGAAAGATTCTGCTTCTTTGGCTAGATTTCTTATCTCAGATGATAGCTCTTGGGTTACTGGACAGATTATAGCTGTGGACGGAGGGAGATCGAAATTATCTTAGGAAATTATGTTTATTGCAATGAATAGATTTAAAATTGTTTTGGGTAAAGAAAAAGAATTTGAAGATGTTTGGAAAAATAGAGATACACATCTTGATGGAGTAAAAGGTTTCAAAAACTTTAACTTAATTAAAGGTGATACAAATGAAGAATATTCTTTATATTCATCTCATAGCACATGGGATTCAAAAGAAGATTTTATAAATTGGACAAAATCTGAAGCTTTTAGACTTGCCCATAAAAATGCTGCTCAGCATAGGGATTTATATTTAGGCCCCCCGGACTTTGAGGGTTTTGACGTAGTATTCTAATTAATATGAAAAGAATTTTCATATTATTTTTTTTTATAGTTTTTTTTCAAAATATTTCTTACGCGAATTATGAATTTCAAAAACTAGTAAACTTAAAGGATCCTTGGGGTTCAACTTTTGTTGATGAAAATAATTTAATCATAACAGAAAAAAATGGCTCAATAAAATTATTTAATATCAAATCAAAAAAGATTACTAGTTTAGAACATAATTTGAATATTCTAGAACATGGTCAAGGTGGTTTACTTGATATACTTTATTACAATAATTATATTTATGTATCTTATTCAGAAAATAGAGGAAATTGGAAAACAAGTACATCTATTGCAAAATCAAAATTTAATAATCAATATTTAAATTTTAAAAATATTTTTCAGGCAAATCCACCAATAGACTCAGGTTATCATTTTGGATCAAGGCTTGCGATTAAAGACGACTATCTTTTTGCGTCTGCAGGAGAAAGAGGCAAAGGTATGATTGCACAAGACCCATCTAAACATCCTGGAAGTATTATAAGGATTTATTTAAATGGTAGTATTCCTGAAGATAATCCCAAATATGAGGGCAAATCTAATTGGTTGCCTGAAATTTACCAAATCGGTGTAAGGAATCCCCAAGGATTAACTTTATCACCTTTTGATGGAAAAATTTATATGAGTAACCATGGAGCAAAAGGTGGTGATTGGTTTGGAGAAGTTAAAAAAGGTGAGAATTATGGTTGGAAAATACTTGGGTGGGGTGGAACCAACTATACTGGTACTAAAATTGGTCCAAAATGGAAACCTGGATTTACTAAAGCGATACATTATTGGGTTCCATCAATCGCCACAAGTGCCATTACCATATACAATGGCAAAGAATTTAAAGAATGGAATGGGCATGCATTAATAACCTCATTAAAGGATAAATCTCTTAGAAAACTAATTTTTAAAAATACTAAAGAGGTTGAGGAAGAAATAATTTTTAAAGGTAAAATTGGACGAATTAGAGATATACAAGTTCACCCTGTAAGTGGAAAAATTTATCTTTTAGCAAACGATAATCTGTGGTTAATGGAGAATAAATAACTTTTTAATAGAGTTATTTTTTTGTTTTAAAAATTTGAGTTAATTGAAATTTTATGGTTTGGGCAATTTTTGCAGTTTTGGCAGCTTTTTTTCAAAATCTAAGAACATCATTACAAAAAAAATTAAATAAAAATCTTTCAATAGTTGCCTCAACTTACGTTAGGTTTGCTTTTGCATTACCTTTCGCATTAATAGTGTTTTTTTTTAATTTTGAAAATTTTGATACCATTTCAATTGTTTTGAATCAGTCTAATTTTTTTTATTATACTTTTCTAGGGTCTGTTATTCAAATAACTTTCACAATAACGTTATTGTATCTTTTTAGATTTTCAAATTTTGTAGTTGGTACATCCTTAAGTAAAACAGAAGTAATTCAAATTGCTATTTTTGAATATATAATTTTAAAAGATAAACTAAATTTATTTGGGGTATTTGGAATAATAATTGCTACAATCG